>JARLFZ010000048.1 GCA_031296305.1 Occallatibacter sp. | reverse complement strand
TCGCTCTCGAACGCACGCAGAAAAAAGGTATCGAGCCGCGGCAACTGGCGATATACTGTCGCCGCCGGACAACCAAAATGGAGATTCCGGCTTCGGTGGAGGAGTAGGTAAATGTCATCCTGCGCAGGCCGGCTCGAGTCGGCGCCACCAAAACCAGTCGTAGCAATTGCGAATTAACGGCGCGAATCAGCGGGCCCCGCTTCATAGCTTCCCCCGGATTGAAAACAGAAGGAGGTTTACCATGCGAATCGTTCATCGAGGACGTTTGTTTGTGCTCTGCGGTGTGGCCTCTGCGCTGCTGGGCGCAGTGCCGGCCATGGCCGCGGTCAATGCATACATGACGGTGACGGGCGCCAAGCAAGGGCCCATCAGGAGCGTTGGTACGGTCGATAAAATCCCGCTGGTCAGCGTCGTCCGCAACGCTCCAATGGGGAGCGGCGTGCCCGCCGGCAAACGGATGCACTCCACCATCACCGTCACCAGAAAGCTGGATGCGGCGTCGCCCAAGCTGGCCACGGCGCTGAATTCAAATGAGACACTGAAGACAGTTTCGATTTTCTTCGAGGGAGGCTCCGGGGACGCGAAGACAGCCCAGAAGATTGTGCTCACTAACGCGACCGTCGCGAGCATTCGCTATGAGGGCGGCAACGAGGTGATTACGTTCGATTACCAGACCATCGAGGTCACTTACGCCAAAGGCGGCAAGACCGCGACGGACGACTGGGAGGCGCCGAACTAGCCGCATTTCTCGCAGACGATTCGACGGCAGGTATGGTGGGCCATTTTCAACCGCCGGCATGGCGTGCGGGGGTCTGGAGACCCCCGCTACAGCCGGTCTGGAGACCGGCGCTACAAATTCTGACGCGGCGCTACAAATTCTGACGCGGCGCTACAAATTCTGACGCGGCGCTACGGATTCTGACGCGGCGCTACAAATTCTGACGCGGCGCTACAGATTTTCGCCGCATGTTCAAGCGGTGGTCGTGGCCGCGAGTCGTTTATTCAGCATGACCCCAGCCAGGATTACGCTGGCGATGAGCGCCGCGAAGAGCAGCAACCAGCCCCAATGCTGGGTCGGGTGGAGTAACACGCGGAGAAAACGGCGTCCGTAGCGATCGGCTACGATGGCGACAAGTGTGTACCGTGCGCCGCGGCAAATGGTCACCACCGTTAGAAATTTCGTGACGCTGTATTTTGAAGCCCCTGCCGCAGCGAACAACAAGCTTGTGGGGAAGGGAAATGGTATCGCCGTTGACGCGACCAGCGCGCCGGTGCCCCATTTTTGGAAGAAATGGAGCATGGAGTCCACCTTCCGATTTCCAAACTTGCTGTGCAGATAAGCAGATCCCGCCTTGCGGGCGATTCTGAACGTCAAGTAGGCTCCAATCACCGATCCCGCGGTTGCAACTGCCGCAAACTCCCACCATGCTTCGGTTTGCCTCGCAGCGAGAATTGCCGTCAAGAGGTCGGGACCGCCAAATGTTGGCAGAGGAGAGCTATCGAGGATCGCAACGAAGAAAAGTCCAAATGCTCCCAGATGGCCAAGGATCGAGGTAATGCCATGCCCCCTGGGCGGGATGGCACTTTGAATCAAGACGTTAAGCATGACGGAAATATACCAACTTCGCCGTCATGCAGGTGATAGCCGCTCCTCAGCAGCTAGAATGATCCGTGGAACGCAATGACAAACGGCGCTGACCGCAAAGAAAAACTGTACGCCCGGCTGCGGACAGCTCTGGCCATCCTGGCGGTGCTGGTGCTGGCGCTGGTGGTGCCTCCGCTCATCAGCGTCAACCATTACAAGGGCCAGATCACGCACCTCATCGCGCAATCGCTGGGGCGGCCAGTGCGGCTTTCCTCGGTTGAAGTGCGTCTTTTGCCCTGGCCCGGCTTTGTGCTCTCCGACCTGAGTGTTGCCGAAGATCCCGCCTACGGCGCCGAACCGGTGCTGCATGCCACCAAGGTCACCGCTTCGCTGCGCCTGCTGGCGTTGTGGCGCGGGAAGCTTGAAATCGACAAGATCAGCGTGGACGAAGCCAGCCTCAACCTGGTGCGCGCCGGACCGGGGCAATGGAACCTCGATCCCATCTTCCGCACCGCGGCCGCGCAGACGGGCGTTCCGATTGGCGGGGGCAGCGCGCCTACAAACGCATCGGCCGATAGCGGCGCGCACAGCCCGCGGCTGCCGTCGCTTGAGGCCACGAACTCGCGCATCAACTTCAAAAACGGCGCGGAAAAACTGCCCTTCTCGCTGCTCAACGCGGACATCTCGCTGTGGCAGGCGAGTCCCGGGGAGTGGCGCATTCGCTTGCGCGGCCAGCCCGCCCGCACCGACGTGAGCCTCTACCAGGAAGAGACCGGCGTGGTGCGCATGGAGGCCAGTGTGCGCTCCGCGCCCGCTCTGCGCCAGATGCCGGTGCATGTCGACCTCGACTGGCGCGAGGCGCAACTCAGCCAGCTCGCGCGCCTCATCGCCGGTTCCGATCCCGGTTGGCGCGGCGACCTTACCGGCGATTTGCAAATCGACGGCACCGCCGATGCCGCGAAGATCGCCATGCGCCTGCGCGCGTCGGGTGTGCACCGCGCCGAGTTTGCCCCCGCCGCGCCCATGGACTTCGACGCCAATTGCGCCTTCGTGTATCACCACACGCGCCGCATGCTGGAGAATCTGGCCTGCGATTCGCCCCTGGGCGACGGCCGCTTCCACCTCAGCGGCGAAAAACTCGGCCTCGACACGCCTGCGCAGTTCACCGTGGAAATGGATCGTGTCCCAGTCGCGGCCGGACTGGACGCGCTGCGCACATTGCGCAGTGGCTTCGATCCCGACCTCGAGGCCGGCGGCACCGTCAGTGGAAAAATTGTCTACGCCGCCGGCACGGGCAGCGTTGCACAGCCGGCGGAGCCCACAGACAAGCCCGCAAAGAAGCTCGCAAAATCGACTCACGGGCTCGAGGTCGATACAGAGCCGACCGGCCCGTTTACCGGCAGCCTCACGGTCGCGGACCTGGTTCTGACGGGCGCCGGCCTCACCCATCCCGTGCAGGCCTCCAAACTTACGCTCGAGCCTTCCGCAGCCCAGCATGCCTCGGATTCAGCACTCACCGGAACCGTGGCTATTCCCGCAGGCGGCGAAACGCCCCTCGTGTTCAGCCTGCGTTTCTCGCTCTCCGGCTACCAGGTGGGCGTGCGCGGCCCGGCGAGTTTCGCGCGCGCCCGCGAGTTGGCCCACGCCGCCGGCATTCCGCAATCGCAGGTGCTTTCCGCGATGGCCGGCGACCCCATGGCTGTGGACCTGGTCGCGGCCGGCCCTTGGATACCGGAAGAGATTCTTCCCACCGTCAACACGGCGAGCGCATTGGCTCCGACAGCCCCGCAAGAAATGCCTGCGCCTGCGACATCGCCGTCTGCCAGCGCCGACGTAATCCCCTCCACCGACACGCTCACGGGAACCGTGACGCTGCATAATGCCAACTGGAAGGCCGATTTTCTGGCCAGTCATGTGCAGATTGCCGAGGCCACCCTGCATCTGGACGGCGCGAACCTGCGCTGGGACCCGGTGGATTTTTCTTACGGACCGGTGAAGGGAAGTGTCAGCCTCAGCGTGCCCCTTCGCTGCCCGGCTGAGCTTGTCGAGCCGCAGCCCTGCCCTGTCGAGTTCCAGTTACAGTTCAACGAACTTGATGCGGCCACGCTCGAATCCGCGTTGCTGGGCGCGAAAGAAAAAACTACGATGCTGTCGGATTTGATAAATCGCTTCCATCCCGCCGCATCTCCGCCCTGGCCCGCGCTTGAGGGCACAGTCGAAGCGGACTCGCTCGCTCTCGGCCCCGTCACGCTCCAGGACGTGTCGGCCTCTGTGCGTGTGCTGCCCAAGAGCGTGGAGATTACCAACGTTGACGCCGGCCTTTTTGGCGGCAGCATTCATCTTGGCGGATCGCTGGTAAAGCCGGCTTCCGATCAGGCCAAGCCTGCCTACAGCTTCGAAGGCGATTTCCAGAAGCTCGATGCCACTGCTATCGGCGCCCTGCTCGGCCTGCGCTGGACCGGGACTCCGTTGAACGGCAACGGCAAGATCGAGCTTGTGGGCTACACCGGCGAAGATCTCGTTGCCTCGGCCCACGGCGCGCTGCACTTCGAGTGCCGGCGCGGAGCCATCGGCAACCAGCCTTCGGAGTCCTCGAAGGCGGAGCCCGTTCCTGCGGCGCTGGGCCGCTTCGACAACTGGACTGGTGACGCCACGATCGCCAACGGCGGGCTCACGCTCGATCAGAGCCTCGTCTCCACCGGCAGGCGCAAACAATCCGTGCAGGCGACAGTGACCTTCGGCGACCCGCCGGTGGTCAGCTTCGCCGCGCCGAAGCAGGTGGCTGCAAAGCCGCGGTAGTTTATGGCAGATTCCGCTCAGCGACTGTTTGGTCGACTGGTATGTGCGGGTCTGGAGACCGGCGCTACAAACGACCGCCGATCGAGAGACCTACGCTATATGCGGGGGTGACCATTTCACCGTGATAGGGACTTCTCGCGCTACAAAATAGAATGAAGCTATGGCTTCATCCCCCGTTTCTTCCCCTGTTTTGATTCATTGCACAGGCATCCTCTTCGATATGGACGGCATTCTCATCTCGTCCATTGCGTCGGTGGAGCGCAGTTGGACTACGTGGGCGCATCTGCGGGGCGTCGACGCCGCTCTGGCGCGCGAGACTGCGCATGGCCGCCGCGCGGTGGAAACCATTGCCCTGCTGCGGCCCGATCTGGACCCCGAAGAAGAGCTCAAGGTGATTGAAGACATTGAAATCGCCGACAACGAAGAGCTCACCGTGCTCCCCGGCGTGCTCGACCTGCTGGCCGCTCTGCCTGCCGATCGCTGGACCGTGGTCACCAGCGCCACGGATCGGCTGGCGCGCCTGCGCATGGCCGAGGGAGGCATTCCCGTGCCCGCGCGGCTCGTAACCGCCGACCGCGTCACGCGCGGCAAGCCGCATCCCGAGCCGTTTCTGGCTGGGGCGGCGCTGCTCGGCGTAGCGCCTCAAGCATGTGTGGTCTTTGAGGATTCAGCTTCCGGCGCCCAGGCGGGACGCGATGCGGGATGCACCGTGGTGGCAACCACCTTCTCGCATCCGGCTGAATCGCTCGACGCGGCCCACTACCTGGTGCGCGATTTGACGGGCGTTAGCGCGGAAATGCGCAACGGCGAGATTGCACTCCACCTCTTCCAGCGTTGGAATCGCCAATGATTGCGAAGGAACGCCTCACTTCTGCTGGGGCGTTGCAGGCGGTGGTGCGTTGTCGGCAGGTGGACCAGGCGGCACGCTTCCCGGCTTGTATTCCCATGCCACATTGTCCCTGGCCGGCCCTGCAGTGGCTTCGATCCGGTTCTGTCCCTTCTGCAATTTCACCTGCCAGGACGCAATGTGGCCAGCGACTTTTAGAGTGCCGATGGATTTGCCGTTCGGCTTGAGCGTGATTGCCGGCTGGTTGCTATAGACCTTCACTTCGACGTCCTCATTGGAGCGCACGGCATAGCGGCGCGAGGTAATGTAGACCATCGGCTTCTCGGTCCAATTGGCCTGGTACCAGAAGTAGGCATCCTTCTTTACCGCGCGATCGAAGGTAATCAGGCCCTTGTCGTTACGCCCCTTGTGGTCGCCTTCGTCGCGCCCGGTCGAGGGAAAGTCAAAACCCACCCACAGAAAACTGGCCCACAAATAGGGCTTTGCCGAGATCTGCCGCCACGCGCCCTCATGCACCAAGGCCTGCCACTGTTCCGGATGCCAATGGCCGCGTGCGGCCGGACGGTGCACCGGATCTTCCTGTTGAGAAACGCTGGCTCCGGAGCCATATTCGCTGATCGCCATTGGCTTGTGGCCGTTCTGCTGATGGAACTCGTCAAGCCACTGACTCCAATCGCCAATTTCGCCTCGATACCAGCCCAGATACTGGTTATAGGCGATGACATCGGAATATTTTGTTCGCGGGTCATCAGCAGTTCCGCAGCACGCCGCATACGTAGTGGGGCGCGAAGCGTCCTCTTCATGGGCGATCTTCTCGTTAACCGCCAGGGCCTTATAAACCTCTGGAGCGTCTTTGGTCTCGTTGCCCAGGCCCCAGACCATCACGCTGGGATGGTTTACGTTCTGGCGGATGAGTTCGCGCATCTGTTGCGTGATGTTGGCGCGGAAAGCATCGCTGTCGCCCGCATCGCCGACCATGGGAACTTCCGTCCACACCAGAAAGCCCATGCGGTCCGCAAGGTCGTATTCGGCTGGGCCATGTTGATAATGCGCAAAGCGCAAACCGGTAGCGCCCATCTCCCGGAGCATGGTGTAATCGGCTTTCACGTCCGCGTCGTCCACAGCCGACCCGCGGCCGGGGCGCATGGCCTGATGGATGGCGACGCCGTGTACGGCATAGGGCTTGCCGTTCAGCAGAAGGCCCGATTCCGGCGTGATCTGGATAGTGCGAATTCCAAATGGAACGGCGATGTTGTCGAGCTTCTCTTTCCGCGAACCGGCAAGCGCAAAATCCACCTGGTACAAATAGGGATCGTTCACGCCGTTCCACAGATGCGGATGGGAAACGCCGGCCTCGAAATCCACGGCGATGGTGGCGCCGGCGCGCACTTTCACTGGAACGGTTTTGGTCGCCGCCGCAATGTAGCTGGCATTGTAGATGGTGGCGACAAGCTCTGCGTCCACGTCCTTCGCCGAATCATTGGTAATGCGCACGGTTGCCTTCACAACCGCATGATTGCTGTCGATGCCGGTCGTGTGAAGCTGGATGCCGGATGAGCCGTAATCCATCATGTCGAAATGCACGTCGCGCGTCGAGATCAAGCGAACCCGGCGATAAAGACCTCCATAGACGGCAAAGTCTCCGGTCAAAGGAGCAATGGTCTCGTTCCTGCTGTTGTCGACGCGCACGGCGAGGACGTTTTTGCCCGCCAAGAGATAGGGCGTCAGATCGAACCGGAAACGGGCAAAACCGCCGTCGTGCCGTCCCACGGAACGGCCATTGAGCCACACCTCCGTGCTTAGCGCGGCGCCGTCGAACTCGATGAAAGTGCGCTTTGCGGGATCGAGTGCGGAGATCGCGATGATGCGCCGGTACCAACCCGGTCCCCGATAGAAATGATCGCCCGCATCTCCATCTGCCGCATCGTAGGTGTGGGGCAGCGTTATTGCCTGCCATTTAGAGGTGTCGAAATCAGTCTTCTCTGCTCCCTGGACATCCTCGCGTATGAACAGCCAACCGGAATCCAGAGGCGTAACTTCACGTGGGGATGCAGCCCGATGAGCCGCGGAAACCGGCGATTGCGGAGTGGAATGTAGGCCGGGCGAAACCAATATCGCCAGCAAGCTTGCGAAAAATGCTGCGACCAAAACTTTCTTCAAGACGCCCTTCCTCTTACTCGTTGGATTCAATCCTGCGGCCGTGCGGGTCCTCGATGGGCCGCGTGTTCATTCTGTAGAGATTAGCAAAGGCGCGAAATTGATCGCGGCTGATGCTCAGGTCTTCTTCCAAGACGTACCAGCGCACGCCCTCGGCGCAGGGCGGCGTAAGCTCCGAGCCGATGTAGGTCCAATAGCCGCGGTCTTCCGGCAACAGGCCGCCCGCGCTCACCAGCTCGGTCACTTTGGCGCTGGTGCCGGCCACTTTGGGCAGGCGCGCCCAGAGGCTCGACAGCAGTGCGTTGGGAAACCCGCGGTCCTGGTTCAGGCGCACGGCCACAATTGCCACCTTGCCGTCGTCGCTGCGGTGAACGAGATCGATCTCCATATCGGCGAGCTTGCCCTTGATGGGGTGCTCGCTGGGGTGGTGGAAGTCGAGCTCGACGAGGTGGTAGCGAATGCCGTTCGCCACCAGGTCGCTGCCGGGATCGACGCGCGCAATGATGCCGCGGCCGGTGTTCTCAAGCGTCATAGGCCCGGCCATGTAGTGGAACTCGAGCGGCTGCAGGCTCTTGTCGCGATGGGTGCTGCGAATGTCGAGCGGCGACTGTTGGTGGCCTTTTGAGCAGGCCTGGTACGAGGGATCGAGCCGGCCCCACACCAGCGGTCCGGTTTTGCCTTCGTAAGTCCAGTTGGCTCCGCTCTGCGCGGCGCAGAGGGTAGCGCAGCCAAAAAGCAGTACAGCGATCGCAGATTGACGCATCGGTTTCTCCGCTAATTATGAAGACGGTTTAGCATCCGGAAGAATTCTACGGCATGGGAGCGGGGACCGCGAAACGGTTTGCCAGCGTGTCGCAAAAACCAAAGGGCGGCTGCTTTAGCAGCCGCCCTTTGTCCTTTGAGTGCAGAGTTACTTTGCGGCCGCGGCCACGCCGGCCTGCTCGGCCAGTTGGGCGGCCTTGTCGGTCGCCTCCCATGTGAACTCCGGCTCGGTGCGGCCGAAGTGCCCGTACGCCGCGGTCTTCTGGAAGATCGGCCGGCGCAGATTCAGGCTCTCGATAATGGCCTTGGGCGTAAGCGAGAAGTTCTTTCGGACAAGCTCGGTGAGCTTGGCTTCGCTCAGCTTGCCGGTGCCGAAGGTTTCGACGAGAACCGAAACCGGCTCTGCCACGCCGATAGCGTAGGCCAACTGGACCTCAGCCTTATCCGCCAGTCCCGCGGCGACAATGTTCTTGGCGATGTAGCGGGCCATGTAAGCCGCACTGCGATCCACCTTTGTCGGGTCTTTTCCGGAAAAGGCGCCGCCGCCGTGCCGGCCCATGCCGCCGTAGGTGTCCACGATAATCTTGCGGCCAGTGAGGCCGGTGTCGCCCATGGGTCCGCCGATGACAAAGCGGCCGGTGGGATTGATGTGATATTTGGTGTGCTCGTCGAGCCACTTGGCGGGCAGCACGGCCTGAATCACGTACTTGAGGATGTCGGCGTGCAGATCTTCGTTGCTGACGGACTCGGAGTGCTGGCTCGAAACGACAACAGCATCGATGCGCGCGGGCTTGCCGGTCTCGTCGTACTCCACCGTGACCTGACTTTTGCCGTCGGGGCGCAGGTAGGGCAGTTTGCCGCTCTTGCGCACCGCGGTCAACTGGCGGCAGAGCTTGTGGGCCAGCGAGATAGGCGCGGGCATCAACTCCGGCGTCTCGTTGGAGGCGTAGCCGAACATCATGCCCTGGTCGCCGGCGCCGCCGGTGTCAACACCCTGGGCGATGTCGCCCGACTGCTTGTTGATGGACGAGATCACGGCGCAAGTGTTGGAGTCGAAGCCGTAGAGCGCGTTGTCGTAGCCGATCGAGGCTACCACGCCGCGCACCAGCGACTGGAAGTCCACGTAAGCCTTGGTCGTGATTTCGCCCGCGATAACCACCAGGCCGGTGGCCGTGAGGGTTTCCGCGGCGACGCGGCTGTAGGGGTCCTGCTCCAGGCAGGCATCGAGAATGGCGTCGGAGACCTGGTCGGCAATTTTGTCCGGATGGCCTTCGGTAACGGATTCAGAGGTGAACAAGAAACGGTCGCTCAATTTACGAAGCTCCTTCCCACTTGCTTAATCTGATGCGGCCACAAGGCAGGATCAGGCAAGATAGTGCATCTTTTCTATGGTAATTGGGGCGGGGCGGCGGGGGCAAAGGCTTGCAGCGAATGGGGAGTTGTGGCCTGTGGAAAGGGACTTCCGTCAGTTGAGCGGTTGGGCTGCCAGGGCGTAGGCTCGATCGAGTTCGGCGCTAAAGGCCGTGAAGCTAGGCAGGTCGATCAGCGCCGGGTCTATCGTTCCGTCGCGTACCAGCTCCGCCTGTTGATCCGCTGTCGGCTCGCAATTGAGATGTTTCGCCAACTGGAGCTTCAGGCTTTTGGGGCTTGCGTCATTGCCTGGCTCTTCTTCTAGCCAAAGGCAGTCCCTTCCAGCGTCCTCACGCTTGAGAAGACCGCACAGCATCCAAGCCTCCGATTTTGGCCGTGGAACCATGGGAACACCGGATTGAAACCCCGCCAATTGAAAACCTGCCTTTATGGATTCGAATATGACCTTCCATAATGTCCTGGGTGCCGAATTCGTGCCGTCAGAGTCGCGGAACAAAATTGCGACCACGGGGGCCCCTCGCTCGCGTGCGACGGCCAGTGCGTGCTTGCCTAACTGATGTGCGTTTGCGCGGAACGGTTGGATCCCAAACATGCCCGATTCGCGCGGGAAGAAACGCGGCCTTCCGTATTTAAGGGCTGAAAGCTCCGTTTCACTCAGAAAGCAAACGCAATCGCCACCGTTCGCGTGAAGTTCGAGTATGGAATAGTTCAGTTTGCCGGGCAGCGCAAGGAGATTATCTACAATCCAAGCCATTGGACCGGGAACAAACCCCCTTCCTGTCTCGTTGGGCCGTCGAGTTCCTAGGTCGGTTGGACCTTCACCGGAAAGAACGAGAATCATTGCGCTGGCGCTCCGGTAGCCTGGGAAGTCCCACGTTCCATCTCCTCAGCCTCGCGCGCGATCTGCTCAATGGAGGTATCGACGTACACCTCTCCGGGGCCAAGTATGCCGAGCTTCCTTTTCGCCGAGGGTAAGTCGAAATATCGGTAGGAGCGTGTCCTACCTGCAGAATTACGATAAAGCACAATTACGGATTCTCCTGCCTGAGCGTCTGTGAGATCGTTCAGTATCAGTGGACTGTGTGTGGTGGCAATCACTTGGACGGGGGCGGTTGCCAGATACTGTACGAGCTTTGCCATCGTCTCTGGATGAACGCCATTTTCGATCTCGTCAAGGAGCAATATTCTGTCAGGCGCATTCACGTCTCCTGGGGTAGCCGAGCTCTCAACCTGTGCGACGATTGCCAAAATGCGGGTAAACCCATCGCTGAAATGTCGTGATGAAATGCCATTCGACAGGGCGCTCCCGGTAGGCAATAATACCCGCATATTCTTTTCAAAGATTGACAACCTGACGAGATCATCTTTTTTGATTTCTCGCTGCAAGCCACCTACATTTGGGAAAAACTCGCGCATCACCGTGTACACGCGTTGACGGATCCCATCGCTAATTTCATGCAAGAACCCGGGGAGATTCTCCCCTCTCGGGCCGATTTCCCGGCTGGGATATGAGTCTTGTTTCAGATTGATTGTGGAAACCAGCTCAAAATTTGCGACGTAACCGCTGAATGACCGTTTTAGCAGGCAAAGTGAAGGATGGAGATCTTCATCGGCAAGAATGGAAAGCGCGGAACCAGAAAATCGCAGTCCAGAGTTCTTGAGTTGCTTCTCACGATCACTCAATGTGAATGAGACCCAACCGTCCTTTGCAAGCAATAGACACTGATTATTCTCCCAAATTGATTCCTCTAGAACTGACGAATCGACACAACTGAACGTGCATTTCCAGGTCAGGGGTAGTGTTGAGGCTAACTGGATTTCGGTGGTTATCGTTATGCACTCGCCGGAGGCCACCTCGAGTTGTGAGAGCAATTCTTGCGAGGACCAGTTGCGCTCGCGCAACCACTCGGGCACCCTTCCCTTGACCAATTGGGATAAGAAATCGATAGTTTGCAATACCGTAGTTTTCCCGCTGCCATTTGCGCCAATCAGGCAGGTGAATTTGCCAAGCACGTTTGGTGCTGGAGGGAGCGAAAAGCCGACGAGCGACTTGAAATTGTCAATCTGGATTCTGCGGATCACGGGTTGGTCCGGCCTTCCTTGCAGCCATCATATATCCTTTGGAGCGCCGTCGAGGAGCATGTGACTTGCGGCCGCAGCCTTGTTTCCTGGGTTTCCGCTCTACGCCGGCGCGTGGGCGATCTCAGTCGCGAGAGTTAGCGTGGCAGAGTCCGCGCCGGCGGCTGCGCGGGTCACGGTGAGCACCGTGATGTCGTCATCCTGACCGAAGGCGACGGCGGCATCGCTGGCGGCGTCGGCGTCGGGACTTGTCGCGATGAGATCGCGCACACGGTCGAATCCGAAAAGCTCCCGCGCGTTATTGCGGGCCTCGAGCAGTCCATCGGTGTAGAGCGTCAGACGATCGCCGGCTGCCATCGTGAAGGAGACATTCTCGTAGCGGACGTCGGGCACCAGCCCCAAGGGAAGCGCCGCGGGCAAATTCATCTCCTCCAATTCCATCCCCTTATGGTTCAAAAAGGGAGACAGATGGCCTGCGTTGGAGGCGACGCATTTGCCTGAGGCTTCGAGTCGCAGGACGAGGCACGTGACAAACCCGTTTTGCATGCGGCCTTCGAGGCGGCGATTGAGGCCGGTGAGAATCCACGCCGGGTCGCTGGACTGTTCGGCAAGCGTACGCACCGCGCCCACCAGGAGCGAGACGGTCATGGCCGCCTTCAACCCCTTTCCACTTACGTCGCCGATCACGAAAAGCGCCGCGCCAGCTAGACCCGAAACAGCCGGTTGTGCAATCACCTGAAAGAAATCGCCGCCCACTTCGTGGGCCGGACGGTAGTCGCTGGTGACCGCATAGCCTTTGAGCGCGGGCAGCGACTCTGGAATGAGAATGCGCTGCAGCTCCTGCGCGCTTTTGAACTCCTGCTCCAACGCGCCTTTGCGCCGAGTCTGCTCCGCTGAGTAGCGGAAGACGGAATAAATGATGGCGAGTAGAAGCAAAGTGACGGCGATGTTCTGGGTGTCGAAATAGTTGCCGTGGATGGTAAAAAACTGGTGCTGGACCATCAGGTACACGCTGCGCATGTGCGTAAAGCGCGATCCTTCCAGCGAAGAGATGCGCACGAATCCAATGAGCGACACCGTAGAAGCCGATGCGGCCACCAGCCAGTTGGCGAAGCTTACGCGCTTTCCCACACCATAGGCGAGCAGGACCAGCGAAAACAACGAAGCTGCCGTCGTGATGAAAAAGAGCACCGCGTCCGCAATCTGCCAGGTGAGAACGAACGGAGTATCCCAGTCACGGCTCGTGACAAACCATTCCAGCAGTGCAATCGCGAGATCGGCGACGGCCAGCCGGAATGTCCATTGCCTGAGCTTGAGCCGCGCGTCGAGACCCAGCAGGTAAAGCAGAAGAAACCAGAGCGAGATGTTCGACAGCGTTTCGATAACATTGTCGAATCCGTAAACAAAGTGGTGCGGCAGGCCCAGGTGCGCGTTATAGAGAACGACGTGCACCGGCTGCAGCAGCGCATAGATGGCCATCCAGAACAGCGCCTTCAGACTGCGGTCGCGCAACCACGCCACCAGGCCCAGGATTCCGAGAATCCCGTAGAGCAGATTCTCGTCGAAGTAAAACTGGCGACCCGCCAGCCATTGATGATCGAGCGCCCCCAACTCAGCCGTCACTGCTTGCGGCGATCCGGCCAGAGGGGGAACGTAAATCCCTCCTCCGCCGCCGGTATCAATAAATTTCAGGGGCGGGATCCAGGTGCGGATGGCCAGCACGCCGCTGCGCGCCTCGCCGAGGCCAAAGGAATCCGGGGGCGGGCGAAAACGCCATTCTGCGCCGGGCGGCATTTTGCCTTCGCGCCCCACCAGCACGCCGTTCCAGTAGATCTCGTAGGGCCCGCCCCAGGCGTCGTAGGAGCCGATGGGAAACACGATGAGGGCAACCTTCTGGCCAGTTCCCGCCCCGGCAAAATCAATATGCCGGCGATACCAGGCGTAGCCGTGGTAGGCAAAATGCCCCTGACTGCCGTAGGTGCGGTCCACGCGCAGCCGCTCCCAATGCGAGTCGTCGAAGCCGGGCCTTGCCCAGGCAGAATCGTCGCCGGTTTTGAACTGCCACAGGCCGCCCAGCTCCACAGTTCCCTGTCCCAACCCGCCGATGACGAGCGTGTCCGGCTGCCGCGCCGCGGGCCGTGTTGCGGGCGTTGAGGCACACCACGAGGCGCACGGAACGGCCAGAAACAGCATGGCTAGGATGGGTTTGAGAGTGCGGGGAAGCACAGTGGTTTGAATTATATCCCCGCATCGGCCGAATGCGGACCCCGATTCTGCAATTTCGCGACGCACGGATGTGTTGGGGCGGCAGACGCTGGATCAAGCGGCAGGGTGAGCGGAGTTGGCGTTGCCACCCCGATCCCTAAAAGGCGCGGAAAAAGATGGGGTTCGGATGAAGGAGGGGTGATTACCTGCGCAGCCACGCGAGGAGGCGCGCGAACAGATTCGAGGTCCAGTTCCACGTGCTGTCGAACGCTGCGGAAATCTCGCGCATGGGCAGCAAGGTGGACCACCAGCCTTGACGAAGGCCGTAGTATCGGAAGGCAAGGAAGCCGCCCGCGACTACCGCAAACAACATCAGGATGGCGCCGAGCCAGCGCAGGCGCACCTCGATAGCTTCGCGTTGCATGAGGCGCGCCTTGCCTACGTTCGAGGCAAAGGTGGTCCAGCCGCGCTCGTCGTCCGACATCTGGCCCGAAGCGTCGCAGGCGCGAAGAAACCGCTCGGTCCAGTCCTGTGTATCGAGGCCGAGCGCGCCCGTGTAGCCGCGCACAATGCCTTTGCTCAGAATGCCGCCGGGAAGCAGGCGAAATCTCTCCTGCTCCAGCGCGATCAGGTGCCGCTGGGTGATTTTTGTGACCGCCGAGATGTCTTCCAGCGCAACGCCGCGCGCCAAGCGCTCCTTGCGCAGGTCTTCTCCAAAATTCCCCATCGGCGACCAAAGCACGGGTCAAATCCCAGGATAGAAATCACTTTCACGATAAACCGGGATGGGTTTCCGGTAAAGGAGCAAAGCATGGAATGGGAAGCGGGAGTACCCAATAGGGAACAGGGAGCAGGAACAGGGAACAAGCTCTCAGCTTTCAGTAGTCAGCTAAGAAAGGCCGCAGGCGCCTAAAGCTGAAAGCTGATAACTGAGAACTGAAAGCGGTCTAAGCTGTTACCCTGAAATCGGACTTTTCGGGGCTTTTTCTCGCCCGAAATCCGGCTCGAAGATGAACAAACTGATTTTTGCCAATCTGCTGCATCGCCCCTTGCGCTCCGTCATCAGCGTGCTGGCCGTGGCCATTGAAGTCGTTATGATTCTGTCGATTGTGGGCATTTTCACGGGCATGCTGAACGACCAGAACCGGCGCACCAACGGCATCGGGGCCGACCTGATGTTGCTGCCCTCGAATGCCAGCCTGTTCAACGGACTGGGAAGCCCATCCATGCCCGTCCGGGACGCGGAAGTGCTGCGGAAAATTCCCCACGTAGCGGTGGTTTCGCCTGCCATCCAGAAGATCGCGACCAACGGAAGCGTGGAGATTCTCTACGGTATCGATTACCCGACATTTTCCGCGCTCAAGCCCTTCAAATTCCTCGAAGGCGGCCCATTCGAAGGGCCGAACGACGCCATCATCGATGACCTGCTTGCCGACAGTAAGAATCCGGTCACAGGAAAGCGCTATGCCCTCGGCGACCCCATCACGATCATGGGCCATCCCTTCCGCGTCTCGGGCATCGTAGAGCAGGGCAAGGGCGGCCGCAAGCTGATTCCCATCGACACCATGGCGCAAATGGTGGATGCGGAGGGGAAAGCGTCGATTTTCTACATCAAATGCGACAACCCGGCCAACAACGAACTGGTGATGCAGGAAATTCGCTCCACGCGCGGCTTTGAGAACAACACGCTGACCACGGTAGATAGTTGGCTCGACCAGATGACGCCGAGCAAGATTCCCGCATTCAACCTGGCGCTGGGAGTGATTACAGGAATTGCCGTGATCATCGGATTTTTGGTGATTTTCCAGTCCATGTACACGGCGGTGCTCGAACGCACGCGCGAGATTGGCGTTTTGAAGTCGATGGGCGCGTCGAAATTTACGATCGTGGGCGTGGTGCTGCGCGAGTCCGCGGCGCTGTCGGCGGCGGGCGTGATCCTGGGCATTGCCGGAACGTATGGCGCGCGCGCGTTGATCGCACACATGTTTCCGACCATGAATTTCGAGATCACCGTTTCGTGGCTCAGTCGCTCAGCGTTGATCGCCTTCGTGGGATCGATCTGCGGGGCGCTCTATCCGGCGTGGATGGCCGCGCGCAAGGATCCGATTGATGCGCTGGCGTACGAATAAAGCAGGGAACAAGGGACTGAGGGACTAAGGGACTAAGGCAAATAGGGATGATCATGGCTCGTGATCCAATTCACCCCGGAAGGTTTCTTGCCGACGAGCTTGAGGCGTTGAACATGAGCGCGCCCCAGCTCGCAACAATCCTGCATGTTCCAGCCAACAGGATCTACCAGTTATTGAATGGGAAGCGGGCGTTGACCGCGGATACCGCCCTTCGCCTCAGCCAATGGCTGGGCACTTCGGCTGAGCTGTGGCTCAATCTGCAAAAACTTTATGAATTGCGTTTGGCAGAGCAGCAAAACGGCAAAAAAATCAGGCGCACCATTCGACGGCGGCCGGCACGCGCGGTTGGCCTGCGCATAACTCGCACCGCGGCGTAAGAGAACGGAAGGAGCCATGCAAACCGGCACAGAGGTGCTCGTTACCATCGAGACGATTCGCGCGGCGGCGGCGCGCATTGCACCCATCGCGATGAAGACGCCGCTGGTGCGTGCGGCGTTTCCCGGCGTCTCCGGGTTTGGAACGGGCAGGGAGATCTGGCTGAAGGCGGAGAGCCTGCAACCGATCGGCGCGTTCAAGATTCGCGGGGCTGCGAATAAGATTCTGCAACTCAATCCCGACGAAATCGCGCGCGGCGTCATTACCTATTCGAGCGGCAACCATGCGCAGGGCGTGGCCTACGCGGCGCGCGAGGTGGGCGCGAAGGCGGTGATCGTGATGCCGTCGAATGCGCCGGCCATCAAGCGGGCCGCGACACTGGCACTGGGCGCAGAAGTTGTGGACGTGGGCGTGGCCTCGAGCGACCGCCTGGCCAAGGCCGAAGAGCTGGTGCGCGAGCACGGTTACATCGTGATCCCGCCTTACGACGACGAGGAGATCATTGCCGGGCAGGCTACGTGCGGCCTCGAGATTATGGAAGCGCTGCCCGATGTGGACCTGGTGCTTTCGCCGGTCTCGGGCGGAGGCCTGCTGAGCGGAGTGGCCGCGGCGGTGAAGCAGTTGAACCCGAAGGCCAAAGTCTTTGGCGTTGAGCCGGAGCTGGCCGGCGACACCGCGGAGAGCTTTCGCACGGGAAAGATCGTGACCTGGGCGGCCGAGTTGACCAGCCGGACCATTGCCGACGGCCTGCGCACGCAAAGCGTAGGCGTGCGCAACTTCGCGCACATCCAGGCGTTTGTGGACGGCATCATCACCGTGACTGAAGCCGAGATTCGCGCTGCGATGCGGGCTATCGTGGCCGCCACGCGCCTCGTGCCCGAGCCCAGCGGCGCGGTGGCAACGGCGGCGTTGCTCTTCCACGCGCACCAGTTGCCCGCTTTCCGCAAGGCGGTGGCCGTGGTCAGCGGCGGCAATGTGGATCCGGCGATGCTGGCCGAAGTGCTCACCGAAAGCCTGTCGTAGCGTCGTTGGAATATGATTTTGCTTGTGATGAAGCGTCGCATCTTCGCGGTTCGCATTCTCGCCCTGAGCGTGGTACTGGCCTGCGCCGCCTCGGCAGCCGCCGACAAAAAACCGCAGCAGCAGGTCAAACCCATGGCCGGGCCCCGCGCCACGGCCCTTCGCGTGACCACGCTTTACATCACGGCCTCGACCGCCTCGCAAAAGGTGGCCAAGTTGCAGATTGGCCGCGAGATCGTGGTGGCGGAAAAGAGCGGCACGTGGATGCGCGTCTACATCAACACCGACATCGAAGAGCAGCACAGCGACAAGGACGAGCCCTGGGTGGGCGGCGACGCGGCTACGCCGCCCATCTCGGGCTGGATTGCGGGCAAGGGCGTTGTCGAAGAGACTTCGCCCAATGGCGATCAGATTCTGATGGGCGCGGCCGCCAACGAGGAGGCGGAAGCGTCCAATCCGCGCGGGGCGGCCAACGCTGCGCAAAGCGCGCGGCTGCTTTATCGACGGCTGGTAGAAATGTTCCCCAATTCGCCGCTGGTGCCCGATGCCATGTGGCGCGCGGCCGACATCCAGTGGCAGATCCAGCGTGCCGACTCGCAAAGCCTGCCCTCGGCGCATGAGAAGGATCCCGATTTCCGCCAGGCCATGGATGAAGACGAACTGCGCAAAGTCATTAAGTATTATCCGCACAGCAAGTGGGCGGCGCTGGCGGCCTTCAACCTGATCGACAACAAGCTTTGCGGCGACTGGCAAGGATCGACGCAATGCCCGGCGAAGGAGTCGGAGATCTACATCAAGTACGCCGACGAGTATCCCGACGGGCCGCGTACGGCGCGGGCGCTCTACGAGGCCGTTTACCGCCTGGCCGTGCTCACCAACATGTATGCCGCCGATGGGGACGACCGCAAGAGCACGGACGCCCACAACCAGGCGCGGGCTTTGGCGGCGCAGTTGAAGGCGCATTTTTCGGATTCCGACTATTCCTACCGGGCCGGTGCGCTGGTGTACAAATTGGATGAGGGCGTTCCTGTTTACGGCATCGACCGGGATTGAGCAGAAAGCGGTTTCGCGCGTGCCCGGCAGATACGTCGTCTGACTCGTATCGACAGTAAGATGGAGTTGGCTTGAACCCGTATTTCTTGTCCGTTCTTTTGGGAATTGTGGAAGGTTTGACCGAATTTTTGCCGGTCAGCTCAACGGCGCACCTGCGCATCGCCGAAGCCATGATGAAGCTTCCGCTCGACGATCCTTACTGGAAGATGTACACGATCGTCATCCAGGTGGGCGCCATCCTCGCGCTCTGCCTGTTGTTTCTGGAGCGGATCGTCAATTTTCTGCGCACCTTTCCCAAGGGCGAAAACGGCGATCGCAACTGGCTCACGCATCCCATCTCGCTTACGCTGATTGCCTTCGCCTGCACCTCGGTGCCCGCCCTGCTGCTGCACAAGTGGAGCGAAAAGAACCTGGGCAGCCTGAATGCGATCGCCATCGCCCTGCTCGCGGGCGGCATCGTGATGTGGGCCGTCGATGCATGGAGCAATCGCGTCGATCCCAACACCACCCATGTGGAAGAGATCACGCTGGCCCAGGCGATCTGGATCGGTCTGTGCCAAACGCTCTCGGCGGTTTTTCCCGGCACGTCGCGCTCCATGTCGACCATCGCTGCCGGCCAGGTGGCGGGCCTCGATCGCCCCACAGCGCTCGAGTTCAGTTTTCTGCTTTCCATTCCCACGATGATCGCCGCCACGGGATGGGATCTGATCAAAGAGGTTCATACCAGCAAAGCCGCCGGAGCTGCCGGCGTGGCGGCCGCGCATGTGGTCATGAATCCGGAGCGCTGGATCGTGCTCCTCATCGGTACCGTGGTTTCGTTCATCGTCGCCCTCGGCGTGGTGGAGTGGTTCCTGATGTGGGTGCGCCGGCACGGCTTCACAATGTTCGCCATTTACCGCATCCTGCTGGGCATCGCGCTGTTGATTTGGGGCGCGAAGTACCTCGGCGCCTGAGCCCGCGATTGCGGCGATTCCTTAAGACCGTTTAGGAAAAACGAATTGGTGCAACCACTTCTCAGCCCTTGGAAAGTGGCGGTGTGCAAGTCGTGTGATGATGTGCTATGATGGCGCCATCATGATGTCACGTACACAAATCACGCTTGAGCCTGAATTCCAGCGACGGGCGCGCCAGCGCGCAAACGATCTCGGCGTGTCATTTGCCGAGTATGTCCGGCGGCTAGTTGAGCGGGATCTTTCTCATCCCAAACAAGTTGTTGGAATTGAGGCCCTCTTCGACCTAGGCAGCTCTGGCGGCTCCAACATCGCGAGGCATAAGCACGAGATGATCGAAGAGGCATTCGATTTTGAGGCTTCCGCCTCATCGCGTCGCAGCCGGCTGCCGGAGAACGAGCAAGTCCCCGGATGAGCCTCTTCGTTGACACATCGATTTGGTATGCCGCGGCAGATTCTTCCGAATTAGACAACGCGCGCGCTAAGGAGATCGTCAGGTCGGGCGAGCCGTTGGTGACCACCGACCACATTCTGGTTGAAACCTGGATGTTGCTGAGCCGCAGGCTTGGGCGTCAGGTTGCCGATAGGTTCTGGGGGACTCTCCGCCAGGGAGCCGTTGCCATCGAAACCGTAGGCCCGGCCGATTTGGAAGCCGCCTGGCAAATAGGTCTGGATTGGAGCGATCAGGACTTCTCCATCGTCGACCGCACGAGCTTTGCAGTCATGCGCCGGCTTGGGATCGAGCGTGCCGCGTCCCTGGACGACCACTTCGCGGTTTTCCGGTATGGCCCGCAGAGACGCTACGCCTTCAGCGTCGTTCGCTAGGATGGCTGCTTACCAGTTTGCCGGTAATCCCGCTGGTTCCCCCACCCGCCCATCCACCTCCATCCGGCCCCGACAACGCCGATAATGAAAGCTGCTCTGGGACGTTTTGACTGCTCCACTGGCCTGCCTTTCCGCGTTTGCGGCAGCCGGAGAGCGGAACCGCCCTCATCATGAAGCCCATCCGCATTGTTCTCGCGCCTACGCGCAGCCGCCCCGTGAATATTTTTCTGGGGATGGTGATCCTGCTGGTCTCGCTGCTCCTTTTCCTCGCGCTGGCTACGTATCACGTCGGCGATCCCTCGATGAATACGGCCGTCGCCACGGTTACGCCTCACAACTGGATAGGCTTGTTCGGGGCCTACCTGAGCGACCTGCTGTTGCAGGCGTTGGGGATTACGGCGTTTCTGCTTCCCCTGTGGCTGGGCGGCGTGGGCTGGACGTGGATGCGCTCGCGGCCAGGCGGTTCGGCCATCCTGCGCTGGATGGGCACGCTCCTCGCGCTCACCTTTTTGCCCACGATCTTTGGCCTGCTGCCCTGGCATTGGCGCTGGCTGCACGTGGTTCCTATTGAAGGTGTCGTGGGGCGGCTGATGGCCGGCACGCTGGTGGTCTACCTGAACATTCAAGGGGCGTGGGTGGTGGCTGCCGCGCTGGCCGCGACCGGCCTCTACTTTGCTTCGGACATCAGCTTTGGAGTAATTCGCGAGAGCCTTGCCGAGCGCTGGGCGCGGTTTCAAGAGTGGCGCGATCATCGGCGCGACTTGCGCCGCGACCGACAAGAAGAAGAAGACGAACTGGAAGCGCGCCAGAGCGCTTTGCACGGCGAAGAAAACGGGACCATTCCGTTCTCGCAGTTTGACGCTGCGGCCAACCCGGAAATGCAGCCGGAGATCCCTGCGCAGAAGACGAATCGTTTTCTGGCCTTCTTCACGCGCAGACGCGCGCCTAAACAAGATCCCATCGACGATATTCCCGCCTACCAGCGCGCCGATCGCCGGCCGCAGCTTGACGAGGCGGCTCAGTCCGAGCGCGCGGAGTCCGCAGGTCCCGTGGTTATGCCGCGTAGGACAAGCATTTGGGAGAGCCGCGTACCAGAAACCGGTCGCGCAGCGGTAACCGGAATCGAAAGGGAAGCCGAAACTGCGGCACCGGAGATGGCTGCGGCTCAGACGGCCCCAGCGATGTTTGAACCGATGCGGCGGCCAGCCGGCGTTGCAGCTCCCGTCAACCCATGGGGAAATGAAGGGGGGGCCAACGAACAGAGGCCCAGCGAGCGGCCCGTTCTGGCAGCCGCGCCTGCCGGGCACGATGGAGAAATCGCAATTCACAGCCGCGCCGATGCCGAAGCGCACGCGGTGACTGTCGCGCCCAAGCACGTGAGCGGCTTCAAGCTGCCGCCGAGCACGTTGCTGAGCGAGGGCGAGGGGCCGCAATCGGTGCGCGAGGACGAGTTGCGCGAAGAAGCCAAAGTGCTGGTGGAAAAATGCGCCGAGTTCGATGTGCGCGGCCAGGTGGTGCAGATCAATCCCGGGCCCATGGTGACGACGTTTGAGTTCAAGCCCGAAGCCGGCGTGAAATACTCGCGCGTTACCGGCCTCGCCGACGACCTGTGCCTGGCCATGCGCGCAGAAAGCATTCTGATCGAACGCATGCCTGGCAAAAGCACCGTGGGCATCCAGGTGCCAAACCACGAGAGAGAAACCATTCACCTGCGCGATGTGATCGAGAGCGAGACCTTCGCCCGCTCGCGGTCGCGCCTTACCATCTCCATGGGCAAAGACATCAATGGCCGCATCGTGACGGCCGATCTGGCGTCGATGCCGCACGTGCTCATCGCTGGCTCCACAGGGTCGGGAAAATCCGTGGCCATCAACGCCATGATTATGAGCCTGCTCTATCGCACCACGCCGCAACAGGTGCGGCTCATTCTCGTCGATCCCAAGCGCGTGGAGCTGGGCATGTACGAAGGCGTTCCCCACCTCTTCACGCCCATCATTACGGAGCCCAAGCTGGCCGCGAACGCGCTGCGCAATGCGGTGCGGGAGATGGAACGTCGGCTGAAGCTGCTGGCCTCGCGCAGCGTGCGCAACATCGATCAGTACAACAAGCTCTTCGAAGGTTCCACGCCCTCGCTGTTCGATGAAAGCGAGCAGCAGGAAGAGCCGCTGCCGTACATCATCATCATCATCGACGAGCTGGCCGACCTGATGATGCTGGACCGCGCCAACGTGGAAGAATCAGTCACGCGCCTGGCGCAGATGGCGCGCGCCGTCGGCATTCATCTCATCCTGGCCACGCAGCGGCCCAGCGTCGACGTGATCACCGGCCTCATCAAAGCCAACATTCCCACGCGCATCAGCTTCCGCCTGGCTACCAAGGTGGACTCGCGCACCATTCTCGACACCAACGGCGCAGAGGCGCTCCTGGGCCGCGGCGACATGCTCTTCCTGGGGCCGGGCACCAGCCGCTTGATGCGTCTGCATGCGCCGTATGTGAGCGAAAAAGAAACGGCGGCCGTGGTCGAATTCTGGAAGAACCAAGGCACCGCCGAATACGTTGAAGACTTCCTCGAAGCGCCCAAGGACGATCGCACTGCGATGGAGGGCGCGAGCGGTGAAAGTTCGGACGACGATCCCTTGTTCGATGACGCCGTGCGCCTGGTCTTCGAATTCGGCAAGGCGTCGACTTCGCTGCTGCAGCGGCGCTTGCGGATCGGCTACGGCCGCGCCGCGCATCTCATCGACATGATGGAGCGCGACGGCCTGGTGGGCGCAGCCGACGGCCCGCGTCCCCGCGAGCTGCTGAAGGCTCCGGGCTGGCTGCACGAGGTAGCCGCCAACCAATAGCTTAACTTGAGATCGCGCACGCCCCGCGCCCCATTGCGCTATGCTTCTTCTTTCTGAAGAACGCATTCGCGGAGGGTGCTATGTTACCCCGCAGCACGTCAACCAACCCTGTGGTCTTGTCGTACTACACGATGCGGCGGACGGTGGGTATCATTGCGCTCACTTTTCCCTTCGCTCTCGCCGCCGGTTCCATCCTCGCGGCTCTTCTTGGGCCAAGTCACCAGCTATCGCATCCACTCCTGCAACGCTCCATCAGCGACTACTACTTCACGCCCATGCGCAATTTTTACGTCGGCAGCCTCTGGTCCATTGCGGCATTTCTCGCCAGCACACGCGGCTACGATCTGCGCGATGAGATCACCGGCTACCTGGCCGGAGTCTGCGCCTTGGGTGTGGCGGTTTGTCCCTCATTCAATCCCCGCAGCAGCTTCTACACACCGCAGGAGTTCGCATTCGGCCTCATCCATACTGCATTTGCCGCGCTCATGTATCTCGTCCTTTCCTACATCTGCATCTTTCTCTTTCGCAAGTCCTCTCCGCAAAAGCCCTTCACTCGCCGCAAGCGGGACAGAAACCTCATCTACGTGGCCTGTGGCCTCATCATGGTTGCCTGCATGATCGCAATGGTCGGTCTCACCATCCGGTCGGTCGTCGAGCGGCGGCATCCGAGCCAATGGCTCTTCTGGTGCGAATCGTCGGCGCTCTGCGCTTTTGGTGTTGCCTGGCTCACCAAGGGCGAAGGGTTCATGCGCGACAAGCGGCACATGCCCAACCATGACGTTGTGCACGACCGGGAAGCTGCTTCATCCTGAAGCGGCGGCGTCATGTTACACTGCTTTCGGTAAACGCTTTCTCAAACTCTGCTGCCTGGATCGGGCCGCCTCCGTGATGATCGCGAGCCGACCCTCGCGACGGCAGGATTTTCCCGCGCGCGCAGCGCATTGCCGCTTGACAGATGCTTGAGTAAAGCAATTTACTTAGTGCGGACGTCCGAAGCCTCCACGGACGTATTCTGGTCTTTTCAGGTGACGCTCATGTTCGGTTTGCTCACTGGTTCCATCGCCGCCGGTTTCCCCCGCTCATTGCCGGCTATGCTTCTCTTCAACACGGAGCCGCTGGCGCATCTGCGCTCGCTCGATGTGGTGGTGATCTGTCTCTATTTCGCCATGGTGCTTTGGATCGGCTTCTACCTGAAGGGCCGCTCCAACACCAGCGAAGAGTTCTTCATGGCCGGCCGCGAGATGACCGCCTGGATCGCCGGCCTGAGCTTTGTGAGTGCCAATCTTGGATCGCTCGAGTTGATGGGCTGGGCCGGGTCGGCCTATCAGTACGGCATTCTGGCCACCCACTGGTATTGGATCGGCGCCATCCCCGCCATGCTTTTCCTCGGCCTGGTGATGATGCCCTTCTATTACGTGTGCAAGACGCATTCGGTGCCCGGCTACCTGAATCTGCGCTACGGCGAGCAGGCGCGCAGCGTGGCCGCCATCGCCTTTGCCATGGAAATGGTGCTGATGAGCGGCGTGAACATGTTCGCCATGGCCGTGGTGATGAAGGTGGTGCTGGGATGGGATATCACGTTCAGCATCCTGGTCTCCGCGGCCGCGGTCGCGCTGTATGTTGCACTGGGCGGTTTGCGCTCGGCCATCTTCAATGAGGTGTTGCAGTTCGTGCTCATCTGGGGCGGTGCGCTGCTGGTGCCGATCCTGGGACTGGTGCAGGCGGGCGGAGTCAGCGGCCTGAAGACGAAGATTATGGCCAACCTGCAGACCATGAGTTCCACGGTTGCGCCCGATAGTTACTTCCATCTTTGGCGCGACACGGGCAGCTTTGCCTCGAATCCCATGGGCGTGCATTGGACGGGCATCGTTTTCGGTCTGGGCTTTGTGATCAGCTTCGGCTACTGGACTACGGATTTTCTGGTGGTGCAGCGCGTGCTGGCCGCGCACAACTTGCGCGCCGCGCGCATGGCTCCCATCATCGGCTCGTTCTTCAAGATGGCAGTTCCGTTCATCGTCATTCTGCCCGGACTGCTCGGCCTGGTGCTGTTGCAGAATCCCGATGGCAGCCGTCGCCAACTGGTGGGCGAAGACGTAGTGGCCGCCTGCACCGCATCGCATGGGCAGGTTGAAAATGCGCAGGCCTGCTCGGCGGCGATGGCCAAGACCAACCTCTCGGCCGAGAATCAGCAGAAAGTTCTGAGCGGCGCGCCCGATGCGGAACTGCACACTTACAACCAGGCGCTGCCGCTGATGATGGTGCGCTACATGGGGCCCGGCCTGCTCGGCCTCGGCATCACGGCGCTGATTGCGGGATTCATGAGCGGCATGGCAGGCAATGTGAGCGCCTTCTCCACGGTGTGGACCTACGACATTTACAAGCCACTCATTCACAAGACCGGCTCCGACAGCCACTACGTGCTGGTTGGCAGGATCTCGATCATTGCCGGGGTGATTGTCTCAATCATTGCTGCGTATGTTGTACAGCAGTTCCACGGCATCATGGATTACGTGCAGGCGCTGTTCAGTATTTTTGTCGCGCCGCTGCTGGCGACGATTTTGTTTGGCATGTTCTGGAAGCGCGCCACGCGGATGGCCGGCTTCCTGGGTCTGCTGACAGGCATCGTCTTCTCGGCGAGCCTGTTCATGTGGGTCAAGTTCAACCCCGCGGCTCTGGCCACAGTGGCGCTTTCGCCCGACGCCAAGCCGATGGCCGAAAACGTGTTCCGCGCTTTGTGGGCGTTTCTGTTTACCACAATCGTCATCGTGGTTACGAGCCTGTTGACCAAGCCGCGGCCGGTGGCCGAGCTGGAAGGCCTGGTATACGGTGCAACTAAACTGCCGGCCGAGGAACCGGCGCCGTGGTTCAAGCGGGAGTGGACGTGGGCGATTGTCGCGGTAGTGATCTTTGCCGCGCTCAACATCATTTTCTGGTAAGGGATTGATTTGCAGCGGCGCGGAAGACACGCGCGAACAAAGAGAGGGAAGGAACACAGATTATGCGCGGTTCGGGAATTCCAATCTGGTTTTTCATCGGCGTGCTGCTCACCATTTACGGCGCCATGATTCTGGGTTACGGCATTGTGGAATGGATTGCGGGAAGTTATCCCGCGGGCGTCGAGCTAACCCAGTTACACACTCCGGTGTGGTGGGGCGGCGTGCTTGCTGCACTCGGCTTGTTGTACGTCGTCAAGTTTCGCCCCGGCCGCGCGGGCAAGTAGGCTCCGCGCCCGGACGCACATCGCGAGGACGGCTTTGTATCAGGGCACGACTTCAGTCGTGCCGAGACGAACGAAAAATCGATGGGGCCTTAGCCCCTGAGCAAGATTCAAGGAGCAATAACATGGCAGCGCAACGCAAGATGACATTCGGAATTATCGTAGGCAATCGCGGCTTTTTCCCGCATCACCTGGCCAAAACCGGGCGGGAAGAAATCATTGCAGCACTTGAGGCCGCCGGCGCGCAGCCCATTGTGCTCAGCCCTGAAGAGTCCCACTACGGTGCTGTGGAAACCTACACCGAGGCGCAGCAGTGTGCCGAGCTCTTCAAGAAACATGCCGAAGAGATCGATGGCATTATTATCACGCTGCCGAACTTTGGCGAGGAACGCGGCATCGTCGACGCCATCCGCCTGTCGGGATTGAAAGTGCCGGTGCTGGTGCAGGCCACCCCCGATCGCGCCGATACCATGACCATCGCCAACCGTCGCGATAGCTTCTGCGGAAAGATGAGCTGTTGCAACAACCTGATGCAGTACGGCATTCCCTATTCGCTCACCACGCTGCACACAGAAACCCTGGCATCGCCTGAGTTCAAGGCCGATCTCGAATGGTTTTCGCAGGTCTGCCGCATCGTGAAGGGCTTGAAGAATCTTCGCATCGGCGCTATCGGCGCGCGGCCCACGGCCTTCAACACCGTGCGTTACTCTGAGCGCATCTTTGAAACCAGCGGCATTACCATCGAGACCATTGATTTGTCGGAAATCTTCGGCCGCATCAACAAAATGAAGGACACCGACGATGCCGCGCAGGGCAAGCTCGCGGCCATCAAGAAATACGTAACGACTACGAGCATTCCCGATGCCGCGCTGCTGAAGATGGCCAAGCTGGGAGCGGTGATCGACGGCTGGATGAAACAATCGCACATCAACATCAGCGCCGTGCAGTGCTGGACTTCGATGGAGGAGTTCTTCGGCGTGGTGCCGTGCACCATCATGAGCATGATGTCGAACGATCTGATTCCCTCGGCCTGCGAGGTCGACGTACCCGGTACGCTCAGCATGTATATGATGGCGCTGGCCTCGGGCACGCCGTCAGCGCTGCTCGACTGGAATAATAATTACGGCACCGACCCCAACAAGTGCGTCTGCTTCCACTGCTCCAACCTGCCCAAGCATTTCTTCAAGGAAGTGCGCATGGATTACCAGGAGATTATCGCGGGCACGGTGGGCAAGGAAAATACTTTCGGTACCTGCGTGGGCCGCGTGAAGTCCGGCGCGATGAGCTTCGCGCGCTTCTCCACCGACGACCGGCGCGGCGTGGTGCGCGGCTACACAGGCGCAGGCCGCTTCACCGACGATCCTCTTGAAACGTTTGGCGGCGCGGGCGTGGCTGAGATTCCCGAACTACAGAAGCTGCTCAGGTACATTTGCCGCGAGGGATTCGAGCACCACGTGGCCGCGAACTTCAGCGACGTGTCCAAGGCCGTGCACGAATCCGCGCGCTACCTGGGATGGGAGAGCCACTACCATCCGGAAGAATAGGGAACAAGGGACCGAGGGAACAAGGGAACAAGAAAGCAAACAGAAAAGGCCCCGC
>JARLFZ010000047.1 GCA_031296305.1 Occallatibacter sp. | reverse complement strand
TGGTGCACGAACTGGATCGGCATGTAACCGCCTGTGCGGAGTGCCGGAAAGAGCGCGAGCAGGTGCGGGCGCTCAAAGTTCTCGCCGACGCGCATCCGGTTGCGGAGCCGGGGCCGAATCTGGTGGCCCGCGCGCGCCTGCGCCTTGACGAAGCTCTGGACGCATTACCGCCCAAACGCTGGTACGAGCGCTTCAGCCAACGGATGCTGAACAACTTCGCCAGCCTTCAGGCCGCGCCCGTGGCGGCGCTGCTGCTGGTGGTGGCTGGCGCCGGAGCCGGCGTTCTCGGCGGTTACGAATTCGCGCAGAACCGCGCAGCCCGCGTCGCAGATCAGGAAACGGCCACGACGGATGGCATTAAAGTGCAACCCCAGGCAGCCCTCCCCGCACTTTCGAACGTGGCCAATATTTCGAGCATTGTGCGCCAGCCCAACAGCGAGATTGTGGACGTGAGTTACAGCCAGTTGGTGCCGCGCCAGGTCGAGGGCTCGCTCGACGATCCTCAAATCCGCCAACTGCTTATGCTGGCTACGGAGAATAACTCTTCGCCGGGCGTGCGCGACGACTCTGTGTCGCTGCTGGCGGCCGAGTGCCGCGCCGGCCACAGTTGTCAGCCCGCCGGCATCCGCGAGGCGCTCATGGTGGCGCTGCGCTACGATCGCAGCCCCAAGGTGCGCCAAAAGGCGCTCGAAGGCCTGGAGCCTTACGTGGCCGACGACATGCGCGTGCGCGACGCCGTGCTGGAAGCCGTGCTCAATGACAATGACCCGGCCATTCGCACCGCCGCCATCGGTTTGCTGGAGCCTGTAGACGCCGATACCAGCGTTCGCCAGGTGCTTTACTCCGTCTCCAACTCTGACGACAATGCCCATATCAGGAATGTTTCCCGGCAGGTATTACGCCGGGTTTCGGAAACGCAATAAACTCGCTTACCCTTCCGGCCACTACGCCGTCATTATGAGCGCAGACCGGTTGACAAACTGCAAGGAGAGACACATCCATGAAACACCTTTTGAGGCCGTACCGTCCGTTGCCTGGAATCCCCGCCTTTGCCGCGGTTTGCTGCGGCACGCTCCTCGCAGCAGCCTGCTTGCTCTTTGCGCCGCAGTCGGCGCATGCCCAGGCGGCGGGACTCACCTCCATCTTTACTGACCCCGATCCGCTGGTGACGCATGCCGGTCCGTCGGGCTACTTGGGCGTAGAAATCACCGACGTTGACGCCGACAAAGCGCAGGCCCTCAAGCTCAAGGAAGTTCGCGGCGCTGTGATCACGCTCATCGATCACGATGCCCCCGCCGGCCAAGTCGGGCTGAAGGTCAACGACGTCGTGCTGGCCGTCAACAACCAGAACGTGGCCGGCGCCGACCAGTTGCGCCGCTTGCTGCGCGAAATTCCGCCGGGCCGCAAGATCTCGCTCGAGATCAGCCGCGACGGCAACATTCAAACCCTGGCCGTGCAGTTGGTCGACCGCAAGGCTCTCGACCACGATGTCTGGGGCCGGATCAGCAACGATGTCAGCGGCGTGGGCATCGCCCCGCCGGTGCCGGCGATGGGCATCATGGGCGGCGACGCCCCCGCTCCTCCGCCCAACGGCTGGCACATGTCGCTCTTCACCAGCGCTCTGAATGTGGGCGTCCTGGTTGAGCCGCTTGCCTCGCAGATGGCCGATTATTTTGGCGTGCAGGGCGGCCTCATCGTCAAGCAGGTGAACAAGAAATCCGAAGCTGCCGCCGCAGGCTTCAAAGCCTTCGACGTGATTCTCAAGGTCGGCGCCGACTCCATCGTGACCTCCGCCGACTGGGACCGCGCCCTGCGCTCCAATCAAGGCAAGCCCGTGCAGGTCACCATTCTGCGCGACAAAAAGCAGCAGACCATCACCCTCCAGGTCGACTCAAAGCACCGTGGCGCGCTCCAACACGAGAAACAATTCAAAGATGTTCTCGCTGGCGGCAGCGCCCCGCAATTCGTGTAGCGCAGGCATTTTTGTTTAGCAAACTGCCAGCTTCTTTCGATCCAAAGGGCGCCGCCAGTCGGCGCCCTTCGTGTATTAAGCCCACTTCGCAAAGGGAACTTTGTTGGTGAAAGATGGTTCCAATAGTGGTACCATAGTTAGAACATGGCCACTTCGAAGAAGATCCTCGAAGCAATGCGCCACACGCCCAAAAACGTTCGATTCAAGGACTTGTTTGGGTTGTGCGTTGAGTTTTTCGGTGAACCTCGCCAGCGCGGAACGAGCCATGCGATCTTCAAAACTCCGTGGCCGGGAGACCCGCGGGTCAACATCCAGAACGAGAAGGGAAAGGCCAAGGCGTATCAGGTCCGCCAGGTTCTAGCGGCCATTGAGAAGTTGAAAGGACATCAGCATGAAGCAAACCCCGAAGCGGAATCCGAAAGCTGATCATTTTACGTATCGCGTCACCTGGTCGGCGGAGGACAACGAACACGTCGGCCTCTGTGCAGAGTTTCCCTCGCTCTCATGGCTGGCGTGCACACCTGAAGACGCGCTAGCCGGGATTCGCAAGACCGTGAAAGCAGCGGTCAAGGACATGGAAGCCGCGGGTGAGCTCGTGCCGGTTCCATTGGCCGTGAAGCACTACAGCGGTCAATTTCGTATACGTATTCCCCCTTCAGCGCATCGTTCGCTTGCCCTCGAGGCGGCAGAACAGGGCGTGAGCCTTAACCGTCTCGCCAGTGCCAAGCTCTCCGCATAGCCGCGCCGTAAACTAAACCCATGGAAGTTCTCTACGGCCTGCATCCGGTGGAAGAAGCTCTGAAAGCCGGAAAGCGGCGCTTCGATCACGTGCTCGTGGCCCGCGAGCGGCATGACGCGCGCCTCGAGCAACTGGTCGCCCAGTGCCGCCAGGCTCGCGTCCGCGTTCTCGAGCAGCCCCGCGAGCAACTCACTGTCGCCGCCAAAACCCCTGCACATCAAGGTGTTGTCGCGCTCGTCCACCCGCAGGAGTTTCTTGCCCTCGAAGATCTCTTCGCGCCGCCCGCCGGAAAGCCCGCCGCATCGCGTCTCATCCTGGCTCTCGACGGCGTAGAAGATCCGCAAAATTTAGGTGCCTTGCTGCGCGTCGCCGATGGCGCGGGCGTGGACGGTGTTGTCCTCACCGAGCGCCGTGCCGCGCCTCTGAGCGCCGTTGCCGTAAAAGCCAGCGCCGGCGCAGCCGAGCATCTGCGCATCGCCCGCGTCGTCAACCTGGTCCGCGCGCTCGAAGAACTCAAGCGCCAGAATCTGTGGGTCGTCGGTCTCGACGAGCGCGGCGAATCCGACTACGACCGCTTCGACCTCACCGGCAATCTCGTCATCGTGCTCGGCCGCGAGGGCGCGGGCCTCCACGATCTCGTCCGCCGCACCTGCGATCACCTCCTGCGCATTCCCATGGCCGGCGGCGTCAGCTCGCTCAACGTCTCCGCCGCCGGTGCGGTCGTTCTCTACGAAGCTGCCCGCCAGCGCCGCGCTGCTGCCGGAACGTCCACTACACACGTCCAAAAGGCTGCTGCACGCAGTGCTGCCCCACGCAGTGGTGGCAAGCCGCAAAAACAGAAAGGTCTCGGTTCATGAAGCTCGTCCGCATCGGCGAATTGTGTAGGTTGCCCCATCCTTTCGCCGGCTTATTGGCGAAAGGGTGGGAAACCGCCCGCGCCCTGCAACTCCTTCTCGCGAGCGTCTTTTTTCTCGTCGCGCTCCCGGCCACCCCGCAATCCACTCCCGCGGCTCCGCAAAATCAGCCCAATCAAAGTCAGCAGCAACCAGGCGAGCCCCATCACGGCCAGGTAATCTTTTCGCGCTCGACCGACGAAAACGGCCAGACCACAACCACCGTCGGTCCCGGCGCACAGCAGCCGGCGCCCAACGGTCAATCTGTCGAAGCGCCAACCGCCAGCGACGCCGAGCGCGAGGCCCTCACCTTCACCGAATTCAACATGGACGTGCATCTGCGCAGCGCCGAACACGAAATCGCCGTGCGCGCCCTCATCACCGTGCGCAACGACGGCAAATCGCCGCTGACCCACATCCCGCTCCAAATCTCTTCTTCGCTGCACTGGGAGCGCATCCGCGTCGCCGCGACGGACGCCCTCTACACCATCGCCACGCTTAACTCCGACACCGATCACACCGGTCAGCTTCACGAGGCCGCCGTCAAACTCGCCACTCCGCTCGCGCCCGGCGCAACCTTGCAGCTCGACGTCACCTACTCCGGCGCCATTCCGCAATCGGCGCAGCGCCTTCTCGCCATCGGGACTCCGGAGGACGTTGCACTGCACTCCGATTGGGATGCCATCGACACCGATTTCACCGGCCTGCGCGGCTTCGGCAACGTGGTGTGGTACCCCGCCTCCGCGCCGCCCGTAATTCTCGGCGACGGCGCGCGCGTCTTCGACGAGATGGGCGAGCACAAACTGCGCATGGCCGGCGCGCATTTTTTCCTGCGCCTCACCGTCGAGTTTCCCCACGGCCACGCGCCCACCGTCGCTGTCATCAACGGCCATTCCGTACCGCTCGCGGTCACGGAGCCGCAGAGCGGAAGCGATGATATCTCCGGCGTCGCCACCGCGACTCTCGATAGCGCGACACTAGGCTTCGAAGCTCCCAGCCTTTTTGTGGCTGTCCGCGCCGAGCACCCCGCCACCAACACCACGCTATGGACGCTGCCCGACGCCGACGCAGCCGTTGCAGAGTGGGCCAGCGCAGCTTCCACCGTCACGCCCTTCCTGCAAGGCTGGCTAGGCCAGGCGCCGCGCTCGCAACTCACCATTCTCGATCTTCCCGACCCCGAGGACGCGCCCTTTGAAACCGGTCCGCTGCTCGTGACCGCCATCCAGTCTGCAACGCCCGCGCAACTCACCGGTGTAATGGCCCACGCCCTCACGCACGCGTGGATGTCGTCGCCGCGCGCATGGCTCAGCGAGGGCGTGGCGCACTTCATGGGAACCTTGTGGCTGGAAAAACAATCGGGCCGCCAGAAAGCGCTCGAGGTCCTCGAGTCCGGCCGCAACGCGCTCGCGCTGATTGAGCCTCCGAGTCCCGGTGAAAGCGCAGGCCAGCCGCTGGCCCAGGCCATTTCGCCCGTCTACTACCGCACCAAAGCGACGTATGTTTTCTGGATGCTGCGCGACCTGGTCGGCGATCCCGCGCTCTCCGCGGCCCTGCGCGCGTACGACCCCGCACAGGATGCCGCCCGCGGCCTCGGCCCGAATTCCGGCTCCGGCTCGTTCGAGAAATTACTGGAGCAGGCCAGCCTGCGCCGCGATCTGTCATGGTTCTTCGCCGAATGGGTCGACGCCGACAAAGGACTGCCGGACCTCGCGATCGACCACGTCTTCTATACGTCGGCGGAACCGTCATCGCATATCCCGAACGCGTCCGATTCCAGTGCGCCACCTGAAGCCAACGGCTGGATCGTCACCGTCGACCTCGCCAACTCCGGCTACGCCGCCGCCGAAGTTCCCATCACCGTGCGCAACCCCGACACCTCAGTCACGCAGCGCGTTCTGGTTCCCGCGCGCGCCAAAGGCACCGAGCGCATTCTCATCCAGGGACGCCCCACCGAGGTTCAGGCCAACGACGGCACCGTCCCTGAAACCCAAGCCAGCGTGCACATCCGCAATCTCCCGAATGCAGACAGCAATTCGTCATCAAGCCAACCGGGCGCGTCGCCGCAATAATCAAACATGTAGCGCCGGTCTCCTGACCGGCTGTCGTGCGGGCGTCCACGCCCGCACCGATCAAGGAGCGATTACGAAATCACTCGGTCTGAGCTCTAGCTGCGCTTCTCCGCGCCTCGCGCCCGGACTTTGAACCAGATCGGCGTCCCCTTGAATCCGAACGTCTCGCGAATCTGATTCTCCAAAAACCGCTCGAAGGCAAAGTGCAGCTTGATGTCGCGATCCGTGAAGAGCACAAACGTGGGCGGAGCCACCGCCGCCTGCGTCATATAAAAAATGCGAATCCGCTTCGCCATCGGCACCGGCGCGCGCTGAAAATCGATCCGCTCCAGAAAACGATTCATCTGTCCCGTCGACACGCGCTTGCGCCGTTCCTGGGCTACGGAGACGACCTCGTGCAGCACGCGTGCCATGCCTTTGCGTTCCGGGCCAAGGGCGTTAAGCGCCGATAAAAAAATCACCGGCGCGTAATCGAGATATTTGAGTGCCTTGCGCACTTGCTGCTCGAAGATGTCGCGATCGGCAGCCGGCTTTCCATCCGTTCGCGCCGTCGTGACCAAATCCCACTTGTTCACCACGATGATCACGCTGCGCCCGCTCTCGTGCGCGTAGCCTCCAATGGTGGCGTCGCTTGCACTTACTCCCTCGGTCGCATCGATGATCAGCAGCGCCACGTCCGCGGCCTCAAGATGCCGCCGCGCCATCACCACGCTCATTTTTTCCGCCATCAACTTCGTCTTGCCCTTGCGGCGAATTCCCGCCGTATCGACAAACCGCAGCGTGTTGCCCTCGAACTCCACCACCTCGTCGACCGCATCGCGCGTAGTGCCCGCAATCGGCGACACAATGGCCCGCGAAGTCCCCGTGAGCGCGTTGAGCAGCGTCGATTTGCCCACATTCGGCCGCCCGATGATCGCCACCGAAGTTTCGCGCTGCTCAAATTCGCCGTGCGTCCGGATTTTCTTCTGATCGTGGTCCGGCTCTTCACCCGCAACCAGAGGTCCGCCTTCTTCTATCTCGTCCTCAATCGCCTCATCGACTTCGTCGGCTTCTTGCGCCGCGTCGTCCTCTGCTCCCTTGGTCCCTTGTTCCCTTGTTCCCTGCTTTTCCGGCACCGCCTCCGCAATCGCATCCAGCAACTCGCCCACGCCCTGCCCATGCTCCGAACTCACCGGAAACACTGCGCTGATGCCCAGCCGTCGAAGATTCTCCGCCTCGTTGGCCAGCGCCTCGGTCTCCACCTTGTTCACCGCGAGAAACAGCGGCTTGCCGCCGCGCTGCAGCAGCCGCACCAGTTCGTAGTCGGGCCGCGCCAGCTCGGTGCGCACGTCCACCACCATCACCAGCACGTCCGCTTCTTCCAGAGCCACCTTCGCCTGCACAAAGATTTCCGTAGCGATGAGTTCGGGATCGTCGGGCACAATGCCGCCCATGTCCACCAGCCGGTAGCGCCGCCCCGCCCACTCGTACTCGCCATAGATTCGGTCGCGCGTGATACCGGGCTCGTCGCCCACAATGGAGCGCCGGCTCCGGGTGATCCTGTTGAAGAGCGTGCTTTTGCCCACATTGGGCCGCCCCACAATCGCCACTAGCGGCAACTGTGCAGCTCCCGCGCGCGCGGGCACAACCGATCTGCGATACGTGGGCAAAATCTTCTCCTTCAGAGGCCGAAGTGTAGCGCCGGTCTCCAGACCGGCTGTAGTGCAGGTCTCCTGACCCGCACATTCCAGAAAGCGACCGCGAAATCACCAGTTCAGAACATCAGCCCTTCTCTCAGTGTACGTTCCGCCATTGCAGGGGGCGGCCGGCGGCCACCGCGCTTCGTCCCATCAGGCCTCACACTTCCAGCCGAAATCATGAGCATTTTCCCATCTTCCCCGCCAAATTCCGGCACACGCATTGCCCTCTCAGCCATCGGAGGGCGCCATGCACGTTCACCCCGCCGCTGTCGGCCTTCACTCGATCAATACGTATGGGCTGGCGAACGAACGCGCCGCGAACGCGCGTGCCGCCGAAGTGCGCAAGAAGCTGCTGAAAGCAGGGCAAAGCGACGATCTGGATGTCAGCGCCGATCCCGACGCCACGCTGCTCATCGGCCAGTGGCTTGACTCCCGCCACAGCCAGTTGCTGCTCGGCGACGAATACCACGCCGCCACCGAAGGCAAAGACCCCGACCTCGGCTAGCCGCGCTTCCTCGCTCCCTCAGTCCCTAGTCCCTTAGTCCCTCAGTCCCTGCCCTTCCGGCCCCTGTCTCTATCATGGAGACAGCGCCCTCCATGCCCTCCTCCGACGCCCCAACCCGCGCCCTGCCCACGCTCCACGAGTTCTTCTCGCCGGGCGGCATCCTGGCCAACTCCCCGCTGCCCTACGAGTATCGATCGGGTCAGTACGAGATGGCCAAGGCTGTCGAGCGCGCCCTCAGCGAGCGCCGCCATCTCATCGTCGAAGCCGGCACGGGCACCGGAAAAACTTTGGCCTACCTGCTGCCGGCCTTGCGCACCGGGCAGCGCGTAATTGTCTCCACCGGAACCAAGGCTCTGCAGGACCAGCTCTTCTTCCGCGACGTGCCATTTCTCGAAACGCTATTAGGCGAGCTGCGCGTCTGCTACATGAAAGGCCGCGGCAACTATCTCTGCCGCCGCAAGCTCTACGCCTTGCGCGACCAGCCGGTACTTTCTGGCCTCAGTGAGATCGACGAGTATCAGCAGATTGCCGAATGGGAGCGCACCACCGAAACCGGCGACCGCGCCGAGCTTTCCGGACTGCCTGAGTCGAGCGCCCTGTGGCACAAGCTCGATGCGCGGTCGGAGGCCTGCCTGGGCAGCACATGTCCCGACTATCGCCATTGCTTCATCACCGAGATGCGACGCCGCGCTATGGAGTCGGATCTGATCATCGTGAATCACCACCTTTTCTTTGCCGATGCCGCGGTGCGCGAAATGGCCGGCGCCGCTCCGGACGCGGGCGTTCTGCCGGAGGCCGCAGCCGTCATCTTCGACGAAGCCCACGAGCTCGAAGAGGTGGCGTCGAACTACTTCGGGCGCTCGCTCTCGAATGTGCGCTTCGAGGATTTTGCGCGCGACGCCGATGTATTGCTGCGCGGCAAGGAAGGCTCTACGCAGGTCCACTTGCTCACGCAACAACTGCGCGAGCGGGCGCGACTCTTCTTTGCCGCGCTGCCGTACGAAAGCGATGGCCGCCATCCCTTCAGCAACCGCGAGGAATTTCTCGAATCCAGCGGCGACCTCTATCTTGCGGTCACCACCAGCCTCAAGCTCCTCGAAGCGGAGCTCGACCATCTCAGCGACACCGCCGAAGCTCCCGGCCTCGAAGCACGCGCCGCAGCCTTGCGCGCCGACCTTACCTACATGCTGGAATCGAAGGCCGCCAACATGGTGTTCTGGCTTGAGCGGCGCGGTGCTCCCACGAATCTCAACCAAAGGGTTGCCCCACGCAGTGGCCCACGCACCACGTTCATGCAGGCCACGCCCATCGACGTCTCCGAAATCCTGAACAAACTTGTATGGGACCAGCTACCCACGGCCGTGCTCACTTCGGCCACGCTCACGGTGCAGGGCGGCTTCGAACATCTGCGCAAGCGCCTCGGCCTCGGCGACGCAAGCCACGGCGCGCGCGAGCTCGTAGTCCCCTCGCACTTCCGCTACGAAAAGCAGGCGCTGCTTTATCTGCCGCCGCAAATGCCCGACCCGCGCTCGCCAGAATTCCTCGAGGCCGCCGCCCTCACCATCGAACGCATTCTGCGCATCACGCACGGCCGCGCCTTCTGCCTCTTCACCAGTTACTCGCAAATGCGCGCGCTCTACGAGCGTCTGCTGCCGGTGCTCGACTATCCGATTCTTTTGCACGGCACCGCTCCCCGCAAGGCTCTTTTGGAAGAGTTTCGTGTAACTCCTAACGCCGTCCTCTTCGGCACGTCCAGCTTCTGGCAAGGAGTCGACGTGCAAGGCGAGGCCTTGAGCTGCGTCATCATCGACCGCCTGCCCTTCGCCGTGCCCTCCGATCCTGTAGTGCAGGCGCGCATGAAAGCCATTGAGGAAGCGGGCGGCCGCGCCTTCACCGAATACCAGGTCCCCGAAGCCGTGCTCACGCTCAAGCAGGGCTTCGGCCGGCTCATCCGCTCCCTTGAAGATCGCGGCGTACTGGTGCTGCTCGACCCGCGCGTCCGCACGCAGCGCTACGGACAAACTTTTCTGCAATCGCTGCCGCCGTATCGCGTCACGCAGACGATCACGGATGTGGAAGCGTTTTTTTCGCAAGCAGAGCCCAGAAATTAGGCGTCTCGTGTTTGCGAACAACCTGCCTATAGGCTGTTTCATAACCCGTTTTGAAAGGGCACGGCTTCAGCCGTGCCACGAAAGGCGCAAGAACAGCAGGGTTTTAACCCCGGAGGGATGTCCTTACATAGACTCCGATCACTGATGCAACCAACTCTAGCTAGTTGACATATCATTGCAAGCGCAATATTCTTGCCAAGATGCGCATAGATGGCGACAGGGCCGGCCGTCGGCAAGAAATCGAGAGAATATGCCGCGAGCATTCCCTGCCTCTAACGGCGCAGCGGCGTGCCGTGCTGGAGACGCTTCCAAAGCTCAGCCATCCTACAGTCGACGAGATCTGGCACGACGTGCGAACGTACTTGCCCGAGGTCTCGCGAACCACGGTGTATCGCATTCTGGAGACTTTCGCGGGCTTGAAGATCATTCGCAAGGTGTGTCATCCGGGTGCGGTTGCTCGCTACGAAGAGAAGACCGTCCGTCATCACCATCTCTTGTGCAACCGCTGCGGAAAGATGACCGACCTCGATAATCCTGCGCTCGATCGCGTAGAGATCCCTGGAAAAGAGTCGGGGTTTCGAATTGAAGACTATTCCATCCAGTTTCGTGGTCTGTGTATGAAATGCGCAAAAGCACTTCGGGCCGCGCCAGAAAAGCACCGCGAACCAACGTCCGATCGTCAGGGGAGACGGTTCCCCATTCAACAAGGAGGAAGTCGTGGCAAGTGAATCGAAGTGCCCGTTTACGGGCGGCATGTTGCAGCACACCACAGCAGGAGTCAAAGGCAACGGCGACTGGTGGCCCAACCAGTTGAACCTTGCCATCCTGCATCAGCAATCGTCTTTATCCAATCCCATGGGCGAAGCATTTGACTACGTCAAGGAATTCAAGAGCCTCGATCTCGATGCCGTGATCGAGGACCTGCGCGCATTGATGACCGATTCCCAGCCCTGGTGGCCCGCCGACTTCGGCCACTACGGAGGCCTGTTTATTCGCATGGCATGGCACTCTGCCGGCACCTACCGGATACACGATGGACGCGGCGGCGCGGGCCGCGGATCGCAGCGTTTTGCGCCGCTCAATAGCTGGCCTGACAACGTGAACCTGGATAAGGCGCGGCGTCTGCTATGGCCGATTAAACAAAAGTACGGACAGAAGATTTCGTGGGCGGATTTGATGATCCTCACCGGCAACGTAGCGCTCGAGTCGATGGGCTTCAAGACCTTCGGCTTCGGCGGCGGCCGCGCGGACATCTGGGAGCCGGAGCTCGACGTCGATTGGGGTCCCGAAGCCACGTGGCTCGGCGACCAGCGCTACAGCGGCGATCGCGAGCTGGCCAATCCCTTGGCCGCGGTGCAGATGGGCCTGATCTACGTGAATCCCGAAGGTCCCAATGGCAATCCCGACCCTGTGGCCGCGGCGCGCGACATTCGCGAGACCTTTGCGCGCATGGCGATGAACGACGAAGAGACAGTGGCGCTGATTGCCGGCGGACACAGCTTTGGCAAAACGCACGGAGCCGGGCCGGCGAGCCACGTGGGCGCAGAGCCCGAAGCCTGTGAAATCGAGGAGCAGGGATTGGGCTGGAAGAGCAGCTTCGGCACGGGCTCGGCCGGAGATTCGATCGGCTCTGGCCTCGAAGTGACCTGGACGAAAACTCCGACCAAGTGGAGCAACAACTTTTTCGAGAATCTTTTTGAATTCGAATGGGAACTGACCAAGAGCCCGGCGGGCTGCTACCAGTGGAAGCCCAAGGGCGATGCCGGCGCAGGATTGATTCCCGATGCGCACGATCCGGCGAAGAGCCACACGCCGACCATGCTGACGACGGACCTGTCGCTGCGCTTCGACCCAGCCTACGAAAAAATTTCGCGGCGGTTCCTCGAGAATCCGGAGGAGTTTGCGGATGCCTTTGCGCGCGCATGGTTCAAGCTCACGCATCGCGACATGGGTCCGCGCGCGCGGTACCTCGGTCCGCTGGTGCCGAAGGAAGAACTGATCTGGCAGGATCCGATTCCGGCCCTCGACCACAAACTTGTGGACGCGACGGACATAGCCGCGCTCAAGGCCAAGGTGCTGGCTTCGGGCCTTTCCATCGGCCAGCTCGTCACCACCGCGTGGGCCGCGGCGTCCAGCTTCCGCGGCAGCGACAAGCGCGGCGGCGCCAATGGCGCGCGCATTCGCCTCGCTCCGCAGAAGGACTGGGAAGCAAACCAGCCGGCGGAATTGAAAGCAGTGCTGGCGAAACTCGAATCCATTCAGACCGAATTCAACGCTGCCCAAAAAGACGGCAAGAAAATTTCGCTCGCCGACCTGATCGTGCTCGCCGGGACGGCAGCCGTCGACGAAGCAGCGAAAAAGGCCGGCCACGAAGTGAAGGTCCACTTTGCTCCGGGCCGCATGGACGCCTCGCAAGAGCAAACCGATGCGGCGTCGTTCGAGGCGCTCGAGCCGAAAGCGGACGGGTTCCGCAACTACGTGCGCAAGGGGCTCGAAGGATGCCAGGCCGAGTTGCTGCTCGACAAGGCGCAACTGCTCACGCTCACCGCGCCCGAGATGACCGCGCTCGTCGGCGGCCTGCGCGTGCTGGGCGCGAACTTCGGCGGATCGAAAAACGGTGTCTTCACCAAGCGGCCGGAAACGCTGACCAATGACTTCTTCGCGAACCTGCTGGACATGGGCACGAAGTGGCAGAAGTCGGCGACCGAAGGCGTTCTTGAAGGCCGCGACCGCCAAACCGGCGAGCTGAAGTGGACCGGCACCGTGGTCGATCTCGTCTTCGGTTCCAACTCGCAACTGCGCGCGCTCGCCGAGGTCTACGCGAGCAGCGACGCCGAAAAGAAATTCGTCGAGGACTTTGCGGCCGCGTGGACGAAGGTGATGAATCTGGATCGCTTCGACCTGGCGTAACGGAAAGTGTTGGTACCGGGCCGCGCGATTTCTTGACCTCTGGAGGGTAGCGCCGGTCTCCAGACCGGCTGTAGCGCGGGCGTCCACGCCCGCATTCTTCCGAGGGACATTACGAATTCATGCGGCCGGAAATTTAATACCCGGCGGCCTTCCCGAAGTGATTGCGATGATCCTGCCCGCCGAGCAACTCGCCGGTCGCAGGATCGACGGCGATGCACTCCCCGTCGGACCAGTGCCCGCGGCTGAGCGTCACCGCGTAACCCATCGCGCGCAGCGCGGCGATGGTATCCGCGCTGAAGCCCGGCTCGAGATACAGGATGTCGGGCAAATACTGATGATGGAAGCGCGGCGCGTCCACGGCTTCCTGAATGTTGAGCCCGCCCTCGGCCGCCGAAAGAAAAATATTGCCCACGGTCGAAATAATGCGCCCGCCGCCGGGCGAGCCGAGCACGTAGCGCAGCTTGCCGTCTTCAAGAATGATAGTCGGCGTCATGGAGCTCAACGGGCGCTTGCCGGGCGCGATGGCATTCGCCGGTCCCTGCACCAGGCCGAACATATTGGGCGTGCCTGGCTTCGCGGCAAAATCGTCCATCTCGTCGTTGAGCAGGAACCCGAGCGAAGCCGAGGCCACGTGCGAACCGAAGTTGTCGTTGAGCGTGGTGGTCACGGCCACCGCATTGCCCTCGCGATCCACCACGGAATAATGCGTGGTGTCGGGCGATTCGTGCCGTCGCTTTCCAGCAGTCGCTGGTGCAGCCGGTACCAGGCCCGCGGGTCGCGCGAGTGTGGCGCTTGGCGAAGCGCGATCGGGAAGAATGCTCTCGCGCCACGCGGCAGCATAATCTTTCGCGATCAGCGCAGCCACGGGAATGGTGTTGTAATCGGGATCGCCGAGATAGTCCGCGCGATCCATATAGGCGCGCCGCCACGCCTCCGTGGCCAGATGAATCCATCCGGCGCTACGATCGCCGAGCGTCGCCAGCGGATAGCTTTCCAAAATATTGAACGCGCTGATGAGCACGATCCCGCCGGAAGAAGGCGGCGGCGCGCTGATCACCGTGAAGTTGTGAAATGTCCCCACAACCGGTTCACGCTCCACCACGTTGTACTGCGCCAGATCGTCGCGCGAAAGCAGCGCGCCGCCCTTGCTCAAATCGTCAACGAGCTCGCGAGCCATCCTGCCGCGATAAAAATCATCGGGATCGGCAACGATGCGTTCGAGCGTGGCCGCAAGCAGCGGCTGGCGAAAAATTTCGCTGGCCTTGTACAAGCGCCCGTCGCGCTGAAAAATATGGCGTGACGCGGGAAAGCGCGCCAGATCGGGATCCGCGAGCTCGCCGGCCTCCTGCGCCGTCAGTTCAAAGCCCGCGCGCGCCAACTGGATCGCCGGCGCCATCACGCGCTTCAGTCCCAGGCGGCCGTATTTCCTCTCCGCATACACCATGCCGGCCACCGACCCGGGCGTAGCGATGGAGCGGTAGCCGAGCACGCTCGCGTCAGCAATCACGTTGCCGCTCGCGTCCAGATACATATTCTCGGTAGCGGTCAGCGGAGCCTTTTCGCGGTAATCGAGAAAAATAGTTTTGCCCGTGTGCTCGCGGATCAGCATAAAGCCGCCTCCGCCCAGGTTGCCCGCGACCGGATGCACGACGGCCAGCGCGAACCCCGTGGCCACTGCGGCATCAACGGCGTTTCCGCCCTCCTCCAGAATGCCCAGCCCCGCATCCGCAGCCAGATGATGCACGCTCACCACCATGCCGTGCCGCGCCCGCACCGGTTGCTCACCTCGGTAGGGCAACGCAGTGGGCGCAGCCTCCTGCGCGATGAGCGGGGAGCCAACGGCAACGGCGCAAGCGAGAAGCGCGAAGCGTGAAACGCAACGGAACGCGGAAATCATCCTCCAGACAGGATAATGGAGCAGCAAAGACTGGGACGGGTTGCATAGATGCGGTTTTGAAAGGGCGTGGCTTTAGCCGTGCCATAAAAGGCGCATAAACAGAGGGGCTTTAACCCTTGAGGGAAGTTTCTTCACCACCTCAATCCATTGATGCAACTATTTCTGGCGTATTGAGTGAGAAGCTATCATCACAATGAAATTGTCATCCTGAACGAGGCTGTCGCATCCTTAACTAAGCAGAGGTCCGTCTTTATGAATCAGCATTTCGCCGCAATCATCCTCGGAGGTACTGGGCAAGTCGGTGGTGCCGCGGTCGCGGAGCTGCTGGCAATTCCCGAATGCCGCGAAGTCGTAATGGTCACCAGAAAGCCCATTGCGCCGCGATCGCGCGTGCGCAACGTCGTTCTTGATACAGCCGCCGCAGACTTCGCCGAGCGCACTGCCGCCCTTGCCCGCGAACTTCTAAGCCAAGGTCCCGTCAGCGCCGTGAGCTGCGTTGGCGTCGGTTCTGGATCGGCGCGCTGGAGCGAAGAGGAATTGCAGCGGCTTGAAATCGGCGTTGTCGGGTCCTTTGCGCGCGGCTGCCACGACGCGGGAATCGCCCAGTTTTGCCTGCTTTCCGCAGCCGGAAGCTCAGCTCGCAGCTGGCTTCGTTATGCGCGAATCATGGGCATGAAGGAAGACACCGTGCGCGACGTCGGTTTTACCCGCCTCGCCATCTTTCGTCCCGGCATCATTGTCGGCAATGCGCATACCCCCGCCTGGGTAGGTTGGTTGGGAAGCCTCGTGCCCGGATCGTATGGCAACATCGATCAGCGAATTCTCGGTCGCTCCATCGCCGCAGAGATCGCTTTACACAGTCGAGAGACCGGCGAAGTGATCCGCGAAAATACCGCAATGAAGAAACTCGCTGCGCAGGTGACTTAGAGCCGTTCGATCACGGCTATTCCCATTTGAGGGTGCCCCCGGTCCCTCGCCTTCGGGGACCGGGGATGATGGCAACGCGAACGCTGGCTACACCTATCTTGGAATCGCTCAAGTGAGACGCATCCCATAACTGACGCCTCACGCTGTTTTCCGTTTTCCCGCCCGCAGGAGAGAAGCTGTTCCCAGCTTTCAGTTAGATGTATTCCTTGAAAAGCTCGGGCGAGGGGTTGGGGATGACGCCTTTGCCAACCAGCATGCCGTCTTCAGCGGCGGCCTTGCATCCGGCGGCGACGGCGGCCTGCACGCTCGAGATATCTCCGGCCATGACCACAAATCCTTTGCCGCCGAGAGCCATGGCGAGGTGGACTTTGAGCAGAGTGACGTTGGCGGTTTTAACCGCGGCGTCCGCCACTTCAATGATGCTGGCCGCGGAGAAAGTCTCAATAACGCCGATCGACTTCAACTGGCTGGGCGGAATGTCGACGGTCTGCGAGATGGCCTGGAGCACCGTGGGATGCACGCGCGCGATCTGGCGGCGCTCAATGAGCGAGGCTCCGGCCGCAGTGGCTCCAGCGGCGAGCGCGGCCTGAACGCTGGTGACGTCGCCCGAGACCACGATCAGAAATTTACCCGAGCAGATGCTGCGCGCAAGCAGAAGCTGCACCGAGCCCGCCTTCAGCATCAGGTCTTCGACGACAAATCCCGTCGCCACGCTCGAGAGTTCGATAAGTCCGATGGAATTGATTTCCGGCATTTCGGTGTTCCTCAAAATTACAGTGGTTAGTGGCGAGTGATTAGTGGTTAGTTGCCGCGCCAACGTCCGCTTCGAGCCCTTCGTAGCTCGCATGCCCCGCGGCCCTTTCTGGCCGCCCTCCACTAACCACTAATCACGAACCACTAATCACTAACAACTGTTTTTCTCACGCTTCAATCACGATCGCATCCGCTCCCACCGACACGCGGCCGTCAATGCTTGCATGAATGCGCGCGCCGAGCTTGCCTGCTTCCGGCGCGGCAATCAAATCGCCCACGCGCACACTGTCGCCGCACTTGACCACCGCAACCGCGGGAGCGCCCGCATGCTGCTTGAGCGGCAGCGTCACTTTGCGCGGCGCAAATTCGTGCTCCGTGAGCGGACCCTCGTTCACAAATTCGCCCAGGCCCAGCTTGGCGATCAGCCGCCGCATCGGCACGCGGCGATATTCCGCCATGGGATGCGGCTGAATCGATTCGGGAGTGCCCTTCCAAGTGAGTCCGCGCTCGCGCGCAATCGGCTTGCCCTGCACGCAAACATTCTTGGGATCCAAATCCTCCGGGCAGGCGAACATGGTGCACAGGTTGCACTCGCAGCAGTAGAGCGTGGCCACCGTCAGGTCTCCCGGCTGTGAGAAGCCCAGCGACCGCATGGCCGCATGCGGCTCAATCGGATGCCCGAGCAAATACCGCGGGCAAAACTCCGTGCAGAAGCGGCACTGGTCACATGCCGACCGGCCGATTTTGGCGATGTGCATCCACGGCGCATTGTGGCGGCGGATGAGCGCGTGCTCGGCGGGCAGCACGACGATGCCACCCGTCGTCTTGGTCACAGGCACGTTCAGATCGGCTGCCGGCTTGGCCATCATCACGCCGCCCAAAAGCACGCCGAAGTCGGGAACCGTTGGGCCACCCGCAGCGTCAATCACTTCGCCGATAGTGATGCCGATAGGAACGCGGAGCGTGACGGGATGCGCGACGGCTCCGGCGACGGTGAGGTATTTGTGCGTCACCGGACGGTCGAGGCCGATGTTCATCAGCGTCTCCACGTTGGCCACGGCGCAGTCGACGTCCTTAGGCAGGCCCCCCGGCGGAATCACGCGGCCTGTGACCATGTGCACCAGGATGAATTCGTCGCCCGCAGGGTAGCAGTCGGGCAGCGAGGCAACACGGATGCCGGCGGGAGCCTGCGCCTCAATAGCGGCAATGATGTCGAGATATTTTTCCTTGATGCCGACCACGCCCTCGCGCGCGCCCACCAGTTCCATAGCCATCGTCATGCCGCGCAGGAAAGGCTCTGCGTAGTGGTGCAGGAGTTCTTTGTCCTTATGGAGGAGCGGTTCGCACTCGGCGGCGTTAGCAATCAGGAGGGAGGCCTGGGTTTTGAACTTGACCGCCGTGGGAAAGCCGCCGCCGCCGGCGCCGACGATGCCTAGTTCGTCGATGCGGTCGAGCGAGGGTGTAAGGCCGGCGCGACTTTGCCCGGAAATGCCCGTTTGTGGCGTCATCATCTGGATTATCCCTCAAAATCCGCCAAGATTGCGATTGACTCTGATGAATAATGTATCGTATCATTCAACTTCAATCAAGAACAGTCAGAAAATGAAGGTTTTGATCCCAAATATCGGCAGCACCTCGTTCAAGTACCGGCTCCTTGAACTTCCGGAAATCGCTCTGTCGGAAAACGCCATGCCGGGCGACCAGGCCGCGGGCGAGACAGTGCTGGCGCAGGGGCGGGTCGAGCGCATCGGCCAGCCGGGCGGGGAATGCGCCGATTGCCTTTCAGCGATCAAAAAATGCTTGAGCGAGATTGCCGGACCCGGAAAGCCGCTGAAAAGCCTGAGCGAGATTGGCGCGGTGGGCTTCAAGGCGGTCCACACCGGACCGTTCAATGCTCCGCAAATCGTTGACGATGCGTTACTTGCGGCCATGGAGGAGTTTTCGTTCATGGCTCCGGCGCACAATCCGCCGTATATCGCCGCGATGAAGGCCTTCGGGCAGGAGCTGCCCGGCGTGCCGCTGATAGCGGTGATGGAGCCGTTCCCATACCGGTTCATGGACGAGGCCTCGACCACCTACGCGGTGCCCTATGCGTGGCGAACGGAACACGGGATCCGGCGCTACGGTTTCCACGGAGCCAGCCACCGCTCCGCCAACGAAAGAGCTCAGACGCTGCTTGGGCGGAAGGATCTCCGGCACATCTCCTGTCACCTCGGTGGCAGTTCGAGCGTGGCCGCGTTCAAAAAAGGCGTAGCGATTGACACCAGCATGGGCGCCTCCCCGCAGTCGGGCCTCCCGCAGAACAACCGCGTCGGCGACATCGACGTGTTTGCCGTGCTGCACATGATGAAGAAGCTCGGCCTGGGGCCGGATAAGATGGCAAAGCTTCTGGGCACCCAGTCGGGACTGGCGGGGATCAGCGGAACCAGCGGAGATTTGCGCGATCTGGAAGAAGCCGCAGTCAAGGGCAGCGCGCGGGCGCGCCTGGCGCTGGACGTTTTCGTGCGCGCGATCCGCCATTTTGTGGGCGCGTACCTGCTGGAGTTGGGCGGCCTCGACGTGATCACATTCTCCGGTGGCATCGGCGAGAACAGCGCGGCGATTCGCGCTGCGGTCCTCAAGGGGATGGCGCCTTTCGGCGTCGAACTCGACGACGAGAAGAACGCGGAGCTGAAGGGCGAAGGCGAGATTTCGACGATGCGCTCCCTCGTGAAGGTGTGGGTGATTCCGGCCAACGAAGAATCGATTTTGGCGCGCGAGACGGTGGCCGTTGTGAAGAGAAGCAGAGAAGAGGTTGCTGCGACGCGATGATGAATGCACGGAACGGGCGCGGGGAATGCATGACGACGGGAGTGGAGCAGGTCTAACTCCGCAAACTCCGCTAGCACCGCTAAGGATTGTTTATGGCAAGTTCAGGGAATCCGGTAATCGACAGGACCACGGTGGAACGCATCGTGCGCCAGGTGGCGCTCGAGTACCTGGGACGCGACACCGGCAGCAAGGCGCCCGAGCTGGTAGTGCAAGCCTCGTCGCGTCACATGCACGTGAGCCGCGAGGATATGGATGTGCTGTTCGGTCCCGGTACAGAGCTAACCTTCGACCGCCCGCTCTTTCAGGAAGGCAACTTCGCCGCCAAAGAAACCGTCACGATCGTCGGCCCGCGCAGCCGCATCATTTCGAACCTGCGCATTCTGGGACCCATGCGTAAACAGTCGCAGGTAGAGCTGGCCTTTACTGACGCCATCATGCTGGGCTTCAGCGATCTGCCGGTGCGGCTTTCTGGCGACATCAAAGGCACGCCGGGCGCGGTCATCATCGGCCCCAAGGGCGTGGTGGAGTTGAAAGAAGGCGTGATCCGCGCCGCCATCCATGCGCACATGTGTCCCAAAGAGGCCGCGTACTTCGGCGTAAAGCAGGGCGACAAAATGAACCTGCGCGTGGGCGGCCCATCGGGAGTGACGTTCAATAACGTGCACGTGCGCATCGATCCCTCCTCGCGCCTGAACGTGCACATGGACACGGACGAAGCCAACGCCTGCGGTTTGCATTTGACCAAGGACGTGGAGATTTTCAAGTAAAACGCAAAAGGGTAGTAACGCTACAGAACAAGAGAGGAAGCGATGAAACAAGCGCTGGGAATGGTGGAAACAAAAGGCATGGTTGCGCTGTTTGAGGCGACCGACGCCATGCTCAAATCGGCAAACGTAACCTTCGCCGGCTGGCAGACCGTAGGTTCGGGTCTGGTGACCGCCTTTGTTGAAGGGGACGTGGCGGCGGTCAAAGCCGCAACTGACGCGGGCGCGGAAGCGGCATCGAGAATCGGCGAGGTGGTGAGCGTGCAAGTCATCTCACGGCCTCACGACGAGCTGCCGTCTTTCGTGCAGGGCAACAAAACCGCAGCCAAAAAGTAAAGCTGCACTTCGAGGAGACGAGATGAGTCAAGCAATCGGATTGATTGAAACCCGCGGCATGGTGGGGCTGGTCGAAGCCAGCGACGCCATGGTGAAGGCGGCCAGCGTGGAGCTGGTAAAGACAGTGCAGATCGGCGGCGGCTATGTAACCGCGATTGTGCGCGGCGACGTGGGCAGCGTGCGCGCGGCGGTAGATGCCGGCGCGACCGCAGCCAAGGTCGTAGGCGAGCTGGTGTCGTCGCACGTGATTGCGCGCCCCCACGACGCGCTGGTCGAGAACATGTTGAAGTAGGCACAGAAAAGGGAGATCGCAATGGCGAGTGAAGCACTTGGAATGATCGAAACCAAAGGCCTGGTGGCCCTGGTGCAGGCAACGGACGCGATGCTGAAAGCGGCCAGCGTGAAATTTGTGGGCTGGAACAAAGTGGGCAGCGGCCTGTGCTCGGTGTATGTGACAGGCGACGTGGGCAGCGTGCGCGCGGCAGTAGACGCGGGCGCGGCAGCGGCGCGCGCGGCCGGAGAAGTGCAGAGCGTGCATGTCATCGCGCGCCCGCACGATTCGCTGAGCATCGTACTGCAGAAGTAGTGCGACGAAACCGTCTCGCCAGCGCAGGTTTTTGGGCGGGGCGTCGTGAAAGGGCACGACTGGTAGGTCAGGGCTTTAGCCCTGACTGCCGCAATGGCTCACGGAATACGCAAGGGGCTTTAGCCCCTGAGGCTCCGCGGCTCTTCAAGAGGTTCGCAATGTTCATAGCCAAAGTCATCGGCAACGTGGTCTCCACGCAAAAGATCGCGAAGTTTCGCGGCATGAAGCTGCTGCTGGTCCAGCCCTACATCAATAAAGAGGGCAAGCTGCAGATCTCGGGCAGTTCCGTGGTGGCGGTGGACGGCGTAGGAGCCGGCGTGGGCGAGTGCGTGCTGTTTACGCAGGGCAGTTCCGCGCGCCTCACGCCCACCACCAAGGATGCGCCCGTAGACGCCGTGATTGTGGGCATTGTGGACACGATCGAAGTCGGCGGCGCGACGGTAGCAAAACCGTAGACGAGTTTCGGGGAGTTTTTCAATGCAGACGCAACAACAAGTTTCGCCCCAGGTGATTGCCGAGATCGCGAAAGAAGTGGTGGCGCGCCTGCGCATGCAGATGCAGACGGCGCCTACAGCGCAGGCACCCGCGCCGCGGACATCGGCAGCGCGCGATGGCGTCTTTGCCACCGTGGACGAAGCCGTAAACGCGGCCTACGAAGCCCAGAAAAAAGTGGCCGCCATGCCGCTCGAAGACCGCAAGCGCATCGTCGACATTATTTGCCGCATCTGCAACGACCGCCGCGAAGAGTTGGGCCCGATGGAGCTCGCGGAGACCAAGGTCGGCCGTCTCGACCACAAGATTCTGAAGCTGACCAACATGCGCTTTGTGCTGGGCGTGGACGCCCTGCACACTGAAGCGCGCAGCAATACCACGGGGCTTTGCATTATCGAGCACGCGCCGTGGGGCGTCATCGGCATGATGCTGCCGGTAACGCATTCGGTGCCCACCATGGCCTCGAACGCCATCAATATTGTAGCCGCGGGCAACACGGCGGTATTCGGCCCGCATCCCTCGGGCGCGAATGTGGCCAAGTACGCGTTGCAATTGTGGAATCGCGAGATTGAGCGCGAACTAGGCGTGGCGAACGTGTTTACGACGACTATCGAGCCGACCATCGAGGCCGCCGAACAGATCTTCCATCATCCCAAAGTGGCGCTGCTGTGCTGCACCGGCGGCGCGGCTGTGGCCAAGGCTGCGGCCATGTCCGGCAAGCGCGTGATCGCAGGCGGCCCGGGAAATCCGCCGGTGGTGGTGGACGAAACCGCGGATCTCGATCGCGCTGCCCGCTGCATCATCGACGGCGCGGCCTTCGACAACAACCTGCTCTGCATTGGCGAGAAGGAAGTGTTCGTAGTGGCATCGGTTGCCGATGCGTTTATCGCCGCCATGAAACGCGCCGGCGCGTACCAGCTCGATTCTGTCGCAATCGACCGGCTTACCAAAGCCGCGTTCACATTTGAAGGCGGCGGAGGTGGTTGCGCGCGGGCACATGTGAAAAAAGATTTGGTAGGCAAAGACGTGGCCGTGCTGGCCAAGGCCGCGGGAGTGCAGGCGCCGGCGGGAACCGATCTGCTGTTTGGCGAAACCGAAGAGAACCACGCGTTTGTGCAGGAAGAGCAGATGATGCCGTTCGTCCCCATCGTGCGCGTTCGCGATGTCGACGCGGCCATTGCCGCCGCGGTCCGCGCCGAGCACGGCTACCGGCACACGGCCATCATTCACACCAACAACCTTGAGACGGCGACGCGCATGGCGAAGGCTATGAATACCACGCTGTTCATTCATAACGCGGCCTCGCCCGCATCGTTAGGCGTGGGCGGCCCGGGATATTTCAGCCACACCATTGCGACCCCGACGGGCGAAGGTATCACCACCCCGCTCACGTTCACCCGTGAGCGGCAGATGATCGTCGGTGACGCGTTGAGGATTATTTAGGCACTGCGGGTCAGAGGAAGAATGTTTCTAGCGCGGATTGAAGGCACGGTGGTCGCAACGGCGAAGCATCCCACACTGGATGGATGCCGCTTTCTGATTGCGCGCCGGCTTGAGTCCGATGGAGCCGCGGCAGTCGAGCCCAACGTCGTAGTGGATTGGATGGGCGCGGCGAAGGGTGAGACAGTGCTGATTTCAACCGACGGCGACATTGCGCGCTTGAAGCTCGGCAACAACACGCCGGCTCGCATGGTAGTGGTGGGCCTTGTGGATGCGGAGCAGCAGCCCGCCGCGGGGAGCGCCGCATGAGGCTCGGCATCGTTCGCGGACATCTCACTCTCACGCCAGCCGTGGCGTCGTATGAGGGAAAGACCCTCAAGATCGTGGAGCCGGTGACAATGGAAAACCTGCGCGCAAAGAACGGGCAGGGCGGAGGCAAGGCGCTGATCGCGGTGGACGAGCTGGGCGCGGCCACGGGCCAGATGGTGGCATTTACCGAAGGCCGCGAAGCATCGAATCCTTTTTGGCCCACGCCGGTGCCGGTAGACGCGTACGTGGCCCTGATTGTGGACACGGCAGAAGTAAAGCCGTAGAGATTTTTCCGAGGTGGGAAAGTGAAGAGCGGAGAAAAGAGTATCGATCTTGGCGGGCGCAAACTGATTGCGATGCGCGATGTGCAGGACGCGGTGACGGCGGGAGCCACGAGCATCGCGGTCGCCGCCAGCAGCGTCGTCACGCCATCGGCGCGTGATTTTTTGCAGCAGCACGGCATCGAGCTGGTGACAGAAAAGGCGGCTGGCGGATCGCAACAGGCCGCGCAGCCCGCGACGGCAGCGGTAGCAGCCCCGGCCGCGGTCAATCGCCGGCTGTTTTCATCGCCCGAGGCTGAGGCCATCAAGAAAGAAATCTGCGCGGTCGGCCGCAAGTTGTGGATGCGCCAGTTTGTCGACGGCAACGGCGGAAATATTTCCTATCGCATAGGCCCCAACGAGGTGCTTTGCTCGCCGACTCTCGTAAGCAAGTACGATCTCACGCCAGACGATATTGGGATGACGGATATCGAGGGCGTACAAATTGCGGGCGCGAAGCCGCGCACCAGCGAGCTGCTGTTGCACTTGGAGATTTACAAGGCGGTGCCCGAAGCAAAAGCAGTGGTCCACTGCCATCCGCCGCACGCCACGGCCTACGCGATCACGGGACGCGTGCCGCCGAACCTCATCATTCCGGAGTTCGAAGTTTTCGTGGGCAAAGTTGCGGTTTCGCCGTATGAAACGCCGGGCACGCAGGCGTTTGCGGAAACTGTTCTGCCTTACGTGAAGACCCACAACACAGTGTTGCTGTCGAATCACGGCATCGTGTGCTGGGCCGACACGGTGACGCATGCCGAGTGGTACGCCGAAGTGCTGGAGACATACTGCTGGACCCTGTTGATCGCCTCGCAACTGGGCGTGCCCATCTCGCAAATCTCTGAGAAGCAGGGCGACGATCTGCTGGCCATCAAGAAAAAGCTGGGCCTGCCCGACATTCGCTTTGACGCATCGCGCATGAAGGAGTGCCAATTGTCCGATCTCGAAGTGCCGGGCTCGATTGCGCTCGCGCCGACGCCCTGCGACGGTCCCCGGAGCAGGAGCGCCTCGGCGAGCGACGGCGATCTGGAATCGCTCGTGAAGTCAGTGACGGACGCGGTGATGGATGCAATGGGAAAGTGAAGAAACAGGGACCAGGCGCAACACGGGTCGACGATGAAGGCTGCTGAACGGCAACTGCGAATCCGCCAGATGCTCGAGTCCCGGGACTTCATCGACTCGGAGACTCTTGGCCGCGAGCTGGACGCGTCAGAGTCGAGCGTGCGTCGCGACCTGGACATTCTGGAAGCGGAAGGCGTGCTCAAGCGCGTCTACGGCGGCGCGGTCAGCGTGCAGGCGCCGCCGAATCGCGCCTTCGACTACGCGGTCGAAAGTGTACGCCTGAGCGACGAGAAGAGCCGGATTGCCAGGCTCACCGCCGGCCTGATCGAAAACGGCCAGACGGTGATTCTCGACGGCGGTTCTACGGTTGCCGCGGTGGCGCGCGAGCTGGCACAAAAATCCCTGCACATCGTAACCAACTCACTGCCCATTGCCGAGGGCCTGGAATCGCTGCGTAACATCGAGCTGACGCTGACCGGCGGCTATCTCGATCCGCGGTTGCGCGTGATGCTGGGACCCTTCTGCGAACAGATGCTGGGCGCCATCCGCGCCGACGCGGTGATCATGGGCGTCGGCGGCATTACCGAAGCTGGGCTCAGCAACAACAACACTCTCGTCGTCGGCTCGGAACAGAAGATGATCCAGGTAGCGAGCCGCGTGATCATCGTCGCGGACCACACCAAGTTCGGCCGCGGCGGCATGATTCCCGTCGCGCCACTCACGGCCGCGCACGTTGTCGTCTCCGACGCGGAACTCAGCCCCGAGTACGTCGCGTTGCTCCGCGACCATGGGGTTGAGCTGCTTCTGGCATAATCGGAGTACTGGCCACCCCAACGACGAAGGTCTGTCGGCGGGGATTCTTTGGCAAAGGCCGCGAGGAGCGCCATGCAGATCGAATCGAATGACGTTTTGGTAGTAACCGACGTGCAAAACGATTTTTGTCCGGGCGGAGCGCTGGCCGTGCCCCGCGGGGATGAAGTGGTTGCGCCGATCCAGAGTATCGCACCGCATTTTAATCACGTCATTCTCACGCAAGACTGGCATCCGGCAAATCACACTTCGTTCGCGACCTCGCACCCCGGCAAAAATCCCTTTGAATCGATCGAGCTTGCCTACGGCAAGCAGACGCTGTGGCCGCCGCATTGCGTGCAGGGGAAGGTAGGCGCGGATTTTCACCCCGGTCTTAACCTTCCGCAGGCGGAGTTAATCTTGCGCAAGGGATTCCAGCCGGAGGTCGATTCGTATTCCGTGTTCTATGAGAACGACCGGCTCACGCCGACCGGCCTGGCCAGCTACCTGCGCGAGCGCGGGTTCACGCGCGTGTTCTTTGCCGGGCTTGCCTACGACTATTGCGTGGGCTACTCCGCGCTCGACGCACGACGGCTGGGCTTGTCGGCCGTGGTTGTGCGCGACGCCTGCCGCGCCATCGACTTGAACGGCTCCGCGGCCGCGATCGAGGCGCACTTTGCCAAGGCGGGAGTGACCGTGATCAACTCCGCCGACCTTACTAGCTGAGGCAATCTGGGTTACACTGTGAGCACCGAATTCGGTGCTCACAGGGAGGGCGCATGCTGAACATCGCTACGGATATTCAATCGCTGACCGAATTCCGCTGCGGCTCCGCACGCATGATCAAGCAACTGAGGAAGAGCAAGCGCCCCATGGTGCTCACCGTGAATGGCAAGGCCGCGGCGGTCGTGCAAGATGCCGAAGCCTATCAGCGCCTCCTCGATGTGGCCGCGCGTGCCGATGCTAAAGAAGGTGTGCGCCAGGGACTCGAAGACGCAAGGAAGGGAAGAACGCGGCCGGCGCAGGAGTTCTTCCGCGAGTTTGAAGCGGCACGTGGCTTATCTCGCGACCGCGCCAAGCGCGCGTAAAATCGCAACAGGCCCACGAAGCGCAACATTCCACTCGTATGTCCCGCAACTTCTACATTCTCGCCGCCACGCTCGGCTTTTTCGCGCTGGTCTCAGGAGCCATGGCGCTGGTGCCGTCGAGCTTTCAGCCGGGATTGCCGGCCAATGGCACGTTGTGGCGCACGGTGGCGTTGATTCTTGTAGTGGCGGCGCTGGGGTCGGCGCTCATCGGAGTGATGAGCAATCTTTTCGAACAAGTTGACCGGCGCAGCGAACAGGCGCGCCGCTCAGGCCGCCAAAAACGGCGCGGCAGGCAGCAGTAGCACGCCGCGAGCCTCGACTCGTTAAAATTGAAGTGTGCGGGCCAAGGCCTGCGCAGGATTGAGCTGACAACGATGTTTGAAGTTACCGTGGAGGCAGATTTTTCCTCCGGCCACTATTTGCGCAACTACAAAGGCAAGTGCGAGAACCCGCACGGCCACAACTACAAGGTCCGCGTGACGCTGGCCGGCGCCGAGCTGGACGCAGCCGGCCTCCTGCTCGATTTCAGATTACTGAAGCAGGTGCTGCGCCCGGTGATCGAGCGCCTTGACCACCAGATGCTGAACGACCTCGAGCCCTTCACGGTGCTGAATCCCTCGGCTGAGAATCTCGCCAAATATTTCTACGACGAGACCAACCATCACCTGGCGGATGTGACCGCGGGCCGCGTGCGCGTAAAAGACTGCACGATCTGGGAGACCGACACCACGACCGCGACGTACTACGAGTAGCCGCCATCCCGGCAGCGTGAGCATGTCCTAATTCATCTGGCCGGATTTCGACTGTAGGTATTTATCGAAGGGCACCTCGAAGTAGAAGAGTTCGTTGCCCTCGGAATCGCGTATCGACCGCACGTAGAGCCTGGCGCCGACCAGCGGATGGCTCAGTCCCGAGACATCGTAAAACAGAAAGCCGGCGCGCGTGGTGTGCGGCTCAACGGCCAGGGCGGAATACTCGAAGGTGTTAAAGTCCTGCTCGATTTCCGACATGCTGCCTTTGGGCTTGGTGTGGATGGGCGGCAGCGGCGCGGGCAGGGGAATTTTGCTGCCCTGGCGTTCCTTGCGCGTCATCAACCGCTCCACGTCTTCGGGTTCCGCCGCCTGGATGCGGTCACCATTCGCGGTTTCAAAAAGAATGCGCGCGTCGCGCAGCGAGATGGGTTTGTCGCCCAGGTTGGTCACGATGAGGCGCACCGGCATAACGTCGTGGTCGATGTAGTCGACGCGGAAGATGGACTCTTTTTCCTTCGTATCGTAAGGCTCCACCGCAATGGCCACATGCTCGTCGGGGTGACTCTCGACCGCCGGAAACGAAGTGGCAGGCTGCACCGGGGGCGGGTTGTGTTCGGCGGCGAAGCCGATTGCCGCGAGGCCAAGTATCAAGAGCGGAACTACAGCAAAAATTCTCATCGTGCTCGACTGTATCATTCTAGGGTGAACCACCCCATCACTTGGTTTAGGTGCTCTACGATTAGACCGGCGAAAGAGCGAATCGGTACCGCATGACGCTTTTTTTCTATAACGTGGGCTTGCTTGCAGCGCTGGTGGCCGGGGCGCCGTGGTGGCTATGGCGCATGGCAACCACGCAGAAATACCGTGAGGGGCTGCGGGAACGGCTGGGGCGCGTCCCCAAGCGCCTGATCGCTGGCTCGGGCACAGGCGGGCGCCCGCTGATCTGGCTGCACGCGGTCAGCGTGGGCGAAGTGCTGGCCGTGACGCGGCTCGTGAAGACGCTCGATGCGGCGCTACCGGAATATTTCGTAGCCATTTCCACCACCACGCGTACCGGACAGGCTCTGGCCCGCGAGCGCTTCGGAGCCAACCGCGTATTTTATTGCCCGCTCGACCTGCCGTGGGCCGTGCGCGCGTATCTCAAGGCGCTCAAGCCGCGCATGCTGGTGCTGGCGGAGACTGAGTTCTGGCCCAATCTGCTCAACGGATGCTTTCGCCGTGGAATTCCCATGGCCGTGGTGAACGCGCGCATCTCCGATCGCTCCTGGCCGCGCTACAAAATGCTGCGCCGATTGTGGAAGCCTCTGCTGGTGCGGCTGGGCGCAGTTCTTGCGCAGAGC
>JARLFZ010000046.1 GCA_031296305.1 Occallatibacter sp. | reverse complement strand
CAGGGCAGGGAAGAGCACTACTACGCGCGTCACCGCGCCGCCTTCGTCTACGCAAAGCCGCTCGAGTAAGTCCCGAAAGCCGCCAAAACTCAAATTCGCGTAAAATAGATTTAAGTCCCCATGTCCATAAGCAATCCCAATCTTCCCAAGTCGATTCTGGCGCTTCGTGTCTACACCGCGCAGATGTTTTTCCACGATCTCCTCGCTGGTGTTACGGTCGGCCTGGTCGCACTGCCACTCGCCATGGCATTCGGCATCGCCTCCGGCGTCACGCCGCAGGCTGGCCTTTACACAGCCGTCGTCGCCGGGTTCCTCATCTCCGCACTCGGCGGCTCGCGCACCCAGATCGGCGGACCCACCGGCGCCTTCGTCGTCATTGTGGCCGGCATCGTTGCTCATTTCGGCATGAGTGGCCTTGCCATGGTCACCCTTATGGCCGGAATTATTCTGCTCGTCATGGGCTTCACTGGCCTCGGGGCAGCGGTCCGCTTCATCCCGCGCATGGTGGTCATCGGCTTTACCAACGGCATCGCCATTCTTATCGCTTCAACGCAGATCAAGGACTTCTTCGGCCTTCGCACGCCCGCTGTCCCCAGCGAGTTTCTGCCCCGCATCGAACTGCTTGCCGCTCACTCCACCACCGTCAATCCCTATGCGCTCGGGCTCGGCCTCGGCGCGCTCGCCATCCTCATCATTCTGCCGCGCCTCACCCGCCGTGTTCCCGCTTCGATCGTCGCCGTGTTAGTTTGTACGGCGGTCAGCGTGTTTTTTCATCTGCCCGTGGAGACCATCGGCAGCAGATTCGGAGGCATTCCGCGCGGCTTTCCGCCCTTTGCCATTCCCGATTTCCACGCCGAGCACATTCTGCCCCTCATTCCTGCAGCTTTCACTGTGGCCATGCTGGCAGCGCTTGAAAGCATGCTCTCTGCCGTCGTTGCCGACGGGATCACGGGCGATCGCCACAACTCCAACGTCGAGCTGGTCGCCCAGGGATTCGCCAACATTGTTTCGCCACTGTTCGGCGGCATTCCCGCCACCGGCGCCATCGCGCGCACTGCCACCAACATTCGGGCTGGCGCACGCTCCCCCGTCTCCGGCATGATTCATGCGCTCACACTGCTCTGCATTCTTGTGGTTGCGGCGCCTCTGGCCAGTTACATCCCGCTCACTACGCTGGCCGCTGTGCTCTTTGTCGTGGCGTACAACATGGGCGAGTGGCACGAGATCGGCGGAATTCTGCGCTTGGATTTCACCGCCATCTCGGTATGGCTGGTCACCTTCGCACTCACGGTCTTCGCCGATCTCACCGTCGCCGTCGCCGTCGGACTCGGACTCGCCGCGTTGCTCTATATCCGTCGCGTTGCCGACACCACGACCGTCTCTCCGGTCACCGAAGAGTACATACGCGACGGTTTGCCGCACGTCTTGCAGGGCCGCATTGTGCCGCCTTACGTCTCGCTGCTGCGCATCCACGGCCCTTTTCTTTGGGGCACTACGGAAAAACTCGTCGAGGCCACGGTTAACATCGAAGCATTTGAGGCGGTAGTGATTCTGCGGCTCCGCAACATGACTGCCATTGACGCCACCGGCATTCACGCCATCGAGACGTTTGCAAAGCGCCTGCATGAATCCGGCCGCACGCTGATTCTCTGCGGCGCCATGGAGCAGCCATCCAAGCTCTTGAGCGGCACGCGCTTTCTTGACCGTCTGGGCCGCGAAAACATCATGCCTAACGTTCAAGCCGCTCTCGACCGCGCCAAAGAAGTCCACGACGCCGTTCCGGCGGCGAAAGCCTCGTGATCGCTTGAAGGGGAACTTACCGTGCCCCATCCTTTTCGCGCGTCTTGCGAAAAGGGCCAAAAAGACAAGGGGTTTTACAGGTTGCGGAAAAACCCCATGAGGCTGGCTTTGTAACAACGGCACGGCTTTAGCCGGGCCACATAAGTCCATTAAAACCGTCGGGGCTTCAGCCCCTGCTGCCCTCGTATTCGCGAGAATCTCCGGCTCCATGGTGTTTTTCCGCAGCCTGTTTAACCCCTGCGGCATTCGGCCTTACCGGCCAAGGCATTTATGAAACACGCTTTAGATATCCGTAGAACTGCGGGAAACTTTTCTCCTATTTCCCAACCGCATCCGTGCTCTTAATGAACGCCGCCACGCGATCGTGCAGTTGCTTCACGCATTCATCGCGCACATAAACCATGTGCCCCGATTCGTACCAGTCGTACTCGATGTTCTTAGCCAGCGACTGCGGAATCGGCAGATGCTTGTCCTCATATTGTGCGGCAAAAAACGGCGTCGCCAGGTCGTAGTAGCCGCCGTTCACCATCACCTTCAGCCGCGGATTCGTCTTCATCGCCTCCGCCAGGTCCGGAGCCACGTTCACACTCACGGGGTTGCCGTCGTGCTTGAAGTCCCAATGTCCCACGCCCTCGTCATAGACCTCCGGCACATACGTCAATCCGTCGCCATATTTCAGGTCGCGGCGCACGTAGTCGTTAAACAGCGATACATACGCTGAGGAAATTGCCGAGCTCTGCGGATCGTACTCCGCATTTTCGCTCAGTGGATTCAAATTCGGCCCCGAGAATCGCGTGTCCAGGCGTCCCGTCGTCAAGTCCGAATCTTCCTGCAATGTCTTCTCAAACTCGCCTCCGGCCACGCGCAGGTTCGCCTTCAGCAAGTAGGCCACCGGCAATCCTATGTACTCGTGCAGCTTTTCTGCCACTTGCTGCTTCTCATCCGCTCCCAGATCCGTGCCCAGCGCCAGCGCATGCGCATAGGGTCCCGTGGCAAACTGTTCCACTTCGCTCAGGAACGGCTCCAGTGCGGCAGGCTGCGTGGGAAGTTTCTTGTGATACCACGCCGTGGCCGCGTATGTCGGCAGGCCCAGCACATAGGGCAGATCCACGCCGGGATTCGCGCCCGGCGCATCGATGTCGGCTGTGAAGTTGAAAATCTGCGAAAGCAAAATCACGCCGTTCAGGTCCGTGTTGTATTTGTTTTCCAGCAGATCGGCCAGCACTGCCGAGCGCGTCGTCCCGTAGCTCTCGCCAAAAATAAACTTGGGCGAGTTCCACCGCGAATATTTGGTATCGAAGCGCTCAATGAAGCGCGCAAACGCGCCCGCGTCGCCGTCGATGCCCCAGAAAGTCTTCTCCGCGTCCTTCCCCGTCAGTCGCCCGAACCCGGTTCCGGGCATGTCGATAAACACCAGGTCACTCACATCCAACAGACTGTTGGGGTTGTCCACCATGTTGTAGGGCGCGGCCGGCAGGTGCGTGTCGCCTGCCGTCACCACGTGTTTCGGCCCCAGCGAGCCCATGTGCAGCCACACCGTGGAGCTGCCCGGTCCGCCGTTATAGAAAAACGTAACCGGCCGGTCCTCGGCCTTGGCGCCTGTCTTGAAGTACGCGACGTAGAACATCCGCGCCACAGGCGGCGCATCCTTCGCTTTGTCGGGCGCGTCCAGCAACAGTTGGCTTCCCGCCTGCGGTTTTCCATCCGGCCCCAACTGCGCATCCTGGATGTCGGTCGAGCCCACCGTGATGGTCCCGGCAATCGCGGTGTAGGCAATGTGTTGCCCGCCAACGTCGATCGCGCCCTGCGTGGTCGAATCGGCCGGCAGCGTGGCCTCCGCAGGCTTTTCCGTGGCTTTTTCCGTAGTCGCGGATTTCGCCGCCGGCTTATCATCCTCCGCGCAGGCTGATCCCACAAAAAGCAGCGATGCCGCTGCCGTCAAAACGGCAAATCGCCGGTACAAAATGTTCATCTTTCATTCTCCGGGAAGGGAATTGAGCGAATAGCCAGTATAAAGGGCAAGGCCGGGATGCGAGCTACGATTGTCGAGCCGCGGTCTCTGACTTTTGGTCGTTGGCCACTGGCCGAGGACAGCTCATCACTGATCGCTGACCACTGATCACTTTTTGTCGAACGGCTGCTTCTCCGTGATCCTCGGCCGCTCTTCCGCCTGCAACTGCTTTGAGATCGCCTCCACCTCGTGGAACACGCGTAGCAGATTCCCGCCCAGGATCTTCCGGCAATCCTCAGGCGAGTACCCCCGCGCCATCAGCGCCTCGGTAATCTTCGGCAAATCGGCAGGCGAGTCAATGCCCTCTGGCAACTGCCCCTGAATGCCATCGAAATCCGATCCCAATCCCACGTGATCCACGCCCGCCACCTTGGCAATGTGGTCGATGTGGTCGATCAGAATGGAAAGCGGTGGCCGCGGAATCTGGTCGGCGTACGACCGTTGCAGCTTGTCAATCTCGTCCTGCAATGCGGCGCGCCCCTCCGGCGTCTTGTCGCGTCCCTCCGCCTTGGCCTTCGCCTTCAGTTCGGCAACCTTCTTGTCCACCTCTGGTTCAATGGCCTTCTGAGCGTTACGGTAGTCCTGCGACAGAAACGCGGAGTAGAAGTTCACCATCACCACTCCGCCTTTCGAATTCGGGCCGCCATAGAGCGCAATTGTGCGCAGCATGTCGTCTGTCATGTTGCGCGGCGCATCGCACAGCGCTCGCGCCGAAGAGTGCGACGCGATCACCGGTGCCCGCGAAATATTCAGAGTCCGATAGAACGTCTTGTCCGAGACGTGCGAGACATCCACCATCATCCCCAGCCGGTTCATCTCGTACACCACGTCTTTGCCGAACTCGCTCAATCCCTGCTCCGTGTGCGGCACGCTCGCGTCGTCGGCATCGCCCGAGCTGTCGGCCCAGCCGTTCGAGTTGGCCCACGTCAGCGTCATGTAGCGCACGCCCAGCGCGTAAAACTGCCGCAGCAGGGCCAGCGAGTTCTCGATCGAGTGGCCGCCTTCGATGCCCATCAACGCCGCCAGCTTGTGCTCGCGGTGCGCCTGCTCAATCCCCGCCGACGACGTCACAAACTCCATCTGGTCAGAATGCTTCGCCACCTGCTGCTTCACGGCATCGATCAGCACCAGAGTGCGCCGCGCTTCGTGGTCCTTGTAGACGGCGGGGTCAACCCAGATGGAGAAGAACTCCGCGCCCAGGTTTCCCTTGCGCGCCGTCTCCAGGTTGAAGTTGCCGCCCTTCAGCGGATCGCCGAGGTCGAACTGCTCGTCCACAAATCGTTGCGGCGTGTCCACGTGCGTATCGATCACGATCGCGGAGCGGTGAACTTCCTGAGGAGTGGGTGACTTCGATTTGGTCATGGAAACAGTTGGGTGGGTTGCACTCTGGCTCCAACTCTGGCGGCAAATGTGGCTGAGTGCCAGGGTTGAAACAGCAGCGAAAAGTAAGGAAATCGACACATGGGCGCGCATAGTCTTGCGATGAGTGTATACCAGCGAGCAATCGCCGGGACGGATAGCTGGCCCTCGGTGATGGACAATTTTATGAAGCAGAAAACCTGGAGCAGACTGTTTTGAAAGGGCACGAGTTCACTCGTGCCGTAAAGCCGCAAAGTGCACGCGGGCTTCAGCCACTGAGGGACGGTTTTCGTGAAGCTGACTCGTTGTCGGCCGCCGATACGCGCCGTTGGCAATTGGTATGCTGGCTAATGCAACACGCCGCAAACGGAAGCCGGTCCAGGATGTATTCACCCAAATTCAACCAGGTTCACGATCGCCTCATCCTGCTTGAAGCCATGCGCGCCTATTCGTTCGCGACGCTTTTCGGTCCGGCATCGGGTGAGCAGGCGGGCGCGACGGCAACCCATCTTCCGCTGATCGTGAAAGACGCCGGCGACCACGGCGTTCTGGAAGGCCATTTCGCCAAAGCCAATCCCCACTGGCAGGCGCTCGCCGGACGGGAAACCCTCGTCGTCTTCGCAGGGCCGCACAGTTACGTTTCGCCAACGCTCTACACTGAGCCGCTCTCCGTGCCTACCTGGAATTACATCGCTGTGCATGCCCGCGGAACGCTCTCGCTCGTGGAGGACGACGCAGCCAAGCAGGCCCTCCTCGCCGATCTCATCGCCGCGCATGAACCTTCTTACTTGGATCACTGGCGCGGGCTGCCGGAGGGTTTTCACCGCACTATGCTCGCCGGCATCATGGGCTTTCGCATTCCCATCGCGCGCATCGAAGGCAAATTCAAGCTCAGCCAGAATCGCGCTCCCGAGGAACGCAGGAATGTGCATGCAGCCCAGTCCGCGGGCTCTCACGACGAGCAGGCTCTCGCCCGTTGGATGGAGCGCCTGCTGGACTTGAACCAACAGTCCTGACTCACTGTCCCGCATCCGCTTTGCATTCCTCTATTTGATATACTTGATGGGAACCGCGGAAGTGGCGAAATTGGCAGACGCACCGTCTTGAGGGGGCGGCGCCCAAAAGGCGTACGGGTTCAAGTCCCGTCTTCCGCACCAAAGATTTTCGCACCCGGACCGGCGCGCATCTACCCTCAGAGCCGGGACCGTTTAGAAGGCAGCCAAGAATGCAGATTCTCTTTTACTTTGTGATTGTCCTGCACGTGATCGTGTGTTTCTTTCTGATTGGCGTCGTCCTGCTCCAGCAGGGCCGCTCGGCCGATCTTGCCGGCGCCTTCGGCGGCCAGGGTTCGCAAACCGCTTTTGGCCCTCGCGCCGCGGCCAACGTGCTCACAAAGCTCACCACATGGGCGGCGATTGTGTTTATGTGCACGTCCATCGGCCTCGTGGTTCTCTTCGTGCGCTCCACCGGCCCGCACTCCGTGACTGAAAGCACGCACTCTGCCCCCGTCAGCGCTCCCGCAAAACCGGGAAAGTAACTCGGCGGTCCTCACTCGGCGCACATAGTCTCGAAAACCAAGCATCACGCACGCCGCAGCATGGGCAAACTTAGTTGCCCCGCTGCGGCGTTTTGCATGCATGTGCTGCGTCGGCCGAAGGCACGAACTTCCCCGGTCCTGCGAGCCTCGGCCGGGCGATGATCGTGAGCGAAGGCAGATTGGATACATTGGCTCGCAGTCAGGAAAGTGCAGTGGAAATCCCGGTTGACCGCCGCAGGAGAACCTGATAAGTTTCACGCCAGATTTCCAACCACTGCAAAAGGGGTGCTCAAATGCACAACACTGCTTACTGCATTGTCGCTGGCACTCGCCGCGGCAAGAGCGGTTTCCGCATATCTGTAACCCTCCTGCTGGCCTGCTGCGCGTTGTGGCTTGTCTGCGGTTCTTTTGTTGCGGCTGCCCAGAATCAGCCACCAACCGCGCCGCCCGCCCAGAACCAGCAACAACCCGCGCCGTCCACCCAAAGTCAGCAACCAGCCGCTCCAACTCCCGAAGGTCAGCAGCCTGCGGCGACCGGCCCCCAGGGTCAGCAGCCAGCCGCTGCGCCCGCCAAGGAGATGCCGCCCATGCCGGCCGCGCCGTCCGAGGGCAAGGCGATCATCTGTATTTACCGCATTGGTGGAGTCGTCGGCTCCGCCTCTCATGACCATCTTTATGTGAACGGCGTCTATCTGGGCACATTGCTCAACAGCGAATATGCATGGACTGAGGTGGACCCCGGCACGGTCGTCGTTGCCGGGATGGCAAAAATGTACTACGGGCCCAGCATCATCATGTCCAGCGCCGCGGCGGTCAACCAGACAAGGGGCCAGAGCGAGAGAATTCGAGTCCAAGCCGAGGCGGGAAAGACCTATTACATGAAATGGACCTCCGGAATGTTCGGCTCGGACATCAAGGTGAAGTTGATGAACCCGGACGCCGGTGCCAAGGAAATGAGCAAGCTGCATCCTACCAAGCCCGCGGATACGGGCGAGGGCAAGGGCGATAACACGAATCCGCCGAAATAGGATCGCAGTCAGGCACTGCAGATGAAAACCAGTCCCCGTGATGAGCGGGGCCAGGTTGCTTTGCCCTATTTGTGTTTGGGAGCTTTTTGCGCGGCTTTGCGGCTTGGTATCGCAGGCGGGAAGAGGGTCTCGCGGGAGAAGCTTGGTGGGCGCAGAGCCCAGGTCGCGCGAGAGAATAGACCCTCAGTCTGCCCGGTCGCTGCTTTTTTCACACGGGCGGCATGGCGTCCACCACCGGTACACCCGCCGGCGGCGTAAAGTGGAACATCTCGGCCGGAATGGTTGCATCGGGCTGCTCGCCCGTGAACGTGAACCGCGTGGTCGCACCATCCACCTCTTGCACTTCAAGGCTGGAGATTGCGCCCGCCGCCGTCACCGTCAGCTCCAGCCGCGTCACGCGATTTTCCTGGCCCTTGGGCAAGCCGCTCAGCCTGTAAAGGCCGTTGGCAGCGCCTTCCAGCTTCAGTCCGCTCAATTCCTTCTCAAGCTGCGTGTGTCCCAAAAGAAAGCGCAGCGGCGAACGCAGATCGTCCAGCTCTTTCGCAGGAACCCGCTGAATCTGCGCGTCGCCCTTGGTGTAGAGCCACGCGTATTTGCCGTCGAGCAGAAAGATCTTTCCCGCCGGCGTGCTGTACTGCCACAGCATCCGTCCCGGCTTGCGCAAAAAAAGCGTGCCGCTCTCGGTTCGATTCATGCCCAGGCCGGCATAGTCCTCGCGGAACCCGGCCTTAAGCGAGTGCAGTTGGTCGTAATGGCGATCAACGCGTGCGGCCAGCTCGTGAGCGCTCACCTGCGCGGGAGCTTGCCCAAAAAGCAGGTGCGCGCAAGCGCCGCCGCTGCATAGCGCCAAAACCGCGCACGCAAACGCCATGCGCCGGGAACAGGTGCCGACACGGCCGACGCTGAACTTCATTGCAGAGATTGTGTGCAGTTGGCGCCGCCGGCAGGATCGTACTTTGGATTGCCGCCAAACTGGTCGGTGCAAAAGCCGCGATTGCCCGTCTTGCCAGGAGATGCGGGCACCGCCGTCAGCACGTAACCGGTAATGCGGTCGGTTCCATTTACGGTGACCTTTTCGCAATTCGAGATTTTAAAAAGATAGCCTGACTTGTAGCCCGACGACGCCAGATCGTTGTCCAGCAGTTGCGCCGAGGTCGGCGTGGGCAATCCAGATCCCGGTATGCCGCCCAGGGACTTCAGATCGCAGGCGTACCCGTTGGCCCCGTAAGTGGATTCGTACTCAGTTTCGGCCGATGTAATCACGCGGATCGAATTGATTGCCGACAACTCGTTAGCGCGAATCTTCATGGAGCCGATGGTCTTCATCGCCATCAGCATCAGGATCAAAATGACGGCGATCACGATCAGTAATTCCATCAAAGTAAAGCCGTTGGGCGCAACCGTGCGCCGCGCGCGACGGCAGTCAGCAGGCAAAGTCTTGCGATTCATTGCGGTTCCAGTCCCTTCGGGCAGGCCCGCAGCTCCAGGCCCATCCGAGAAAATGCTACAACGTACAGACGCGAAAGGGAAATGGTTCGCTCGGAAAGCCAGTTTCTAGCACGCAAGGCGCGTCCGATTCAGCTTCACCCCGTCCAGCCGCCCCAGCAGCGTCACCGCAATGCTGTCGGGGTTGAAGAGCCGCTGCGCCATCGCCTGCACGTGTTCCGCTTCCACCTCGCTCACGCGCGCAATAATCTCGTCGGCCGAGAAGAACTGGCGGAAGTACATCTCCTGCCGCGCCAGGTTCGCCATGCGCGAGCCGGAGCTTTCGAGGCCCATCAGTATGTTGCCTTTCACCTGGTCCTTGGCGCGCGTTAACTCCTCGGAGCTGATTGGCGTTTGCTTCAGGTCGCGGAACTCCGCCATGATCAGGTCCACAACCTCCAGCGCCTTGTTCGCCGATGTGCCCGCGTACACGCACAGGTTCCCCGTGTCGCGATACGGGCTCAGGTCGGAGTAAATCGAGTAGGCCAGGCCGCGTTCCTCGCGGATGGTCTGGAACAGCCGTGAACTCATGCCGCCGCCCAGCACCGTGTTCAGGATCAGTGTCGCGTAGCGGTTTTCATCGGTAATCGGGGGCGCCGGCACGCCCAGGCAGATCTGCACCTGCTCCAGCGCCTTTTTATTGCGCAGAATGATGCGGGCGCTCGGCTCGGGCGCAGAAAGCTCGTACAGCGTATCGCCGGCCACCAGCGGCGAAAACTTCTCCGCTACGGCCGCGGTAAATTCGTCGTGATCCAGGTTTCCGGCTGCTGAGAACACCATATTCCCGCCGTGAAAGCGGTCGCCGTGGTACGCGAAGAGCTGTTGCTGTCCCAGTTGCGCCACGGTTTCCGTGGTGCCCAGGATCGGCTTGCCCAGCGGATGCCCTTTCCAGAAGCTCTGCGTGAACAACTCGTGCACCAGCACGTCGGGATTGTCTTCGTCGATCTTGATCTCTTCCAGAATCACCCCGCGCTCGCGCTCGATGTCGGGCAGGGCAAAGATCGGATTCAGCACCATGTCGCTCAGCACGTCCAGCGCAATAGGCACATGATCCGCCAGCGACTTCACGTTGAAGCAGATGGTTTCCTTGCTGGTGAAGGCATCCAGGTTGCCGCCGATCGAATCCATCTCGCGAGCAATCCGCTGCGCCGTCCGCGAACGAGTGCCTTTGAAGAGCATGTGCTCCACAAAATGCGAGATCCCGTTGATCTCCGGGGTCTCGCACCGCGAGCCAGACTTGATCCAAATGCCCATAGCCACGGAGTGCACGTGCTCCATGCGCTCGGTCAGCACGATCAGCCCGTTTGGCAATACGCTACGGCGAAGGTTTCTCTCAGTGTTCATCTGCACCATGTCGAACTTCGATTGTAGGCCTAATCGATCCAGATTGTAGGTCAAGCCAATTTGAAAGGGCACGACTTCACAGCTTGCTGAAAAACTCAATCGAGGGGCTCGTTTTGAAAGGGCACGGATTTATCCGTGCCACAAAGCCAGCAAAATGGCCCGGCTTTAGCCGCTGAGGGATGGTCCTCCCTGCATTTTGACTTCAAAACAGGCAGTCAAGGCCAGGCCCCTCAAGAAAAGCTAAGATACTGAAAGCTGAGCCTTGCGATGCGTGAAAAACCAGCCCAACTCGTTTCTTTAGACGCTGCAGACGCCCCCGGCGGCTTCAGGGAACCTCTCTTTGGATTAGATGCGGAATCTCTCTCGAAGCTTCTGATCTCCGCCGGCGAGCCCGCTTTTCGCAGCAAACAGTTGGCTGAAGCCATGTATCGTCAGTGGCTTAGAGAGATTTCTGAAATCACCACATTGCCCGTTCCTTTGCGCGCGAAAATGGCCTCTGAAGGCTGGCAAATCGGCCGTCCAGCCATCGCCCGCGCGTTCCAGTCCGTCGATGGCACCGAGCGCTATCTGATTGAGTTCGCAGGCTCTGATGCAAAAGGTAAAACCGCGGAAGCGGTCTGGATGCCCGAGGGCGACGGCGGCGAGGCTGGCGACGAAGATCGGGACCAGCCAGGGCAGCCTGTTGCCTCACCCTCTCCGCAGCACCTTGCGGAAAGGGTGGGAGAGCACAATCTTCGATCTTCCCTCAATCACGAAACCAGGGACTGGTCCCGCGCCACCATCTGCATCTCCAGTCAGGTCGGTTGCGCCGTCAACTGCCAGTTCTGCCTCACCGCAAAGTTGGGCCTGCAACGCAACCTCACCGCAGGTGAAATCGCAGGCCAGGTAGTCGCAATCCTCGACCGCCATGCGGTTCGCGTAGGCCGCGACCGCGTGAATCTGGTTTTCATGGGCATGGGCGAGCCATTTCTCAACTACGACAACTTCATGGCTGCCGTGCGCCTGTTGGTCCGCGAAGTCGGCCTCAGCCCAAGGCGTATGACCGTCTCCACCTCCGGCATCGTTCCCGGCATCGAAAGATTCGCGCAAGAACAGCCCGACCTGCGGCCGCACCTCGCCATCAGTCTCAACGCACCCAACGACACGATCCGCGCCGAAATCATGCCCATCAACCGCAAGTGGCCGATTAATGAAGTCATCAAAGCGGTGCGCCGCGTCCCGCTGCGTCCCCGCGAGCGCATCACCTTCGAATACGTTCTGCTGGGTGGCGTCACCGATCGTCCCGAACACGCCCGCGAAGTCGCGCGTCTCGTACGCCGTTCCGGCCTTTCGGCAAAAGTGAACCTGATCGCCTGGAACCCCGGCCCCGGCATCGCCTACACGATGCCCAGCCCCGAGGCCGTCGTCGCGTTTCACAAACTCCTGGTCGAGGAGGGAATTCCCGCCTACATCCGTCAGCCCCGCGGCCGCGACATTTTCGCCGCCTGTGGCCAACTCAAGCGCACAGTGGAAGAATAAGCGCGGCCTGCGCCGTTCAAACCGAAAGCTGTTTTACTGGCTCGGCGGCACGGCTACGGGCTTCACGCTGCCGCAATCCGCCCCTTTGTAGGTGGCCGTCGATTGCGTAGTCATGTTCATCGTTTGCCCGTTGGGCATCGTCATTGTCATTTGGACAGTTGTCTTCGTAGTGTTCGCGTCCACAAACGTCGCTTGCACCGTTCCGGTCATGCTCATCTGCCCGGAGCAGCTCAGATTCGCGGTCATGCCCGCTGGGGTCACCACCACATTGCTCGTCTGGCAGCTTCCTCTTTGTGGATTGCTATACGGGCCGCCGTATTTATCGATCATGGCTTGAGTAACGCAAATCTGCGAGGTGTGCGACCCCATCTGGGACGCCATCGGCATGCCCGACATGTTCATGGTGGCGGTCACTTCCCAAAGACCCGGTTTCTGCTTCGACTGGCCTTGCGCGCAGGTGGCAAGGGTAATGAAGCAACAGCCCAACATGGCCCAAACTCGTAGGTTCCGCATGAATTCTCCTTATCGCGCAAGGTTCGGAAGCGCGTCTACGACTTTAACGTAATGAGCTCTCGGGGGGAAAGATGAATTTTCAGGAGTTGTGGGATCGGCGGCGGCTGGCCTGCGCCAGTTCCAGCACCACGTCTGCCAGACGGCTGGTGGTGTGGCGAACCAGGTTCTCTTCGCTGACAAAATCCCCGGTAATGCAGCGCACACCAAGCGCCTCGATGCGCTCGCAGTCCGGTACGATCGGCGTAGCGTCCTGGGCGGCGTAGCGTGCCAGCGTCTCGGCAGAGAATTTCCCCGTATTCACGACGGCGTAATCGAAGACCGGCCTCCGCGTGTGGTCGTAGATGCGTTCGATGTGTTCTGCGGCGCTCAACCCCAGGCTCTCGTTGGCCTGTGTCATCAGGTTGCAAATAAACACGCGCACGCCGCGCGCCTCGCCTAGAGTCTCGGGAATCCCATCCACAAGCAGATTCGTGATCAGCGACGTGTACAGCGATCCGGGGCCCACCGTAATCAGATCTGCGCGCTCAATTGCTTCCAGCGTCTCCGGCATAGGGGTCGGGCTGGGTGGATCGAGCGTCAACTCCACAATGCGCCGCTTGCTGGCGGTGATCTTAGTTTCGCCGCGCACGATCGAGCCGTCGTCCATGTTCGCCACCAGCGTGGTGTTAGCCGTTGTCGCCGGATAAATGCGTCCCCGCGTGGCCAGAATCTTTGACGCCAGTTGCACCGCCTGCCCAAAATCGCCCGTGATCTCCGTAAGCGCGGCCACAAACAGGTTTCCGAAGCTGTGTCCCTTCAACCCATCGCCGGCGCGAAAGCGGTGCGCGAACAGTTGCGTCAGCAGATCCTCTTCTTCGCTGAGGGCAACCATGCAGTTGCGCAGGTCGCCAGGGGGAAGCATGTTGAAGTCCTGCCGCAGCCGTCCCGAAGAACCTCCGTCGTCGGTCACGGTCACCACGGCGGCAAGGTCTGCAATGGCGTTCGGCGTCGTGTCACTCTCTCCGGGTGCGGGAACGTGCCGGCGCAATCCGCGCAGCAGCGTGGAGAGGCCCGTGCCACCGCCGATAGCAACCACGCGCAGTGCGCGCTGCGCCGGTGCGTAGTCGTGCCCCGGCCCTTGCGCCGGATCGCTGTTTGCAGAGATCGTTGAGTCCAAGACAGGCCTTACGGAACCTCGGGGTAAAGCAACTCGGTAAAGCGCGGATCGTCCGCCATGTTCTGGAAATCGTTGTCGACGCGCGCTTGCACCCGGCTCTTGGGGTTCAGTTCAATAGCCCGGGCCAGACTCGAGAGGCAATCCTGGGCGCGGCCGGTAATCGACTCCAGCACCGCCAGCCCGTAAAAGGCGTAGTCGGCGCCAGGGTGTTCGGTGAGAATCTGGTTCAACTGCTCCCGCGCTTCCTCGTAATAGCCCGTATTCAGCAGCGAGATCGCGTAGTCGTAGTGTTCTTCCGGGGTAGGGAACGACCGTGCGCGCGCCAGCAGTTGGCGCTGGCAGGTGCTGATGTACATCCGGCAGCGGTCCTTGATCTCGGCGGGCGCTTCGGGCAGCAACTTCTCCAGAACGGTCAGCGCCCTTTCATACTTCCCCTGCTGCAACAGCAGCACGGCGGCCTCATAGTGCTGAAAGACAGGCTCCGTCCTGGCACTCTTATGGCCGTCGGATTTGGCAGCCGAGGCTGCATTCTTTTTGCGGCTGGGTGCCGCGGTGCGTGCATCTTGCGTCATGGCTTTACTGGAAGCTTGCATTCCTTTCCCCCGTATCCCGGCTCTCGGCGGACGGGGAACCTTCGCTGAAACATAACATGACTCAGGCCATGTTTATACGCAGAACCCCGCCTCTCGTCAATGGGGGTACCGGGGGCGTACTGGCAGGCGGCCTTTACATCCCGGTGGGCCGCTGATTTCCCCGCGAAAAAATAGAACCTCGGCTCTGGAGCCACCTAAAGGACGCTTGGGTTCTCTCAAAACTCCTCGGACCCAAGTTTCTTGCTCCCTTGCTCCCTTGCTGCCTCGCTCCCTTGTTCCCTCGTTCCCTCGTTCCCTGTTTTTCGATACATTGCCGGATTCAATGCAGGATCGTTATACATTTTCATCTGCCGATAGAGTTTAAAGCAACGCACCCCGCTCATGGTGTCCTGCCACAGCGCATCCAGGCACGCCGCCAGGTCGGCGCGCTGTTCTCTCAGAACCTCGAGCCGCGCCAGATTGCGCTCCGCATGGCCCTCCGGCGCATCTCTGCGCTCCGTCTCTTCGCGCGTGTGATAGATCTTCAGAGCCAGAATCGAAAGCCGGTCGATGATCAGCCCCGGCGACTCGGAGTTTAACGGAGCCCCGGCCTTCGGTAAGCCGTGCGCCTCAAGCCACGCCAACAAATTTCTATCCAACTCTTCGACAAGGTCGTTCCTCAGTTGATTGGTCTTGTCGATGCGGCGCTTCACCTCGGCAAGTTCGGCGTCGCTCACCCGCGGCGCGCGCGCCTCGTCCTCGATGTGCCACAAATCGAAATTTGCGCGATGCTGCCGCGTCACCAGGCCGAGCCACGCGTCGACCGAATTCACTGGGGCCGAGGGATATTTCTCGCCCGCCGTTTCATGCCACAGGAGCGTCAGCCGATCCTGCAATGCGACAATCTCACCAGCCGAAACCATCGTTGAGCTTACCTCGGTACCAGAAGCCCATCCGGGCCGCAGGTCCATCCTACCGCCTTTCGCGAAAGGGTGGGACGCCGCGAACCTCAACCCGCGGTTCTTGTATAAGGGCGCGAGCGGGAACCGCCCCGGTCGGTCGCGCGCCGGAGATGTCCCAACAAAATCAACTCGGGGCTTCAGGTCCCCAGCCACTTATCCCACCCCAATAGCGCAAAATAGATGCAGGCTTCGCTCATGACCACCGCCGCCCAGCCCCAGCCGACGCTCGATGCACTGCTAGCCCGCGGATGGGCCGCCCTGCCTGCTGGCTATCGCATTCCCGAAGTGGCGCCCACGCTCGACCAGGCCCGCGCCTGGTGCCGGCAGCTCGCCGAATCGCACTATGAAAATTTCCACGTCGCCACATGGTTCCTGCCCAAGCCACTCCGCCCGCACTTCCATTCCATCTACGCCTATTGCCGCGTCTCCGACGATCTGGGCGACGAAGTGGGCGACCCCTCCGTAGCCCTCGCACTTCTCGATCTGTGGGGCCGCGAGCTCGACGCCTGCTACGAAGGCCGCGCCCGCCATCCCGTGTTTGTTGCGCTGGCCGAAACCATCCGCGCCTGCAACATTCCCAAAGAGCCATTCGCCGATCTGCTCGTCGCCTTCCGCCAGGATCAGACCGTCACGCGTTACGCCACCATGGACGAGGTGCTCGGCTACTGCCGCTACTCCGCCAATCCCGTAGGCCGCCTCGTGCTCTATGCCTGCGGCGAAGTGTCTCCCGACAAAATCGAAGAGAATTTCCGCCTCTCCGACTTGACCTGCTCCGCTCTGCAACTCGCCAACTTCTGGCAGGATGTGCGCGTCGATTTCGCCAAAGACCGCGTCTATCTTCCGCAAGACGACATGCGCCGCTTTGGCGTCACCGACGAGACCATCGCGCTCGGCGTGCCCACGCCGGAATTCCGCGCCCTGCTGCGTCACGAAGTCGACTACGCGCGCTCTCTCTTCGAACGCGGCCTGCCGCTCATCGGCCGCGTCAACCGCGACCTCGCGCTCGATCTCGATCTCTTCAGCCGCGGCGGTCTGGAGATTTTGCGCGCAATTGAGCGCCGCGACTATGACGTGCTCAGCGCCCGCCCCGCCATCACGAAAGGCGCCAAGCTCACTCTCGCTCTGCGCGCTTTAGCCGGCAAAGCGCTGCCATTCATGCGCCTCGGTTCGAGATCCGGTTTAAAATCTCCAGGAAAGACCCCTTGACGCCGACGGTTCCATCGCACGAATTGGCCCGCGCCTACGCGGCGTGCCGCACAATCGCGAAGCGCGAAGCCAAGAACTTCTATTACGCCTTTGTCGCGCTGCCTCTCGAGCGCCGCAATGCCATCTGCGCTATTTACGCCTTCATGCGCCAGGCCGACGATCTGGCCGACGACGAGATCTTGCCGCTTGAGGAGCGCCGCCTCAAGTTGAACGTCTGGCTGACCGCATGGCATGAAGCCGCCGCCGGCGCACCAACCGCCGACCCCGTATTTCTGGCCGTGCGCGACGCCACCCAGCGCTTCAAAATTCCGCTTCAGCTACTCGACGAACTGGTCGACGGCGTAGCCATGGATCTCGATCACACGGGTGAATCCGCACCTTCAAGCAATGAATCCCCGTGCCCCGTCCATTCCACGCCTTTTGTGGAACGGGCGGGAAACTCCAACGCTCTACCCGACACCTACGCCACCTTCACCGATCTCTACCGCTACTGTTATCTGGTCGCATCAGTCGTGGGCCTCGTCTGCATCCGCATCTTCGGCTACAGCGGCGAGCGCGCCGAGAAGTTGGCTGAAGAAACCGGCATCGCCTTTCAGCTCACCAACATTTTGCGCGACGTGAGCGAGGACGCAGCGCGCAATCGCGTTTACTTGCCGCTCACCGATCTCGCCGCCCACGGAGTTTCGCTCGATTCGCTGCTCCACCGCGCGCCCTCCGCGCCTCCTACGCCGGCCGAGCGCGCACTGCTGGCTTCCGTAGCCCGCCGCGCCGAGGACTACTACCGCTCCGCCGAAGAGCTGCTCCCGCTTATCGATCGTGAAAGCCGTCCCGCGCTCTGGGTGCTGGTTTCCATCTACCACGCTTTGCTCAAGCGCATCGAGCGCGCCGATTACAACGTCTTCACTCATCGCGCCAGCGTCCCCACTGCGCAAAAAATCGCCATCCTTCTCGTCGGCCTGGCGCGAACCACATGGGCGCGCATCTTCGCGTAGATTTACCACCTCGAAGGTGCCCCCGGTCCCTCGCTTCTGGGGACCGGGGATCGCACGATCATCAACGCGCGCCATTTAACGTCCACACCCACACCCGCACCCACACCCGCACCCACACCCGCACTCACACTCGCTTTAACCTCCATGCGATACCCTGATGCAGGGGCTTTTTCCCATGCAATCTCGCGCTCTGCGCCGTCACCTTCTCGCTCCGCTTTTTCTCGTCCTCACACTTCTCTCAGCGCCGCTCGCGGTTACAGGGCAGGGAACCAGCTTCAACCCCGCCCTGCCCCTCACCCACGTCGACAACGGTCCAAACTCAGCCTGGGCCGAGAGCCAGCATTATGTCGTCCTCGTCTCGCTCGACGGCTTCCGCTGGGACTACGCCGCCCGCGACAACGCCACGCATCTTCTTGCAATTGCCAAGGCGGGCGTGTGGGCGCCCCAGGGCATGTGGCCCAGCTATCCGTCGCTCACATTTCCCAATCACTACACCCTCGTCACTGGCCTATACCCCGAACACCACGGCATTGTGGCAAACAACTTTCGCGATCCCGAGCGCAACGCGCGCTACTCCATGTACGACAAGCAAGCCACAAATGACGGTTCCTGGTACTCCGGCGTCCCGCTCTGGAGCCTCGCAGAGAGCCAGGGAATGCGCACGGCGTGCCTTCTGTGGGTCGCGTGCGAGGCCAAAATCGCCGGCTTCCTGCCGTCTTACTACGCCACCTACGACGGCAAAACCCAGGCCACACCTGAAGCCGAGCAGGCGCGCATCGACAATGCGCTGGCGCTGCTCCATCTCCCCGCCGCCGACCGTCCGCATTTCATCGCCATCTACTTCTCCGAGCCCGACCACACCAGTCACGAGTTCGGACCCGACGCGCGCGAGACCCGCGCCGCCGCCCTCCGCATGGACGCCCTCGTCGGCAAACTCCGCGCCGCGCTCGCCACCACCGGCCTGCCCATCGACCTCGTCGTAGTCAGCGATCACGGCATGGCGAAATCGCAAGGCGGCTGGATCAACCTCGACCAGTTTGCCGATCTCTCCGCCTTCTTGACCGTCGGCGATCTGCTCTACGGCAAGACGGAAGAAGATCGCGACCGCGTCTACAACCAGCTCAAGCACGTATCCTCGCAGTTCATCGTCTATCGCCGCAAGGATGTGCCCGCCGGCCTGAATTACAACCAGAACCCGCGCGAAGGCGACCCCGTTATCGTTGCCACGGGGCCGTTTCCAATTCGCGCCCACGCTCCGGCTGCCGGTGAAACCAGTCACCCGCCCAACCTCGGCATGCACGGCTTCGATCCGCACCTTCTGCCCGAGATGAAAGCGAGTTTCTTCGCTGCCGGCCCCGATCTGCGCCAAGGGAAAACCGTCGCTCCGTTTGATAACGTAAATCTGTATCCATGGATGGCGCATCTGCTCGGTCTAAATCCGCCGAAAACCGATGGCAGCCTGAATATTCTGTCGGGAACGCTGCGCGATGACGGCGTCGCACCAGAAAAATAGCAATGTACCGCCGGTCTCCAGACCGGCTGTCGTGCGGGCGTCCACGCCCGCACATGCTTTCGAATGCTTAACAAATCGCGCGGTCGAGGCACCGCCAGGAAAGGCAAACAAATCATGACCGTAGTTCTAGGAATTGACGGCGGCGGCACCAACACTCGGGCCGCAATTGTCGCCGACGGGAAAATTTTGGGCAGTGGGCAGAGCGGATCCATCAAGCGATTGCGCGTAGGCGCCGAACTGGCCGAAGCCAATCTGCGCGCCGTGCTCAACGAGGTTTATACGCAGTCGGGGATGAAAGACATTGATGCCGCCTGCTGCGGCGTGGCCAGTGCCAGCATGCCCGGTATTCCGGAGTGGATCACCGCCATCTTCGACGAGTTCGGCATCGCGCGCTCCGAGGTCGTGGGCGACCATATCATCGCTCTCGATGCGGCCTTTCAGGGAGGGCCGGGAATCCTGCAGATCGCTGGAACCGGCACCAACTGCGTCGGCCGCGCGCCCGATGGCACTCTCGAAACCGCCGGCGGCTGGAGTTCGCGCCTCGGCGACGAAGGCTCGGGCTACTGGATCGGCGTCAACGCCATTCGCCGCGCGCTCCACGCTTTCGATCGCGAGGAGCCCAGCCAGGTGATCCCCAAAATTATGGAAATCTGGGGCACCAAAGACATGGACGAATTCATCAATCTCGGCGACGGCACACCGCCCCCCGATTTTGCCGCGCTGGCTCCGGCAATCCACGAACTGGCCGACGCTGGCGACGCGGTCGCCGTGGGCACCTTGCAACAGGCCGCAATCGACCTGGCGGGGTTTGTGCTCCTCGTGCGCTCTAAACTCCGCCGCAAACATGGCATCGCCGGTGAGGTTCCCGTGGCATGGACCGGCAGCGTAATTGCCAAAATGGATCTGGTGCGTAACCAGTTTTTCGCAGGCCTGCACGCGGCCGCACCCGGAATGCCAGTGGGAACCGAAGAAGTCGTAGCCCTGAAGGGCGCAATCTGGCGCGCCGAGCGCATGGCAAAGTCCGCAAGCTAAGAAAATGATGAGGGCCGCGCCTCAAGCGCGGCCCACTCACTTCACTTCTTCACTTGTTCACCAACCACTAACCACTAACCACTGTCTCACCGGTACTTCCGCAGCACCCCCAGCACCCGCCCCTGAATCGCGCACTGTCCCGCAGGCACATAAATCGGATCCATATCGATATTCGCGGGCTGCAGCCGCACCACGTTGCCCTCCGGATAGAAACGCTTCAGCGTCGTCTCTGAGCCGTGCACCAGCGCGACCACAATCTCCCCGTTGCGCGCCGTCCGCGTCCGCTCCACCAGCACGTAGTCGCCGTTGATAATGTGCTCGTCGCGCATGGAATCGCCCCGCACCTCCAGCGCGAAAACGTCGCGGTTTCCCACCACGTCAGCCAGCGAAATCGTCTCCGGATTCTCCATCTGTTCCACCGGCTGGCCCGCGGCAATGCGCCCTGCCAGCGGCAGCTTCAGGCTTGATCGCGTCCGCGAACCCGGCGGCAGCACGTCGATCGACCGGCTGCGGTTGTGCACCCGGTCCAGCATCCCCTTCTTTTCGAGATTCGTAATGTGCTTGTGCACGGTAGCCAAACTTTTCAGGCTCATGCCGCGTGCAATCTCTTCAAACGAAGGTGAATAGCCATTGCGGCTAACGAACGTCTCAAGAAAATCCAGAACCTCTTTTTGTCTGCGAGTGACGGCCATGCGCGAATTATAGCGAATAAAAAGCGAACCGCAACACCTGTTTTCGCCTTTTCGTTACTTTTTCGGTACATTTCGGAACGGCCTCGAAGTCGTCTTCCCCCCACAGGTGCCCCCGGTCCCTCGCTTTTGGGGACCGGGGTTAACTCGAACTAAAGACCCATCGGCTCTTACAATGGACCCATGATCCTCGAGTCCTTTCCCGTCGGCCCACTCGCCTGCAACTGCACCATCCTCGGCGACGAAGAATCCCGCGAAGCCATCGTCATCGACCCCGGCGACGACGTTTCGCGCATTCACGAGCGCCTCACCAAATCGGGTCTCAAGCTCAAGCAGATCATCGTCACCCACGCGCACATCGACCACGTCGGCGGAGCCCTCAAACTCAAGCGCCTCACCGGCGCGCCCATCCTCCTCAACGAAAACGACCTGCCCCTGCTGGAGATGATGGACACTCAGGCCGCATGGCTAGGCGTTCGTCCTCCGGAGGTCGCCCCGCCCGACGAAGGCCTCACCGACGGCCAAATCGTAGGGCTCGAGCACTATCCCGCCCAGGTCATCCATACCCCCGGCCACACCCAGGGATCAATCTGTCTCCACTTCGCCCCGCTCAAGCTTCTGGTTGCCGGCGACACCCTGTTTGCCGGCAGCATCGGCCGCACCGATCTTCCCGGCGGCAACTTCGACCAGATCATGGACTCGCTTCGCTCCCGCCTCATGACCCTGCCCGATGAAACCAAGGTCCTTCCGGGCCATGGACCTGCCACCACTATTGGCGAGGAACGCGAGAGCAACCCATTCCTCCAGAAGCGCTAGAGCTGGTTTCACAAATGGTTTCGTGAAAGGGCATGCCTTGAGTCGTGCCGATTGAGTCGTGCCAAAAATGATGTGGAAAACCGAGGGGCTTTAGCCCCAGTGGGCAGTTTTCTCCTGCCGGCCGCAATTTCGGCGTTCTCCACAACCTCTCTTCATCGTCCTTTATTGTTCAAATAGATAACAGAACTACCTCAACCAATGGTTGCGGTCCAACCTCTCAAAAGTTACCCTGCTGATTCGTGCGAAAGTAGTTAGTAACAGTAACCAATCCAGTACGGAATTCCGCCTCCTCGCCAAGCAGGCTCACCACCAGCCAGCCCGACTCCGGAAGCCCAAAAAAGTAGCCGGGATGGACCCACACGCCGCGCTCGAGCAGCGTCAAAACGGTGTGTTCGTCCGGCTCGAGCGCCGGAACCCGCAGCACCGCGTACCACCCTCCTTCGACGGCGAGCCGTTCGAGAGTGGGCTGCGTAGCGAGCTGCCGGTCGAGCTCGGCCAGGTTCGCGCTCACCCGTCTCCGAATCTGCTCCTGAATCTCCGCCCTTCCGCCAAGCCAAGCCGGCAGCGCCCATTGCACCGGTGCGTTCATTGAGAGAAAGGTGTCGGCAATTACCTCCAGGCGCTCCAGGGCTTGTGTCTTCTTGGGGCCCGTCGCGACAATCCACGCCGCCTTCATCTGCGGCAGCCCGGCAATCTTGCTCAGCCCGCTCACCACATAAACGGGCACCCCCTCGATCCCCGCCGCAAAACTCCGCGGCGTTTTTGTAGCGCCGGTCTCCTGACCGGCTGTAGCGTGGGTCTCCCGACCCACGCTAGATCGCTCCGAGCCCACTCTGTTTTCAGTGGTTGCCCCCATCCCATAATCGAGAAAGACCTCATCGACAATGAGCGAGAGCGAGTGTATCCGGCAAATGCGCGCCAACTCTTCCTTCTCCCACGCTTTCGTAAAGTGCCCCGTCGGATTATTCGGATGCACCACGACGATAGCGCGGGTTTGCGGAGTAATCGCCCGCCGCATGCCCTCGAAGTCGATCTGCCACCCCTCGTCGTATACCAAAGGCGCAGCCTTGATGCGCACATCGTCGAGCGTGGCTAGGAAGTCGAACAGCGGGTAGCCAGGTTGCGGCACCAGAACTTCACCGCCTGGGTCCAAAAGCAGCCGGAAGAGAAAGCTGTAAGCCTCGCTGGTGCTCGTGGTCAGAACAATCTGGTCAGGATCGAGCGCGACTCCGTGGTCCGCATAATACCGGCACACGGCCTCCCGCGCCGCAATCAAGCCGCGCGGCTGCGGATCGTAGTCGAGCGCCCGCGAATCAGTCAGGGCATCGAGCAGGGAAGCCGGATACGTGAACCCGCAGCGCGTTGGATTCGAAGCCGTGAGGTCGGCGATCGGCAGTCCTGCTTCGCGCCGCAGCCGGTGCGCGCGCGCCAGGTCGCTTTCCGCCGTGTTCCAGCCGGTTCGTTCGGAAAATCGCGTCACGGCTGGTCGCGTAGCAGGGCAGTTGCGGCCCACAGTACGGGCGCCTGCCCGTGCAGGTTTCCCGTCTCACGCCTGCGATCCAGGTAGTACTGCATGTTATCCAGCTTGCCGGTGCCGGTGCAGACTTGTGTCACGTCGTGGTTCTGATCGACGTACCCGGCGACGGCAATCCATGAGCGACGCGCCGCCGGCGCATACGTGGCGGCGGCCAGCCAGCCATGCTTGACTCCGGTAATCAGAGCGAAGCTGAACATGGCCGAGCTGGAGCTTTCCGGCCACGCTTCCGGGCGGTCGATCAACTCGCGCCACATACCGTCGGCGCCCTGGTACTTCAGCAGTGCGGCCATCATCTGCTGGTAGCCGGCCATGATGCGCGGGCGGTCAGGATGGTCCGCGGGCAGGGTGCGCAGCATCTCCGTCATGCCGGCCGCGAACCAGCCATCGCCGCGGCCCCAGAAGTACTTCACGTCGGGCGCGTGGAAGAAGAGCCCGTTGGGCTGCTGCAGGCGGTCCAGGTAGGTGACCATCTCGTGTGCGTCGCGGTCAAGATACTTGCGGTCTCCGGTCGCGCGGTAAGCTTCCAGCTGCAGCATGGTGAGCATGTACATGTCATCCACCCACAAGCGCGTCTCCGGCGAGAGGCCATCCTTCACCAGCGCGTCATGCAAATCCTGCGGCAGCTCCGCCGGACTATCCGGCGCCAGCGGACCCCACTGGCGGTCCGCCCAGTACAAGCCGAGCTGCAGGTATTTTTGATCGTAGGTCGGAAGTCCTTTGGTCTGGATGGCGATCTCCAGCGGCATCACCCCGAAGATGGAGTCGTCCACGTGGTGCCTCTGCGGCGTGCGCGCGGTGCCGCCCGGCAGCATGGGGTCGAACTTGGCGATCAGGCGGTCGCGTAACGAGTCGTCATGGGTCAGCGCAGCGAAGCTCATCGCTCCATAGAATGTGCACACATATGGGTAGCCGGAAAATCGCTCGCTTTGCGTCCCGGTCACGAAATGCTCGGCCAGCGCCTTGCCGACTTCCTGCGGCGAGTCGCCCCGCGGCCACACGGTCAGATCGCCCGGCGAAGGCGGAATCGTCTCCTTGTAGGGCGGCTCGGGCACGCGCCTTGGCGGCGTGGGTGCAGCCGGGCCAGGCTGAGCGGGTGGCGCGGAAGGCGCCTGTGCCTGAAGCGTGATGACCAGCATCGTTGCGGCGAAGAGCAGCGCAGTGAACCGGAACCTCATTTTCTCAACCTCGGAGATAGAGAAGATAAATTCGAGACTCACCAGTTTACGCGGCGTCCACGCTCTTGAACAGGGAGGCTTGACTCGAAGCCGCCGGGATGCGGAGACAGGCGGTCGGCTTGGGGATCTATTCGGAGCAAACCGGTTGCTGCTGGAGAAGCGTGAGCCTGCGGATTTCAACCTCGGACACTTCCCCTGGTCTTGCCCTGCGAAACGCTCAACGCCCCATCGTGCACAATGGAATCAGCGCCCCCCTTCACCATACACGGGCGCAAGAGGGGTGTGATCTTGGCTCTGCGCGCGGTCATCTTCGACTACGGAATGGTCTTAACCTACCCGCCGGACCCGGAGGCGCATAACCAACTCCTCCGCATCACAGGGCTCTCCGCGGAGAAATTCGATCCCATCTATTGGGCCGACCGCCACGCTTTCGACGAAGGCAAATTCACCGGCGAGGTCTACTGGCGCGACATTCTTCATCATGCCGAGGTCACCCTGCCGCCCTCCGCGGTCACAGAGCTTATCCATTGGGACGCGCGCATGTGGATGGCGCTGAATCCCGCCATGCTGGCCTGGGCTGCCGCGCTCAAAACCCGCGGCCTGCTTACCGCCATCCTCTCCAACATCGGCGATACCAATCACCAGGCCATGGAGCGCGAATTCACCTGGCTGCCGCGCTTTGACGTCCGCGTCTGGAGCTATCAGTTGCACATGGCCAAGCCCGATCCGGCAATTTATCGCTATACTCTCGATAAACTCGGCACCCAGCCCGCGGAGACGCTCTTCGTCGACGATCGCGAAGTGAATATCGAAGCTGCCACTGCGCTGGGCATGAAGGCCCTGCTCTTCACCACCGTCGACCAACTCCGCTCCGACCTGATCGCCCAAGCCCTCGACAAAGAACTCCCCCTGCCCACATCCGCCTGAAATAGCCTTCTGGCATTCTCGGTCGTCCCTCTGTGTCCCTCAGTCCCTTAGTCCCTTAGTCCCTCAGTCCCTTAGTCCCTGCCTTTACGACGCCATCCCCAGCCCCACCAGATTCGCCGCGACAATGATCACAAGAATTCCAGCCCAAAGCAGCCGAATCGGCCGCTTGCCCACGCCCGCCCACTCGCCCAGTGCCAATCCCACCAGCCCGCCGCACAACACGTAGATGCTCATGTGCAGCATCCAGTTCACATAATCGAGCCGTACCGGAATGTTGGCCTCGCCCCATGAATAAAAGAAGAATTGCAGATACCACATCACGCCGCCCACCACCGCCAGACCCGCGTTCCTCAGAATCGTCGCCTTCGGTTGCGCAAGGTCGGCGCGCAGCGAAATGCCCTTCTTAAACGCCAGGCGCGTGAAGCAGTAGGTTAAATTGACAATTGCGCCCCCGCCCATGATCAGCACGTAACAGGGAATCCGCGCGAACAGCGGATTGACACCCAGATCCTTCGCCGCGTTCCATATCGGTGTAGCCGCATCGAGGCCGAACGAAAATCCCGCCGAAAAAATGCCGCAAAGTACGGCCAGCGCCAGCCCCAGCATCACATTGAATTCCTTCACCTCGGCCCCTAGTTGCTCCTCCTTCTGGTGCCCGGCGTAGGAGACGATGGCCACGCCAATCAGCGCCACCACTATGCCGGCCATGCTCCACAATCCGCCGCGGCTGCTGAACTTGGCAATGAACTGCCCGTGCAGCGCCGGCGGCACCAGCGTTCCCACCACCAGAGTCACGCCAATCGCCACTCCGATTCCCAGTGACATGCCGAGGTAACGCATGGTCAGCCCGTAACTCACATTGCCCACGCCCCACATGGCTCCGAACACCGCCACTCTCAACAAAAGGCTGCACGGCTGCGATGCATAAAACCCGAAGAAATTCGGCAGCAGAATGTAGCTCATCGTCACCGGCAGCAAAATCCACGAGAAGAAACCCATCAAGGCCCACGTCGTCTCCCACGACCAATTCCTGACCTTCTCGATGGGTGCGTAAAACGATGCGGCGCATGCCGCTCCCACAGTGTGCCACCCAATCCCCGCCAGAATCGCTATCGGCATTCCATCTCCATTTCCTTTTGTAACGCCGGCCTCCTGGCCGGCTGTCATGCGGGCGTCCTCGCCCGCACCATGTCCGCAAACAAATTCAAAGCCTATCGGTTGCGCGTGCCCCTTGTATAGAGGATGCAACGAGTGGGGCGAGTCGAAAAGTTCGCGTCACAGTAGAGTTGTCATCCTGAGCGATGTTTGGAGCGTATTTTGCTCCAAACGGAGTCGAAGGACCTGAGGTTGTTCTTGCTTTTGCATTTCACAACTTGTCTTAACTACGATCTTTGGTGCCCGCGGCCCCTCGCACTTGGGGACCGGGGAAGCGAAACCCTCCCTCACTGCCCCACCTCGAATCCATAACTTCCGGGCCCCAAAACAAATCCGCTCTCGTCGCCCCGCTTCTCCGCGCGAACCATCTTATTCCCAACCAGCGCCGCCCCGTCGAGCCTGTATTTCGCAACTTCTGCAGCGCCCAGCGGCAGCCACCCCGTCGTATTCGCCGGAATCGTCACATGCCACACCGCCGTCGCACCCGTCACCGTCCAATCCGAATGAATCGCCCCGTACACCGAGTCGTAATCGAACGCTATGTGCCCCAGCCGCTCGTCAAACACCGGATGCAGCACCACCGTATGGAATCCCGCATCCATCGGCGTCGCATCGATTCCCGCCGCGTACCGATACATCCAATCCGCCACCGCGCCGTACGCGTAGTGGTTGTAGGAATTCATGCTCGGATCGTTCATCATCTGGTCGCCGTTCCACCGCTCCCACATCGTCGTCGCGCCATGCGTCACCATGTAGCCCCACGAGGGGTACTGCGTGTTCAGCAGCAGAGTGTACGCAAGCTTTGAGTATCCCTCCTTCGTCAATTCCTCCAGCAAATAAGGCGTACCCAGGAATCCGGTAGCCAGCAAATTGTGATTCCCTTCAATCTTGCCCACCAGCCGCTTGGCCGCCGCCGCGCGCAGTGTTTCCGGCAGCAGGTTCATGTGCAGCGCCAGGACGTAGCCCGTCTGCGTGTCGCCGCCCTCGCTCTTCGCATCGGGATTATTGATCACGCCAAACTGCGACGGGCTGTTATCCGCTCCAGCCACAAATCCATCGCCGCGCACAAACTGTTTTTGGAACGCCGCGCGAATCTTTTCGAATAACCCCGCGTATTTTTCGACATCCGCCTTGCGCCCCGTGGCCAGCGCCATCTGGCGCATCAGCGTTGCATCCCATGCCCAATAGGCCGTAGCCAGCAGCCGTTCGTCAGTCTTGCCTTCAGGCGAAAGCCAGTCACCGAATGTATCGCCGTACTCGTGCTCCCACAGAAAATCCGGATTCGCCGCCGCAATTGCGTCCAGATACCTCGTCATTGCCGCCCAATTCTGCTCAATGATCGTGGTGTCGCCAGTCTGCAGCCAACTGGTCCACGGCACAATCACGCCCGCGTCGCTCCAGGCCGCCGCCGTCTCCTCGTGCGATCGTCCCACACCCGGCGAGAAGATGCTGTAATACGGCGATTCCGCCTGCGTCCCCCTCATATCGGCGGCAAACTTGCGCGAGAACGCCGCCAGGTCCATGTTGTAACTCGCCGTGCGCCAGAAAACCTGTGCATCGCCCATCCAGCCCAGCCGTTCGTCGCGTTGCGGGCAATCCGTAGGCACGCCCACAAAATTAGATCGCTGCCCCCACAGAATATTGCTCCACAACTGATTGATCATCGCGCTGCCGGTTTCGAGCTTCGCCGTCCACGGCGCATCGGTGTGGAAGACCAGACCCGTCACCGCATTCTTGTCGGGCGCTGAAAGCAGTCCCGTCAACTCCGCATAGCGGAACCCGTGAAATGTGAACGGCGGTGAAATGTCATAGTTCCCGTCGCCCGTCAAATTCAGAAAGTGATCGGTCACTTTCGCTGTACGCAGATTGTCGGTGTAAATCGTCCCGTCGGGATTCAAAACCTCGGCGAACCGCATGCGCACGTCGGCCGCCTGCGGCCCATGCACCCGCAGTCTCTCGATGCCCGAGAAGTTCTGCCCGAAGTCGTAAACCCACACTCCCGGCTTCGGCTCCGTCAGCGACTTCGCTTCCAGCGTGCGTTCCACGCGAATCGGCGGAAAGTCCTGCGCCACGATCTCAACCGGAGCGGGATGGATTACCGCTGCTTGCTCATGGAACCAATCGTTCTTAAATTCCGGGCTGGACACGCCCACCCATCCGTGACGCATGTCCATTGTCGTCCCGTCGTATATCTCCGAGTGGAGGACTTCTGATCCTGCCGCCTGCCAGCTCGCGTCCGTGACCACCCACTCCACAGTGCCGTCCGTGTGCTCAATGCGCAGCTCCGCGCGCAGTGCCGGCGGCGTCACGCCGTAGTTATTGGGCTGCTGGAACCACTCGAGCGGCGTCTCGTACCACCCCGGCGCCAGCGTCGCGCTGATCGCATTCTTTCCCTGCTGAACATGACCGGTCACGTCGTACGTCTGGTACACAACCCGTTCGCGATAATCCGTCCATCCCGGCGCCAGCACCTGGTCGTCCGTGTTCCACCGTTCGTTGAGGCTCATGATGTAAGCGCCGAGCGCCGTCGCATAAAGACGCGCCGACGTCACCGGCTTATCTATCGTGAACGAATGCCGCAGCTCCTTCACGGAATCCGGAATCCACGGATGCCCCAGCGATTCCGACCGCTTCCCGGAGAGCGGCTGCCACACTATCGCCGCCTTCCACGCCGCATCGTCGAAATCTTTCTGCTGCCATCCCGCCGCCGTGCCGATCGCCGTCTTCCAATCCGCATTGCTCGCGAAACTCGCCCACGTCCCATCCGCGTACTCAACAACCAGCGTCGCAATCATCGGCGGCGCATCGTCGGTCGCCATGCCGTTGGGATTCACCACGTAGTGCAGCAC
>JARLFZ010000045.1 GCA_031296305.1 Occallatibacter sp. | reverse complement strand
GGTTGCAGTGACTCGATAAGTTAGATAGTCGGCCCAATCGGAGTTCCCGGAGGTGGTCCCTCTACCACTGCCACCAGAGTCAAAACTCCGTTGCTCTTGAACAGGAATCCGTTGAAGCGCACCACACCGCTGGTGGCGGCCGTGGCGCCCGGAAGCGCCTGGATGCCGCCTGGCAGGATCACCGTGACCGTGCTTTGACCTGTGACGTTGGCCAGCCAACTGTCGGCAGGCAGCGTGAGCACTACCTGGCCCCAGCACCCGAGGCAGATGGGGGTAGCGAGACCAACGATGGTTCCAGAGACGGTTTGCGGAGCCAGGAAGACGGTTTGCGCGGTTGCCGCGTTGTTGGATACGCCACCGGTCTGAACGGCCACGACCTGGCCGGCGAAGAGCGTTGAGGCGTTGAAGGTGGGTTTAAACGGCAAACCAGTCGCCAGCAGATTCTGCCAAAGCCCTGGCATGACCCACTGCGTCTGACCGTTCACTGTAATCGTGTCTTTCTGAATGGGCGTGGCCGAAGCCGCCGGACCCACCTGCTGGCGCACGATTTGAGTAAACGAGGTTGCGGGCGAGCCTGTGACTGCGGTGACAGGTCCGATGAGCAGTTCAGCCGTCGCAGTGGGCAACACCTGCTGCTCGACGCGCAAGGCCAGCAAAGTGGCGTTGCTCTGCACCGCAAAATCAACCTCAACGAGCGCGCCGACGGCGAGCGCCGAGAACCCGCTGAGCCCCTGGTACTGGGTGCTCGAGTTCACGTCGATTTTTACCGGCAGGCCCTCGGGAGTGGTGAGCGTGAACTGGTTGGTACCCAGCGCCGAGACCTTGCCCCGGATGCCGGTCAACAGGCCGTTGGTGCTGTTGGTGGGCGTGGCGGCAATGGGCGCAGGGGCGATGTGGAACTGCGGCGTAACGGTTACGGTCGATCCCGAGATGGAGACCGAGGGAGCCACCAGGAAGTCGATTATCAGCGAGGTGGAATTGTTATTCACGACTAGCGGGGTGGGAAACGTGAACACCTGTGAGGTGTTGCCGAGCGTGGCCGCGGCCAGCACCAACTGCTTCGTCGTGGGGTCGATATAGGCCACCTGCGCGCTGGAATAGGCAACGGTGACGCTGGTGTAGGTGTCCTGGGGAACGGCGGGAGTGAAGAGCGGCTCCTGCACGGCGTCCAGGTGGGCGGCTTCAAAGGTGAGCGGAGCGGCCAGAATGCTGGCCGTTTGGCCCTTCTGGTCTGTGAGCACTACCGAGTTGAGCGTGAGGCTGACGGCAACGATGCGGTCGCCGGGAGCGTCGGTAATAGAAACTGGAACCGACGTAGTGGCGGACGTGATGGTGGTTCCACCGCCGGTGAAGTTATTCGAGGCTGTGCATCCGGCTACGATGAATGCGGCTGTCATAAGCACGGCACCTATGGCCGTACCAATTCCCTTGGCAATTCCTGCCTTGCTGGCTTGCATTGGATTTCTCCTTGCATCGCAATAACGGAGGTCGCGCCTGGAATGGGTCGGCGCGTAACAACTTTCCAACCGGCTCCGGAGCGGCGAGACAGCACACTCCCAAGCGTCTTGTTTAGACGGGAAATGCGGGCGGGGGATGACGGGACGGTCACAAAAAAAGCCGCCGATCCCGAGGGAACGGCGGCGCAGGTTTCGGCGGGAGTGCCGAAAAACTCAGGTCGCCTCGCAGGGCTACCAGCAAATTCAACCCGCTGAACTGGAGAAAGTTGCGGCGGCCGGGCAGGTTTTGTCGCAAAAACTGTGCGTTTTCGGGGCGCTGCGAGGTTCAATTCGTCCTTGGCTGCGGTTTTTGCGGAGCGGGGTGGTTCGCTAGCGGGAATTGCCAGCAATCGGCGGGGGCGGGGCAGTGGGCGGCGGCTTACAATGGACTTTCCTTTGGGAGGGATCAATGCAACGACGCCAGTTTCTCGCCGCTACTCTCGCCGCTTCTGCCCTGACCGCCGCCCGGCGGACACCCGCCCAGGCACCGGTGCCTGGGGCCCGCGAGTTCTACCTGTTGCGCCGCTATCAGCTCAAGAGCGGGCCCGAGTTGAAACTGACGGAAAACTATTTTGCCGCGGCTTTGATTCCGGCGCTGGGGCGCATGGGCATGGGACCGGTGGGCGCGTTCAAGCTCGACATTGGCCCGGAGACGCCGGCGTACTACCTGCTGATCCCCGGCGCTGGCGTGGAGATGGTGGCCGAGCTTGACCTGCGGCTGGCGCACGATGCGGAGTTTCTCGCCGCGGCCGCGCCCTTCTGGAATGCGACAGCCGGAGCGCCCGCGTTCGAACGCGTGGAGTCGTGGCTGCTGGCCGCCTTCGAGGGCTGGCCCCGGGTGACGCCGCCGGCGGCTGCGGCCAGCAAGGGCAAGCGCATGTTTCAGCTCCGAACCTACGAAAGCCCGTCGAACGGCGAGCACGTGCGCAAGGTGGAGATGTTCCACTCCGGCGAGTTCGAGATCTTCCAGGCCGCGGGCTTCCATCCCGTGTTCTTCGGCGACACGCTGGTGGGCTCGCGCATGCCCAGCCTGACCTACATGCTGAGTTTTGCCGATACGGCGGAGCTCGAAGCCAAGTGGAATGTTTTCCGCAACGATCCGGCGTGGAAAAAGCTATCGGCCGATCCGCGGTTCGCCTTCGATCCCATCGTGATGAACATCAGCAACCTGATGCTGAGCCCGCTGGACTGCTCGCAGATCTGAACGCCGGCCGCGGGGCGGGGTGAAGATTTCTGTTGACGGAAACATCTAGTAGCTATATATCTAATAGAACTATGGCACGCCGCTCCAGCTCGAGCCAGGAAGTGCTCCTGGGACTTTTGACCGTGGAACCCATGTCGGGCTACGACCTGGGGCAGTCCATCCGCACATCGATCGGCTTCTTTTGGAATGAGAGTTACGGGCAGATCTATCCGAATCTGAAGCAGTTGGCGGCCGCAGGGCTGGTGACCGCGAAGACCGAGAAGCAAAAGGGCAAACCGGATCGCCAGGTTTACTCCATTACGCCTAGCGGAAGGGCGCATCTGGAAGAGTGGCTGGCCGTGGAGCCGCAACCCGAGGTGCCGCGCAATGAATTGCTGCTGAAGCTATTCTTCGGCGCGCAGGCGGGCCCGGAGACGGTGACCGGTTATGTCGAGCGCATGGCGCAGCGCGAGAGGGGGTACCTTGAAAAGTTCAGGCAGATAGAGCGTGAACTGCTGTCGCAGATGCGGCGCTATCCCGACGCGCCGTACTGGCGGATGGCGGCGCGATTCGGACAACTGGAAGTGGAAGCGCATTTGCGCTGGGCCGAAGAAACCCTGAAGGCGCTGCGCAAGATGGAAGCAGGCCGGCAACGCTCGGCAATCGGAAAGGAAAAACGCCATGCAGGCAAATAGTACGTTGGCAGCTAAAGTCGCCAGGCCGGCGCAGATTGCATCGTGGAAACACCTCGCGGGCTTTATCGCCATCATGGCTGCGCTGCTGGTTTTGGGGCTCTATCAGCAGCACGCGGGCGGCGGCAGCGGTGCGGGATCGAATCAGGCGCCGGGGCAGCTCGCCAGCCACCAATACGCTATCCCGATCTATCTCACGGCTCTCGTGATGGACTGGGCGCTCTTGTATTTCTGCTGGGCGGGCGTGCACTGGCACGGCGGAAACCTGTGGGACCTTGCAGGCGGACGCTGGAAGAGCTGGCGTGACGTGCTGACCGATCTCGCCATTCTGCTGCCGTTTTGGGCCGTCTGGGAAGGTGCAGCCTACTGCGTCCATCTCCTGCTGGGGTCCGGCAGCGCGAAGTCGGTCGACAGTCTCCTGCCAAAAAGTATTGTCGAAGTTTTGGTCTGGATTGCCACGTGCATCACTGCGGGCATCTGCGAAGAGATGGCATTCCGCGGTTACCTGCAGCGGCAAATTCACGCCCTCACGGGCAACATCGCATGGGCCGTCGTTTTGCAGGCACTGGTTTTCGGCATTGCGCACGGATATCAAGGATGGCGAAACGTGGTGGTCATCAGCGTGCTTGGCGTTCTTTATGGCGCACTCGCCGCGTGGCGCAAGAACCTCCGCGTCAACATCATTTCCCACGCCGGATCGGACATCTGGGAAGGCTGGCTGAAGTTTGTGGTTTTCAGGTAGTGCTTTGACCTCTTGATTTCGCGATGATCCTCGCACTAAGGCCGGTCAGGAGGCCGGCGGTACCTGTTCGCCGCCACTGCCCCGCACTATAATCGCGGCATGCGTTTCCTGGCCGATTCGCGGCACCGCTCCATCGCCCTGCTTGCCGGTGGCGCTCTTCTGCTCTTTGGCCTGCTGGGAACGCTTAACTGGTTCAACACCTCCAAAGTAGATTTCCTCAATCCAGAGACATACGGGGAGACCATGGCCCTGGTGGCCCTGGAGGTGCTGCTCTTTCTTCTTCTGCTTCTCCTGCTCTTGCTGTTGTTGCGGACTGTCTTGAAGGTCTACGTGGGCCAGGGCAGCAGCGGTGTGGGCGCGCGACTGCGCTCACGCATGGTGCTGGGCACAGTGCTGATCACCGTTACGCCCGCGGCCCTGATGTATCTGTTCAGCTATTTTCTGCTGAACCGTTCGCTGGAGCGCTGGTTTTCGCCTGACGCCTCGCAGATGCGCGACGAAACGACCAGCGTGGTCAAAGGGCTGGTCGAATATGTGGCCGGTAATGCAAGAAGTGAGGCACAGTCTGTGGTCGAAAGCGGCGCCACGGAAAGTGACGCGCAGACGTTGCAGCAGGTCCTGAGCTCGCGCCGAACTACCCTTGAGGGCGGCTTTCTGCTTGTTTACGACAAGGACGGGCGATTCCTCGCGAGCTTTCAGGCGCCTCCGGAATCGACTCCGGCAACCCTGCGCACGTCGATGAATGAGATGGTGCACGGGGGAATTCCGCTGCACGGACCGCTCTCGTCCATTTTGCTCTCCACCGCGCGCAGAGCCGATCTTCCAGTGGTGAATGTGGCTGGACAGGAATACGCGCTGGGTATGGCGGTCACAGCTTCGGGCAAGTTTGTAGTCGCGGTGCTGCCCGTGCCGCGAGGTCTTAACGAGGCTACCGCGCACATCCGCGCCGGCGCGGACGAGTATTGGCATCTCTACAACTCGCGCAGGGCCATTCGCCATACTTTGTCCCTGACTCTGATGCTGGTCACGGTCTTCGTCTTCTTTTGCAGCGTGTGGCTGGCCTTGTTCCTTTCCAAGCAAATCACGCGCCCCGTGGAAGCGCTGGCCGATGCCATGAACGAGATTGCGGCGGGCAAGTATGAGCAACGCGTGCCGGCGCTCGCGACCGGTGAAATGGCCGATCTGGTGCGCTCCTTCAATCACATGGCGGGCGATTTGGAAGCCAGCCGTCAACTGGCGGAGAGCGCACAGGCACAACTGACCGCGGCCAACCTTGCCGTGGAAGAGCGCCGGCGCGAGCTGGAAACCATCGTGGAGACCATTCCCTCAGGGGTGGTCACGCTGGACGGCGCAGGTGTGGTGCTGCAAGCCAACCGCGCGTTTGCCGCGCTGGTGGGACTGAAGCAGGATGCAGTGCTGGCCGGGGAGAGGATTGGAGAACTGCTGCCGGCGGAGTGCGCCGAAGATCTGGCCGGCGTGATCCGGCGCGGCCATCGCATGGGCGCCGCAGCGACGGAAGTGGAATTTCATGCCCGCGGCCGCATCGTGCATTTAGCCATCACCAGCGCGCGGCTGGAACTCGCGCCCGGACACATCGGATCGGTGCTGGTGATGGAAGACACGACGGAGCTGCTGCGCGCGCAACGGCAACTGGCGTGGAAGGAAGTGGCGCAGCAGGTGGCGCACGAGATCAAGAATCCACTGACGCCGATCGCACTGAGCGCGGAGCGCATCGGCAGGCATCTGGAGCGCGGCAATCCCGATTCACCGAACATTATCCGCAAGTGCAGCGAGGTGATTTTGGGTTGCGTGGGCACGTTGCGCACGTTGGTCGATCAGTTCTCGTCGCTGGCGCAGTTTCCCGCGCCGCAGCCGCGCGCCTGTAGCATGAATCAGATTGTCGAAGAAGCGCTGGCGCTGTTTGGCGGCCGGCTCGAAAGCATCACCGTGCAGCGCGATCTCGAGCCCGGCCTGCCCGCGGTGATGGCCGATCCCGAGGCCATCCGCCGGGCGGTGGCAAACCTGATCGACAATGGGGCGGAAGCCATGCAGGGCAGTTTGCTGCGCGTGCTTGGCGTACGCACCGCGCTGGTGGAAGACGGCTCGGCCGTCGAGGTCACCGTCTCCGACACCGGCCATGGCCTGACGGAAGAGATTCGCGAGCGCCTCTTCCTGCCTTACTACTCCACCAAGCATCGGGGCACGGGTCTGGGACTGTCGATTGCGGCCAAGATCGTGCAGGAGCACGGCGGCACCATCAGCGCCGAGGCCAATGTGCCGAAGGGCGCGCGCTTCATGCTGCGCTTGCCGGTGGCGGAGCCCAATGCAGAGCCTGCGTCTGTTGTGAACGGCGGGCAAGGGGTGAAAAGGCTCGTCTCATGAACCACATTCTGGTAGTCGACGACGAATCGGAGATTCGCAGCTCGCTCGAAGAGATTTTGCGCGAGGAGGGCTACGGCGTGGCGGGCGCGGCCGACGCCGAGGAAGCGTTGACGCTGCTGCGCGACGTGCCCTACGACGTGGTTCTGCTCGATATCTGGCTGCCCGGCCGCGATGGACTCGAGCTGCTGGCGGAGATCCGCACATGGCCTGCGGATACGCGGCCGGAAGTGGTGATGATCAGCGGTCACGGCACCATTGAGACTGCGGTGAAAGCCACCAAACTGGGCGCGTACGACTTTCTCGAGAAGCCGCTTTCGCTGGAGCGCACACTCATCGTGGTGAAGAACGCCGTGGAAGCGCGGCGGTTGCGCGCGGAGAACGTGGAATTCAAGCGCCAGTTCAGCGCCGCATCCGTGCTGACGGGCGAAAGCGTACCGGTGAAGGCTTTGCGCCAACAGATCCGGCTCATGGCGCCAACCAACGGACGCGTGCTCATCTACGGCGAGTCGGGGACCGGAAAAGAACTGATTGCGCGCTCCATTCACGCGGAAAGTTTGCGCCGCGACGGCATTTTCGTGGAACTGAACTGCGCGGCGATTCCCGAGGCGCACATCGAAGCGGAACTTTTTGGGGTTCGTCATGGCGGGCAGCCGGGTGCGAGTTCCCAGAGTATGAGTATCGACCAGCGCGGCACCCTGGAGCGCGCCGATGGCGGCACGCTCTTCCTCGACGAAGTAGGCGACATGAGCCTGAAGACACAGGCCAAAGTGCTGAGCGCTCTCGACGACCAGATGTTTACGCCGGTGGGCGGCACGCAGCCACTGCGCGTCGACGTGCGGCTGATCGCATCGACCAACAAAGACCTTGAAGAGGAGATTGCCAAAGGCAACTTCCGCGAAGATCTTTTCTACCGGCTGAACGTGGTGCCGTTTTTCGTTCCGCCGCTGCGCGAGCGCAAGCAGGACATTCCGCTGCTGGCGCGCGAGTTTCTGGCGGAGTTCGGCCGCCAATACGGCCGTCCACGTGTCGAAATCAGTGAAGAAGGGCTGGAGGCGCTGGGCCGGTACCACTGGCCGGGCAACGTGCGCGAACTCAAGAACGTGATGGAGCGCGTGCTCATCCTGAATCCGCGTGTGCTGCGCATCGAGCGCAAGCATCTGCCGCCGCTCACACACAAGACCGGCGCCCGCTCCACGGAAGAGTTCTCGAGCCTGCAGCAGGCGCGCGACGCCTACGAGCGCGAATACATTCAGAAGAAGATTGAAGAGGCCCGCAACAACATCAGCCATGCGGCTGAAATGCTGGGCTTGGAGCGCAGCCATCTCTATCGGAAGATGAAGGCCTTGGGAATCGCAGTTCGCGAGTAGCGGCGTACCGGATGTCTGCTAGGCTGTCGATTCTTCTCGCCACTCCTGCTGGCGAATGCGCCGTTCCACTTTCTTTTCGCGCAGATCGGGCCTGCCGACGCGGCGGTCTGGTCTGCCCAGGCGCCGGTCCTTCTGGTCGCTCATCGACGCAGGCAGCACAATCGGCCCGGAAGCGCGCGATGGTTGATCTCTCACGGGTTGCCTTGGCGTGGACGGGACAGCAGTGGGCCCGGACGCGGCGGCGGGTGCCTCGCTATATTGTGGCCGCGCCGTGTCCTCCACCGTGGATTTAGAACCATTGGTTAGCAGTTTGTTCAGGGTCGGCATATTCGCGCGCTGTGTCTCCACAAAGTCCACGCCATCCACGGAGAGCGTGTACTGCGCATTGTCCGACTTGGCCACGTAACCCTTCTTCTGCAGATACCACAGCGTAAAGTCCAGGTAATCGCGCGGGAAACCCATCCGCTCTTCAATCTCGTTGAGGGGAACTTCAGGAAAAGTTGGGTTTGTGCGCCGCTTGTAGTAAAGAACCGCCAGCACCGCCAGCCTCCGATTCAACTCGCCTTCCAGCTCGTCCATGAAATCGACGGTCGCGGCCAGCGGCTTCGGCGGCGTCTGTGTGACTGCGCGGGCCGCATCGTACTCTGTGCGGCGGCGCGGATCAGACAAAACGTCATAGGCAGCCTTCAGCAGGCGGAAATTCTCTTCGTGGCCGGTTTCGTTGTTATCCGGGTGCAGCCGCGCCGCCAGGAATCGATAGACGCGGTGGATGGTCTCAGCATCGGCATTGGGGCTGATCTGGAGAAACTCGTAATAGTCGTGCGCCGGCGTGTCCATGGTGCTTGAGCTTAGCCCTGGTCTGACTTGTCCGGGTATCCCGCATTGGTGGGAGCATGCAGCGGCGCTCGAGCCGGCGTGGCCGCCTTTTGATTCCCCGATTGCTCCTAAGGTCTTTTTGTCGAGTCATTTGGCCCAAATTGAGGGGGTACGTAGGGTCGTCTCTCAACTACGCCGGATTAGGCAGATGCAGTGACAAACCGCTGTTCACTTTCAGGATTGAGGTTACGGCCGGGCAAGTCGATGCGCGCTCCGCGGCATGGTACCCTAACCCTCATGCCACCAGCGGTACAGCCGGAGATCGAGACCCAATCCCCCGCGGCGCCGCACGAGCGCCCGTGGCTTTTCGGCCTGCTCATCGCGCCCGATGCGGTAATTTCGCTCGGTCTCGCCAGCGGAGCGCTGACCTTTCTGCTGCGCAATCAGGGAGTGACGCCGGGGCGCGCGGCCAGCATCGCCGCGCTGATCCAGCTACCTCATGCCATCTATTTTTTGTGGGGTCCGGTGACGGACTTCTGGATGCGACGCCGCACCTGGCTTATGGTTGGGGCCGTCGCGGCAGCCGTCGCATTCCTGGGGGCATTTCACCAGCGCACGCTCGCCACACCGCGGGCCGTGGGATTGATGTTCCTGGGTGCATGCTTCGGCGTGATCGTTGCGGCTGCCTGCGGCGGCATGATGGGGACGTTAAAGAGCGAGGCCAACAAGCGCCGCGCATCGAGCGCTTACCAGGCGGGATCGCTGGCCGTGGGCGCGATTTCTGTGTTTCTGCTACTCAAGTTCGCGGAACGATTGACTCTCGGCGAACTGGGATGGATTGCAGCGGTCCTGATCGTGGCGCCCGCGTTGTTCGCTTCGGCCGCGCCGCCGCAGTCGATGGTCCGCGAACATGGATTGGAAGAGACCGTGCTGCGCATCGGTCGCGAATTCAAATCCACCTTCCTGCGCTGGGAAGCGATACCTTATACGCTTCTGATCGTTGCGCCGTGCGCCAGCGGCGCCATGATCGGCCTGTTGCCGGAGTTGGCGCGCGACTACGGAGTGAGCGGCGAGCAGGTGGCGTGGATCAACGGCGTGGCCGGCGCGCTGCTGACTACGGCCGGCGCGCTTTCGGCATCGTTGATTCCGGTGCGCGTGCGCGCGACGGTTGCTTATTTGCTGGTTGGGCTGGCGAATGCGGCCACACTGGCATTGCTGAGCCTGGGACCGCAGCGGCCAGCGATCTATTTCGCAAGCACGGTGCTATTTCTCTTCACGGTCGGTGCCGGATACGCGTTGTTCACGGCGGTTTCTCTGGAGTTCCTCGGCGGCTCGGGCAAGAGCGGTAGCGCGCGCTATACCATCATCAACTCTCTGGGCAATTTTCCGGTGTCGTACATGACGTGGCTCGACGGCCGCGGCTATGCGCATTGGGGCCCGCGCGGCATGCCCGGCATCGATGCATTGGTGACCACAGTGCTGGTTTTGGCTCTGCTGGGGCATTTCGTATTCAGCCGGCGGAGGAGAATGATGCGCTAATATCCCATCCATCGCATTGGTGCTATTCCAGCGCCAAAAATCGGGGCCGGGAGTACCGGGCAGAAAGCAAGAAAACCTACTATGCCGCCAAATCCTGCGCGAGAGGTTTTACTTTGGCGCGCCGTTTCCGCGACGCAACCCACAGATCGCGCTGAGCCTGAAGACGCAGCCAGAACTCTGCGTCGGTGCTGAACGCCTCCGAGATGCGCAAAGCCATATCCGCCGAGATTCCCGCTTTTCCGTTCAACACGCGAGACAATGCCGGCCGGGTAACGCCAAGATGCCGTGCGACCTCCGTCACCGACCGGCCTTGCAAGTAGTTCACCAGAATCCTTCCCGGATGCGCGGGATTGTACATCTGCATGACCAATCTCCTTCAGTGGTAGTCCTGATAGTCGACGAGAATGGCGTCCTCGCCGTCGAAAGCAAATGTCAGTCTCCAATTTCCATCTACGCGAACCGCCCAATGTCCAGCCAGATCATGACTCAGCTTGTGGAGCCGCCACCCTGGCACATTCATATGCTCTGGCCTCGTTGCGGTATTCAAGACCGTTAGTTGCTCATTGAGTTTCGAAGCATGGTCCGGCCGAATTCCAGCCTTGGAACCGGTCAGAAAGAACTTCTCGATTCCCTTGTGCCGGAAGCTCCGTATCATAGAATGAATTGTACAGCGTAACGCTACGCTGCACAACTGAAAAACCTCCGTGTCTACTCCCGCGGCTGTTTGAGGATGGGCCCTATCGACTTGGGATTGTCTCCGCTGCGCGGGTCCACGCGGAAATCCCACACCGACTCGTTGATGTCGGACGGGGAGATGATCTCGACCAGCGCGTACTCGCCGATCAAGAGCTTCTGTTGCGGCGTCACGCGCAGCCAGCGATTGCCCGGCATGGTTTCCACTTTTGTCGGGATGGTGTCCTCGTCCTGCGAGACCGTCCCATTGGCCCCGACTTTGATGGCGCCCACAACGCGCACCGCCTGGCGCTCGTCCACGCGCACAATTACGAACCCCGACTGCGGCGAGTGCGCGCCATGTTTGCCGTTCACGGCTTTGGAGCCGCCGGTGTCCACAGTGATGGGGTGGGTGAGAACAGGTTCCGTCAGATCCTCAACGCCGAGAGAAAGATAGAGGACGGGATCGTTGACATGGAGGTGGACTTTGGCATGCGGGCCTTGCAACTCGAGGCTGGCTTTCTGCGTGGCCAGCGGATTGAGCACGGCGACGCCTTTGCGGCTCTTTGCGTTCATCGAAAGTTCGCTCGAGATTAATTCCACCAGCTCCGGCGTTCCCTGAAAAGTATCGAGGACGAACACGCCATCTTCATCGGGGAGTTCGAGACCCTCGGCCACCAGGGGCATGCGCGCGCTTTGCTCGTTGCGCTCCTGGGATTCCTCCTTGTCGAGTTCTTCCGCCTCCTTCATCGCGGGCGAAGCATCCTCTTCGACCAGGTCGGCGTGTTCTTTTTCCCACTTGCGCGTAGCATCCCAGTCCACGAGATTCGCGGGCAACTCCTCCCATTCGCCGCGCTCCTGCGAGAGATAACGCACGCGGTCGCCTACGATCTGGTAATCGCGGACCAACTGGTAGTTACCGTCTTTGAGGATCAGCCGGTGATTTCGCCCTATGCCGGGAACGCTCGGCTTCAAGGGCACCGGCTGGGAGTTCCGGCCTTGCGGATTCTGACTTGCCGAGCTTTGGCCGGAGGAGTTCTGGGCCGGAGGCGCAGCCTGGCCGCCGCCGCTTTGCGCGAGCGCCACTATCGCCGCCAGCACAAGAGACGCGAGGCCAAGCGCTCCCAAGCGGCGCATTTCCTTGAAGATCACCATGGCAACACAGTTTAGACGCATAGAGCCCCGGTTGGCGGCATGATCTGCTGAAAAACCGCACTCTGAGCAACCTCTGCCCGCCCGAAGCGTCCAATTTTGTGTACTCTTCTGTAAAATAGAAGTAGAAGGGCAATCGTTTGCAGGGATTCAGGTCACAGTGGTTCGGGAAGCGCGGTCGCACCACCGGCTTTTTGCCGGTAGTCGCCTCCGTGTGTCTTGTCCTGCTGGCGCTTCTGGCCGTCGCCCAGGTTGCGCACCTGCACGCCGACCAGACCGACGCCGATCACTGCCAGTTGTGCATCGTCATGCACACGGTGATTCCCGTCGTTGCCGCTGCGGCCGTGATCGTGATCGTGCAATTGGGAGCCTCCGCGCCTCAGGCCGATCCTATCGTTATTGCCCGCCAGCGGCAGATCCGCCTCTTCATTCGGCCTCCTCCCATCTCCTGTTAGGGCATTCCTCCGTCTTGATGCAGTTCGCCATTTCATCCGCCGTTGCTTGATCGCGGCGATGCTTCGGCGCATTCCCCGAGAAGACCAAAATCGGAACGCAAAAGCTGGATCGATGCCCACTGAATGCACTGAGGATGCCGCGGCGCCACGTCCCGCGGCCTGAATTTCACCTTACCGGGCCATTATTCAGGAGACTTTTCATGCTGTTTCACCGTAGCGCAAAGCCACAGATTTTCCCCCTTCTCGCCCTCGCCCTAATTACGGTTTCGGCGGCGGTTTCCGCGTCCGCGCAAAGCGGCGGCGCAGGCACCGTTCGCGGCACCGTAACCGATCCCTCTGGCGCGGTGGTTCCCAACGCGAGCGTCCGCATCTCAAACGAGATCAGCGGATTCGCGCGGAGCACTGCCACCGATGCCACCGGCCAATTTGTATTCCCCAACGTGCCTTTCAACCTCTACCGCATCGGCGTTTCTGCCACAGGCTTTGCCCCGTTGAGCAAAAATTCCGAGATCAACTCATCGGTGGGAACAAACCTCAAGCTGGTTCTGCAAATCTCCGGGGGAAGCCAAACCGTTACAGTTGAGTCTTCGGGCGACCTGATTGAGGACGATCCCACCTTCCATGTCGACGTGGACCGCGACCTTTTCAACAAGGTGCCGCTGGAGAGCGCGTCTTCAACGCTCAGTTCTCTGGTTACGCTCACTACTCCAGGCGTCGCCGCCGACTCCAACGGCCTCTTTCATGGCTTGGGCGACCACGCGTCGAATTCGTTTTCCATCGACGGCCAGTCCATCACCGATCAGCAGAGCAAGATTTTTTCCAACCAGCTTCCCGCGAATTCGATTCAATCCATCCAGGTCATCAGCGGCGCGCCGCCAGCGGAATACGGAGGCAAGACCAGCCTGGTCATCGTGGCCACTACGCGTTCCGGCCAGGGCGTGACCAAGCCCACAGGCGATCTTTTTGCCTCCTACGGAGCCTTTGGATCGGCAACAGGCGGTTTCGATCTCTCCTATGGCGGCAAGAGCTGGGGCAACTTTATCGAGGCCGACGGCCTCAATACGGGGCGTTTTCTCGATCCGCCGGAGTTCTCCGTCTTCCACGACAAGGGCAACGAGGAGAATATCTTCGACCGCGTCGATTACAGTTTTTCGTCCGCCGATTCCGTCCATTGGGACTTTAACTACAGCCGCTCCTGGTTCCAGACGCCCAATTCGTTCGACAACTTGAATGTGCCGAACGTGGTCAAGGGAGGAACCAGCGCCAACCCAACCTTTGGCAACGTGGGCAACACCGATCAGCTCTCCAAAATCAGCACCTACGACGTCTCGCCTACTTACACGCACGTGATCAACAACTATTCTGTCTTTAATCTGGGCGCATACATCAGAAGAGATGGATATAGCTACTATCCCAGCGGTAATCCCTTGGCCGACCTGGGCCCGATACAGACTGCGTCGATCGCCCAGTACCGCACGTTGACCAATACCGGGCTTCGCGCTGACTACTCTTACGTGAAGGGAATCAACAACCTCAAAATCGGGGCGCAATATCAACAGACCTTTCTGCGAGAGCACGATCACCTCGGCGTTATCGATTCCACCTACAACGCTCCTTGTGTCGACGTCGACGGAAATCCTCAGCCCGGACTCACAAAGCCATCGCAGTGCGCAGGCGCCGGCCTGGTTTCCAACGATCCATCGGCCGGGGGCACCTTTAATTCGCTCCTGCTGCCTTACGATCTGACCCGTGGCGGAGTATATTACGCGTTCTTGGGTCACACCGACGTGAAGGAACTCGCCCTCTACATTGAAGACGAGATCAAGGCCGGTAACTGGGACTTCAACCTCGGCATTCGCGGCGATATCTACAATGGCCTCGCCATCACAAAACAAGCGGAGCCGCGCGTGGGCATTGCCTATAACCTCAAGCCGTCCAAAACCATCCTGCGCGCCTCGTATGCGCGCACGTTGGAGACGCCTTTCAATGAAAACCTGGTGGTCTCCAGCAACGGCTGCTCGGATGCGGTGCTGGCGCCCCTGCTTGCCTGCACGCCAGGCGTGTCCGGAATACTGCAGCCTGGGTTCCGCAACGAGTTCCATGCCGGATTCCAGCAGGCCGTGGGCAAGAATATCGTAGTCAGCGGCGAGTACATCTGGAAGTACACGCACAACGCATTCGACTTCAGCATTCTGGGCAATACGCCGATCTTTTTCCCCATCGACTGGCATAACTCCAAGATTCCGGGCTACGCGCTAGACGCGGAAGTCCCGAATTACCATCACTTCAGCGCCTATTTTGTGACGTCATCGGTGGCGGCACGCTTCTTCCCGCAGCAAGTGGCCGGTGCGGGCGCTACGGTGGGGCAGAGCGGGTACCCCTTCCGCATCGATCACGACGAGAAATTCAACGAGACAACGCACCTGCAGTACACGGTGTCCCATGATGGGAGCTGGGTAGACGGACTGTGGAGCGGCTTTAATTGGCGCTACGACAGTGGACTTGTTGCCGGAGCGACACCGTGCTACAACGTGATCGATCCCAACAGCGCCTGCGCGGGCACGTCGATCCTGATCGGTGGCCAGCCGGGCGTGGACCTGAGCGGACTTACGGCCGACCAGGAGTTCCAGGCGGGCATCACCTGCAATGGCGTGGCTGCCACCCTCGCGAATGGCGGTTTCACCCAGTGCCTGGCGTCGAAATACACCTCAAATCTGCTTCAGATTCCCGGTGCGAACAAGGAAGACGACGACCACAATCCCCAGCGCATTGCGCCGCGCAACCTTTTCGATGTGTCCCTGGGCAAGAACAATATCTTCCATAAGGAGCACTACAAGACGGATCTCGACCTGACGGCGATCAATGTGACCAACAAGTACGCGCTCTACAACTTCCTATCGACGTTCAGTGGCACGCACTACGTGACGCCGCGGGCGTTGACGGCGAAGATTACGTTGAATTTTTAAGGGCTGGGAAGTAGCGCCGGTCTTTAGACCGGCTGTAGTGCGGGCCTACTGGCCCGCACTTGCTTTTCAGGAGAGCTTATCTACCTCGCGCTGATAAGCCTCATAAATCTCGTCGCCGAAACAAGCAAAGATGACTTTCTGCACCGCATCGCTGGATACCATCTCCGCCACGGTTTCGGCCACGGCGATCTTCACTGCACGATCGACAGGGAAACGATAGACGCCACAACTGATGGCGGGAAATGCCAGTGACCGGATCCCGTTTTCGCGCGTAATGCTGAAAACCGAGCGATAGCAATTCGCCAGCAACTCCGGCTCGCCACGCTCTCCGCCGGTCCACACCGGGCCGACCGTATGAATCACGTGCTTCGCGGGAAGGCGATAACCCTTGGTCAATCGCGCTTCGCCGGTGGGGCAGCCGCCGATCTGGTAGCACTCGTCGAATAGCTCGGGCCCAGCCGCACGATGAATCGCTCCATCCACGCCGCCGCCGCCCAGCAGGGACGTGTTGGCCGCGTTGACAATGGCGTCTACGGCCAGGGTAGTGATGTCGGCCTTCACAACCTCAATCTTGCTTGTCATGCTTCGCGATAGCTCTCGTTCTTGCTGCAAATAGAAACGAAAAAGCTACTTCGACCAAAGTTTCCAGAAAATGAGTGACGCGAGGAAGACGCGCGCATCGTCGGTGTCCCGAACCCGGTCCCAGAGCCGGAATACCTGTTCGGCCTCGTTGACCAGAGCTTGAACTCTGGTGCGGTCGAACTGCTCGGTAAGGTCGTAGTCTGCCCTGTGCCGTGCCTCTTGGAGCAGGACAAAGGAAGTCGCAATCGCAACGATCTCTTGAGGAACTGGGGTTGGTGCGACCGATGCAACATGCCGAGGGAGATTGGCAGCCTGGAAAGCGTTGGCCGCCTGCTTCATAGTTTCGTGCGCCAATGCGCGCTGCACACGTTCCCGAAGACCCCGAGGACTCCCGGGACTCGCCTGAGAGGCCGCTTCTCCCGCGAGAAGATGAAACACAGCATAGTACGCAGTCGATGCTGCTCGCCGGAGGCTCGCTTGCCGAGGTCTTCCACGGCCCACCTCCCGAAGGGAGAGAAACTTAGCCTGCTCCAGGAGGTCGCTTGCCAAGGCCACCGTTACGCCGCTCCAAGAAACACGTACGGCTGGCGTGACAGCCGAAGTTGAAGAAGCCGATCCTGCACGAGGTGGGCAAATTCATTCCAACGGGAAACCGTTGCGTCTCGCGCCGCTCCCTTAGGGGAGTCAACGAACAGCTTCACATAGACCGCCGGGTCACCCGTGGAGTCATCTCCGGTTGCGATGCTAATTCCCTTATAGAACTTGGGCAACCTACCTTCTTCACCCAATTTTTTCATCAGCTCATCAGCCAGCATTTTCCAAAAAAGCTGATTGTCTTCCGGGCTTAGCGGGCTGATCATTCTCAGTGGCACGAAGGTTTCCGGCCCTATGGGGCCTTCAGGGGATGTCGCGCTGAACTTGGCTACCCTCGCGTCCAGGTCAACCTGTACCACTTCCAACGGACCGTAGTGCCCCTGTGTCGCAATCCGAGGACCCGGCTGAAGCCGAGCTATCCGATTTGTCGCCGCGCGCGCCATAGGTTCAGTTTAATACGTTTTTGCAATGAGCCAGACTCCAGAAACAACCAATTTTTACTTCCAATAGCTCTCGGATTCTGCCATACTTGTATGTGCCCACCAGGTACGTCCAAACCAAACAATTAAAAATGAGGTTGCACTGATGTCGGCAAAGTACGTCTTTGTGACGGGCGGAGTTGTGTCCAGTCTAGGCAAGGGTCTCGCGGCTGCTTCCATCGGCTGCCTGCTTGAAAGCCGCGGCCTGCGCGTGAACTTGATGAAGTTCGACCCTTACCTCAACGTCGATCCCGGCACCATGTCGCCCTTCCAGCACGGCGAGGTGTTTGTGACCGACGACGGTGCTGAAACTGATCTCGATCTCGGCCACTACGAGCGTTTCACGCACGCTCCGCTCTCGCGCGACAACAACTACACCACGGGGCGCATCTACGAGCAGATCATTTTGAAGGAGCGGCGCGGCGACTACCTGGGCAAAACTGTCCAGGTAATTCCCCACGTGACCAACGAGATCAAGAACGCGATGCGCAAGGTGGCCGCGAATGGCGCCGATGTAACGATTGTCGAGATTGGCGGCACAGTGGGCGACATCGAGTCGCTGCCTTTTCTCGAGGCCATTCGCCAGATGCGCCAGGAACTGGGGCGCGAAAACACGGTCTTCGTGCACGTCACGCTCGTCCCCTGGATCGCCGCCGCCCAGGAGCTGAAGACCAAGCCCACGCAACACTCCGTGAAAGAACTGCTCTCCATCGGCATCCAGGCCGACGTGCTGCTGTGCCGCTCGGAGCGTCCGCTGAGCCGCGAGATCAAGCAGAAGATTGCCGCCTTCTGCAACGTTGAAGAGAAGGCGGTGATTGGCGCGAGAACCGTGCCTTCCGTCTACGAAGTGCCGCTGAATTTTGCGCAGGAAGGTGTGGACCAGCTCATCCTCAAATATCTTCACAAAGACGCGCCCGAAGCCGATCTCGTCCGGTGGCGCGACCTGGTGGACCGTTGCTACCACCCCAAAGATGAAGTTTCGATCGCCATTGTGGGCAAGTATGTGGAGTACGAGGACAGCTACAAGTCGCTCAAAGAAGCGTTGACCCACGGCGCGGTGGCGCAGAATCTGAAGCTCAAAATTCACTGGATCGAGGCCGAGGGGCTGGAGTCGTCCGGCCCCGAAGACCGCGGCTACGAGGCGCAACTCGCGGAATACGACGGTATCCTCGTTCCCGGCGGCTTCGGCAAGCGCGGCATCGATGGCATGTTGAACGCGATTCGTTACGCGCGCGAGAAACATGTTCCCTATTTCGGAATTTGCCTCGGCATGCAAACCGCGTGCATCGAGTATGCGCGCAACGTGTGCGGCCTGAAGGACGCGAACTCGAGCGAGTTCGATCCCGCCACCGAGCACCGCGTCATTTACAAGCTGCGTGAATTGCTGGGCGTGGAAGAGATGGGTGGCACGATGCGATTGGGCGCCTGGGCGTGCGTGCTGCAGGAAGATTCACTGGCCAGCCGCGCCTACGGCGGAGCCAAAGAGATCAGCGAACGCCACCGCCACCGCTATGAATTTAACCGCGAGTACGAAGCGCTGCTCACGGGTGCAGGCCTGCGCATCTCGGGCTCCACGCCCGACCAGACCTACGTCGAAATCGTGGAGATCCCCGGCCATCCGTATTTCCTAGGCTGCCAGTTCCATCCCGAGTTCAAATCGAAACCGCTGGAGCCGCACCCGCTGTTCCACGCGTTTATCGAGGCGAGCTATAAGAACCGGGTGAAGCGTGTTGGCTCCGGCGCTAAGGAAGCTGCCACTTTCAGCGGCACACTATCATCCTGACCGACCGAGGCGTTCTGGGGCCGCTACGCCAGGATCGGCAATAGCTCAGCTTGCGATAGGTCATATTTCTCTCGAATTTCTTTGGCCCAGGCGAGAGCAGTAGCTGCCGGTGAAACTGGATTGTTAGTCCGCTTGGGAAAGGCGTTGTAGGTGTGCCCGTCCAATTCACGCCCGGCGCGCTTTTTGCGAATGCCACCCCATTGCTTGAAAAAGAAGGGTATATTGACCTCGGCGCATTGATCACGAATGGATGTGACCCATTCTCTTTTCAAGGGCCTTGCGCCGTATCCGCTCTCTCCGCCCACGATTACCCAATGAATCCCGCCGAGCCTTAGCGTTCCTAGGTTTTCGAGCAGCGGTTCAATCGAGAGGAATCTTACTCGGGCAGGCGAATTCCGTAAATCGCGGATGCGCGGCACGCCATATTCCTTGTTCTCCGCGCTCACACCCCACCAGATATGAGGGGCCTCTGCAGCAAACCGCAGTGGACCCTTCAAGAGCTTCGCCATTCTCGGTGAGCGCTTAGTGAGAATCTGATAGGTGTGCCAGTTCGCTTTGACCATCACGTTCGCTACTGCCACTATGTACTCGTCGGGAACTCCATCGTGAAACAAGTCACTCATGGAGTTCACGAAAATCATCTTCGGCGTTTGCCAGCGCAGCGGTTCCGCGAGTTTCTCCGGAACCAGCCTCAAGTCAAAGCCTTGTTCATACGGGTGACCTGGCACTCCGCGGAAGCGCTCAGCAAACACCTCTGCATAGCAGTGCTTACAGCCGGGGCTGATCTTCGTGCAGCCCCGAACCGGATTCCATGTCGCGTCGGTCCATTCAATCTTCGATTCGGAAGACATTGAGCTACCCCCAGTTAAAGCTCTGTTGATCGGTGCCGTACTTTAGCACCTCATACCAAAACTGATACGCCGTTGAGTGCCGCGAAAAAAGTGCGAGATAGTACAGGGGAAGGTTCTTTTCATCGGATCTCACGAGTTTCATTTGATGGGTTTCCACATCCATATAGCCAAGCGATGCCATGCTCTTGGCAAACTCGGCTGCGAGGAACTCCCTGAATCATTTTCTTCCGCCAGAGAAATTCTTCCACCGTTCCCGCCAATCCTTGTTGCCTAGCGCCTGATCAATTTTCGGATGGTCCCCGTCGACGTAGTGGTCGTAGTTCCGATTTGCATCCATTCCTACGGCGAGCAGGACTAAGAAGTCCACAAATCCACTAGAAAGTTTACGGATCGTTTCAAATTTGATGCCGAAATCGAATGGGTCGACGAGGCAAAGGCTCAACACGCGGTTGCTCGCTGAGGCCCGCGGAATTGCGCGGAGAATTTCCTCAATTTTGTCGTCGCAGCTTCCCGGAATGTATGTTATGTCCGCGTGCGGGGCGATCCTTTCTCCGCGTATCTTTAGTGCGGACCGAAGAGGCTCACTCTCCTCACAGAATATGTATTTGTCGAACGGGCACGGTAGAGTCAATGCCAATACAGGTGAGCCCTTGATTCGAATTTCAGTTCCGCGAATCTGACTGTGCCCAGATCCCCCATAGAGGTCAATGTAGACGCGCTGCTCCCATTTGTTCTTCATACCGGTGGCAAAAAGCTCGTCATAGAGGGAGATCAGCCGGTGCTTGGTTTCTGCCCACCTTCCGACCTCGCCGCAAACGAGCCCGTCGTTCTCCACGCGTAAATTATCGAGCGAATTTGTCATTCACGGGCCTCGAAATACAGTCACTCGCATGTTCGCCTTTTTTTCTCCTATCGTCAAGCAATCAGCCAGCTTTTGTTCCCACATCAGCAACGAATTCAATGTCTCGGGTCTAATTCACCCCAATAGCACCGCCCCTTTCACTTTTGCCGCCAGCGCGCGGTCCATCGTAACCAGAGTAAGTTTGCCGGCTTCGGCAAAGGCGGCGAGGTACGCATCGGCCCAAATCTTGGGCGATACCAATCCCTCAGTCGATCGTCCGCGCATTTCGGACTCGAGCCCTGGAGGATCCTGAGCAACGAACGCGAGGCCCGATTCGATCCAGGGATCGTAAACCTGCCAGCATTCCTTCTGCTTCAGGACGTCCTGCTTCATGACGATTTCCGTGCTCAGCAGGCGAAAGAGTCCCAACTGTGTGTGCCGGCAAAAGACCAGAGTCGTCGAAGATTGCAGGCTCTCGTACCACTCAGCAGCGATTGGATTGTGCACGTGCTGCTCGTAGATCAGCGCAAGCCACACATTTACATCAGGGAAAATCAATGATTTCATAGATCTTCTCGTTATCGATGATCAGCTTGTCCTTGCGTGTCGAGCGAATGAGGGGCAGTTTCAGTCGCTGGGCCGGCGGTGCAGAGTTCTGTTGCAGCAGGACCAGATCCAACCCCTCAAGCACCACCTGCCTTACAGTGGAGTTCTCCTCCGCCGCCTTGACCTTCAGCCTCCGGTACGTCTCGTCCGGAATGTCCACAGTCGTACGCATACTTCCATATTAGCATATTTATGTATTTATGCTTACTGCTTCTAACCAGTTTATTTTCAGCGAAGCCAGCTCCCCACAGCCAAGCCCTAACCGCTCTAATCACGATTTTTACCGAAGATTCTTCTTCGAGCACCCTCCCTTTCAAGCGGACTCTCCCGCAATCTCGTCTACTTGCTTTGGAGGGGTTTCCCCATACGGCAAATGTCCCCAAAGGCCCTTTCGACCCGCCTGGAAACGCGCAACGACCATTCTGCATCTATGCTTGGGGCCAGTCCGGTACTTCGCGGTCAAATTCCCGGTCCGGGTTATTGACAATGATTTCCTCGCGGGCCTATCGTGTCTAGGTTTTGGGGTAATAACAAAAAAGGAAGGACTTGGAAACATGGTTGCTTACTTTCAGCTTCAGCCTGCTGAAGCGGAGTTGCAGCAGTTGGCAGAACAGTATTGGCAGACGACCGGCGAAAAGGAGCATGAGCTCGAAAAAGCAGCCTTCGAAGCCGGCGAAGCGATCCGCAATGGCGAAACCACCCTGGCGAATCTCGAAGCGATCGTGCGCTGGAAGTCGGAGCGCGCGGTGCAATACCTGATCGGGAACAGCAGCGAGAAGATCCGGCAGGTGCTGGCCACTGCCGCTGCGCCCGATGCGACGACGGAAACGGCGGTGAAGGCCCTGCTCGAGTTGCATGGCGTGGATCTTCCCGTGGCGTCAGCGATTCTGGCGGCAATCTACCCGGAGCGCTACACGGTGCTCGATTACCGCGCCCTTGAAGCGCTCGGGCATGCCCGCCACGACGTGCGTTTTTACGAGGAGTATCTGGCCTTTTGCAAGCGCCTGGCGGAAAGCAACATCGTGAGCCCGCAGAGCGATCTCCCCGCCCCCACGCCGTTGCGCACCATTGATCGCGCACTGTTTGAGTGGACGCGCAGCCACACGGGCTGATTGCCGGACGAGTCTGCATGAACCTGGCCGCCGCGTGCTCTGCCTCTCGCAATAGTCGTTGAGGGGAGCGCGCTGCCGGCAGTCTCTGGCCCCGATCTCGGTTTACGACTCACGGTCGATTCACGGTCCGGGCCTCACGGCAGACCCCTCGCTGTAAAATCAGCATCGTGAGTGCTTCGTTCGAAATCGGCCCGGTTGCAGTCGGCGCGGGCCAGCTCTTCCTGATTGCCGGTCCCTGCGTCATCGAGTCCGAGCACCATGCGCGCAGCATGGCCGAGGCCATCCAGCGCATTACGGCCGATCTCGGCGTTCCCTATATCTTCAAAGCCAGTTACGACAAGGCCAATCGCACCAGCGTGAAGAGCTTTCGCGGCCCCGGCCTCGTCGAGGGTGTGCGCATTCTCGGCCGCATCGCAAAGGACACGGGCCTGCCGGTGCTGACCGATGTGCATGAGCCGGCGCATTGTGAAGTGGCCGCCGAAGCCGTAGACGTGTTGCAGATTCCTGCGTTTCTATGCCGGCAGACCGACCTGCTGGTGGCAGCGGGCCGCACCGGACGTGCGGTGAACATCAAGAAAGGCCAGTTCGTTGCGCCGTGGGACATGAGCCACGGCCTCGAAAAAGTCCGCTCCACGGGCAACGAACGCGTCTTCCTTACGGAGCGCGGTTCGAGCTTCGGCTACAACAATCTGGTGGTGGATTTTCGCTCGCTCGCGATTATGCGTGGCTTGGCGCCTGTGGTTTTTGACGGCACGCACTCGGTGCAGCAGCCTTCGGCCGCCAACGGCGTAAGCGGAGGGCAGCCGGAATTCATTCCCCTGCTGGCGCGCGCGGCGGTCGCTGCCGGAATTGACGGGCTGTTCCTTGAAGTCCACGACGATCCAGCGAACGCCAAGTCCGACGGCGCCAACGCCCTCGATCTCAAGCTTCTGAAGCCGCTGCTGGAGACGCTGCTGGCGATTCACAAGGCGGCTGGAGCTTAAACGCGAGTGCCACCAGCTAACTCTTCGCTGGCTCCGCAATCACAATCGTCTCCGCAATCCGGTCGTGCAGGCAACGGTGATTCGGATAGAGGAAGTATTGCAGGAATCCAAAGCCTGCTTCGAGCGCGCTGGCGCCGTAGCCCAGCGCCCGCTCCGCCGATTGCCAGAACGTGATGCGCTCGTGCGTGAGCGAGACGACGCGGATGCGCAGCAGCCACTTGCCCAGCGTCTGCCCGTTCGTCCGCCAAACCCAGAGGCCAAAGTAGAGCACCAGCCATAGCACCCAGGCCACATCCGTCAGCAGGTCGAAACGGAATTCTGCGTGCACGTGGGCCGAGCGATATAGCTCTTCGCGCATACCCAACACTTTGAAGAGCAGATAATACAACCCGTCCATCGCCGGCTTGTATGTGCCAAACACCAGCACAATGTCGATGAGGTAAGCAGCCAAACGCCGGCCAAAGGCAGCAAGCGGCATGCCCGCCAGCGATTCGGCGCGTGCCGTTTCATGCGGGTTGAAGACCCCAGGGTTTCTGATGAATTGCATAGACACACTATATCTTTGCCGTCGCTAGCGGTCACCGCATCCCACGTCGGCTGTAACAGTTTTTCCGTCGAGGCGGAAGCAGGTGATTCCGTTGGTTTCGGTCTGGTAGGCGCGGACGTGCGCCTGCTCGAGCGCCTGCAACACTTCTTCGCGCGGATGACCGTAGCGGTTGTGCAGTCCGCACGAGATGACCGCCCACTGCGGCGCTACGCGGGCCAGAAACTCCGGCCGCGTGGAAGTGATGCTGCCGTGATGGCCGACTTTGAGCAGAGTGCTCGCGAGTCCCGGCTCGGAAAGCATGGCCTGTTCGACCGGCGCTTCGGCATCGCCCTCCAACATGACGGAGGTTGCGCCGTAAGCCACATGCAGCACCAGCGAATCGTTGTTGGTGGGCTCCGCTTCCGGTTGATACTCGCGAAACGGCGCCAGCACGTTGATCTGCGTGGCGCCGAAAGTGAAGGCGTCTCCGGCGCGAAAACTGCGCACGCGTACACGCAGCGCGGCGGCTTCATCCAGGAGCGCGATATAGTTTGCAATGCGCGGATTGTTGCCCACCCATAATTCATCGGGATGGAAATTTCTGAGGATGGCGGGCAGTCCGCCCATGTGGTCGGAGTGCGCGTGGGTGAGCGCCACGGCGTCGAGGTGCCGGATGCCGCGTGCCCACAGTGCCGGCGAGACCACCTCTTCGCCGATGTCGAACTCCTGTGGCGCCTGGCGCGGGCCGCCGCCGAAACCGCCGCCATCGATGAGCAGCGTCTTGCCGTCGGGCGTGATCAGCAGCAGCGAGTCGCCCTGGCCCACGTCGATGGCCTCCATGAGCATTGCGCCATGAGGCCGATTGATTGGCCGCGGCAGCACAGCGGCAAGCGCCGCCAGTGCCAGGGCAATGCATGCGCCGGCCCGCAGCCATCGATCCGTTGATTTCAAACTCTTGCGCGCGAGAACAATTGCCGCTCCCAGCAGCGCGCAGAATGCGGCTGATTGCCAAAGCAGCGGGCCGGGAATGCGGAAATCGCCGAGAGCCGTCGAACCAAATAAATGCACAAGGCGCACGCCGAGGTGCATCACCAATGCCACCGCCATCGCCGGGACCACGGCAGCCGCAGGCCAAATGACCAGCAGGAGCAATGTAAGCAGCGCCGCCGGCATGAGCACAACCAGCACCGGCACAATGAGCAGGTTCACGGGCAAAGCGAAAATCGTGATGCGGTGGAAGTAGATGGCCATGGGCAGCGTCATGGCCAGCTCGACAACGCAGGAGATCACCACCAGCTCCAGCACGCGAATGGCGAAACGTACGGACCAGGGAAAGACGCGCCAAGCGATAGCGCCGCTGGCTGCCCGCTGCAAGCGCTCGGCGACCATGCGCATCAGCACGCGGAACTGCGCGAGCGGTGGCGCAAGCTTAATGTCGATCGCGATCAATCTCAGGTCGCGCGCGGCGGCCGCGTAGGGGTGAATCGTGCCCTGTAGCAGCGGTGCGGCGACGCCGGCAATCGCGACCACCGCCAGCAGCGTCATCTGCAAACTGGAGTCGAAGAGGCTGCGCGGGCTGACCACCATCAGGCAAAGCGCAGCGAACCCGATGGTATTCAGTGGGCTCCGCTCGCGGTATAGCAGCCGTCCCAGCAGATAAAGTGTCACCATCCAGAGAGAGCGTTGCACCGGCGTGGCAAAACCGGTGAAGAGCGCGTAAGCAAACGAGGCGGCGATGGTGAGCAGCGTGGCAGGAACACGCGGCAACCGCATCCGCTTGAAGATCCAGAAGAGACAGGCGGCCACGATGGCGAGATGCAAGCCTGAAACCACCAGCATGTGAAACGAGCCGGTGCGCTCAAAGCCTACGCGCAGCGCGTGCGTCAGGTAGGTGCGGTCGCCGGCCACCATGGCGGAGAGCATCACGGCATCGTCTTCAGAGAGGCGCAGGGGCGCGGGCAGGTTTCGCATCGCGGCGGGCAAGGCCAGCAGCCGCTCTGTCGAGGCATGTTGCCATCCGCTCACGCGGCACGACACGAAAGCGCCCGGCGAGTGCCCCAACAATTCCACGCGATCGAAAGCGACCGTCGCCGTTGAAGTGATGCCCTCGTCCAGCAGGAAGTCCGCGCGGCTCCAGACGCCGGGATCGTGATAAGTCTCCGGCGGCAGCAAACGAACTACGGCGCGCACGCGGTCTCCACACGCGAACGCTTGCGCCTTCGTACTGGCGGGCCAGCGGACTATCAGACGCACTCCGCCGCCCATCAGCGCTTGCGCATCGCTCGAATCGCTGACCACCTCGACGCTTTCCACGCGCAGGTCCACGCGCTGGGAAGGGGATGCAGGCGAAGGCTCATCAACATTTTGCTCCAACTCGGAACGCACGGGGCCCGTGCCGGTCACTGTTCCTTCAACGCTGCGCAGCAAGCCGTCAGAAAGCGCGGCCAAAGCGGGCGCAGGCGCAGGACGAGGCTCCATTTCTTCGCACCATGCGCCGAGGAGGAACCACAACGCGGCCAGGGGCAGCCAGATCACGCGTTGCCCGCGCAGCGCCGCCACCCCACACACGGCAGCGGTGAGCGCCAACGCGACGAGCATAATACTCGGCTGCAACCAGAGGCGTCCGGCCAGAGCGATTCCCGCCGCAAACAGCCACGCCGCATGAAAAAGTGGAACGGCCGTCAGGCCGGCTACGGGCTGCGCGGGGGTGGGGGAGGCGATGGACATGGGGCCCGAATTCGCGAAGTGAATTTGGCTTCCAGCGTATCAGGAACCGAAACCCCGTGCACCGAAACCCAAGCGAGCACCGCTATCGGCGCAGGCGCACCACGGTTTCAAGATGGAAAGTTTGCGGGAAGAGGTCAACGAGAGTGATCTGGTCGATGATGTAGCGGGGCCCGTTACGCGAATCGACGAGCGGGCGTAGATCGCGAGCCAGCGTAGCCGGGTCGCATGAGACATAAACGATTTCGGGCGCGGCAATTTCCGCGAGCAGCGCCGTGGTTTCCGCGCCCAGACCGGTGCGGGGCGGGTCGACAATGATGAGATCGGGCCGCTCGCGCGAGCGCTCTCTCCGCAAGAACTCGAGCGTGGCCGCTTTCACCGCGGATGCGCCGGTGCCGCGTAAATTGTGCGCCAACGCTGCAATTGATGCGGGTGCAGACTCGACCGCAATCACGCGCGTGAAATCATTTGCGATCTGGCGCGCAAACAAACCCACGCCGGCAAAAAGGTCGAAGGCCAGCCCGCCGTGCGCGTGCGCCGTGACCCGCTCGACCAGCGCATCGACAAGCCAGCGATTCACCTGAAAAAATGCGCCCTGATCTACGCGATAATCCACGCCCGCAGCACGATACAGCAGAGAATTCGCGCCCCATTGCGCCACGCTGTGCGGCGCCTGGCCCTTCCCGCCTTCGGCGAGAAATTCCATGCCCTTCAGCTCTGGAATATTGCCGGCGAGGGCCAGCGCAAAATCGTTGAAGCCGCGTTTTCCGGATCCGGCAACCGTGACACTTGCGAGCAGCGCCGTCTCCGCGGCATCGCAAAAAAGGGAGATCTCGCTCACGCGCAAGCTGGCCGGCGATTCCCGCAAAATCCTGCTGGCCGCGAGTGCAGCACGCACCAGCAGCGGTGCCGCAATGGGGCACTCAGCGATGGGAATGACCGCATGCGAACGCCGCCCGCGGTATCCCGCATCTTCATTGGCGTCGAAGGCGAGGCGAATGCGATTGCGATACGCCCAGGGCTCTCCGGCCAGCACCGCGATGTCCTCGGGCGCGTAAACCCCGCCGCGCTCCAGCGTCTCGCGCAGGATCTCCTTTTTCCAGACAAGCTGCGTAGCATACGTTGCGTGCTGATACTGGCAGCCGCCACACGCGCCAAAGTGCGGGCATGCGGGCGCGACCCGCTGCGGAGATGCCGTGACGATCTCCTCCACTTCAGCGGTGGCGTAGCCGCGCTTGCCATCAACAATGCGCACTCGCGCCTGCTCGCCGGGCACGGCCAGCGGCACAAACATCGCTTTGCCTTCGGAGTGCGACAGAAATGAGCCGCCGTAGATGGGCTTTTCGATGGAGACGATCTGCTCCACAGCGGGGTCTCGACCCTCGGCTGGTCCTGTCGCACGAACTCGAGTGTCCGCCCGCTTTGTATCAGGGCTCGGCTTCAGCCGCGCCGAATCAGCCGCGGAATGACTGGGGGCTTTAGCCCCTGCCAAATGTTTCCTGTCGATGTGCGCGCCGTGTTTCTTCATTGCTGGCTCATATAGAACAGGCTCAACCGCGGCAAATTGTAAGAAGCGAGCAGTTGCTTCTGCACGAATTGTTCCTTCACCTGGCGCATTTGCACTGCGCCCATGCGGCTGCGGTAGGGCGCCAATTCGCGATCTGCGTGCTTGTTCAGTTCCAATACTCGCTCCTCCGGCGCCGCAAGTTTGAGCGCGGCGTACAGCCTGTCCTCGAGCACCATGAGTGACTGCTCTAATCCTTCAAGATTAACGTGCGCAGACTTTTCACTCGCCGCATCGACTTCGGCCGCTATCTCGCGTAGCCGCGCGGCCGTTGTGCGGCACGCGTCTGCGGCAACTTCAGCGGCATCCAGCGCCTGGGCGGCCGCGGTCAAATGGGCCGCGACGCGCGCGTGTTCAAAGCCGGATTCCGCGGTAGCAGCCGGCGTTGAAGCCGAGCCGACGGACGCTTCGCTCATTTCCATAGCGGCCTGCATCACGGCCTGGGCGCACCATGCGAGGCCATTGATGCGCTGCATCCGGGCCCGCTTTTGCCGAGCCTCATACTTGTCGAAGGCTGCATCGATGCCGCGTAAGGCCGCCTCCAGCGGAATGCCGGCGTCGCGCCAGGTTTCGATCAGCGCCCAATCCAGCGTGGAAAGCAGCAAGATCGCCCCGCGCCGCTGCTGGAAGCGGTCTTCGATCTCAGTGAAGTAGTTGAAATAGTTGCGCACTTCCTCAATCCTAATTCCCCTCAGAAGAACATTGATGGCAACGGGTGGCTTTGTGGGGCTCGGTGTCATGGGCTTTCCCAAGTACCTTAGGACTTATCCGCAGATGCGCATACGAGTAGCGCCGGTCTCCAGACCGGCTGTACTGGCGGCGTCCACGCCGCCAGAGTCCGTGTGCGGGCCAGGAGGCCCACACGACAGCCGACCTGGAGGTCGGCGCTACTTATACGCAAACAGGCTGTTAGCTCAAAAACTCCGCAATCGCCGCGACCACGGTCTGCTGCTCGTCCTCGCGTAGCTCCGGGAAGATGGGCAGCGCCAGCACTTCACATGCAGCGCGCTCCGCCTCAGGGAAATCGCCTGGAGCGTAGTCCAGGCCCTTCAGCGCCTCCTGCTGGTGCAGCGGCACAGGATAGTAGATCTCCGAGCCGATACCACGCGCGGTGAGAAATTCGCGCAACGCATCGCGGCGCGGCGCGCGAATCACATACTGATGCCACACGTGCTTTGCGCCGGGCAGCTCGCGCGGCAAGACGACACCGTGCACGGGATAGGATCCGGCCTCCGCCAAACCCGCCT
>JARLFZ010000044.1 GCA_031296305.1 Occallatibacter sp. | reverse complement strand
TCCTGTGCGCGCAGAGCCTTGAAGTTCGCGGCGTCAAAGCTCACCAGGTGATGCTCGTGGTGATCCAGCCGCATCATCTGCGCTGCAAGGGTTTCGAGAGCCCTCAGCAGCTCGCCGTTGTGCTGGATGACAAGTGGAACATCCGGGCCGGCCAGCTCCACGTTGATCATCTGGCGCGTGTCGCCCTCTTGCCCCTCGCGCGCGACTTCGCCCGCCGAGATGCGGTACTTCAGGCGCATTCCGCCCAGCTTGTTCAGGGAATTCAAGAATCCGGCAATTTTCTGTGCAGACTGTTGCAGGTCTTCAATAGGCATAACAAACAAGTATCGCAGAGCCGGGGCCGGCGGCGCGAGGCGATCCATTGAAAATGCCTGCCGGGGTCGCTGGACGCAGTGGCTTCTGGGTTTTCTTCATCCGCAATCTCACTCTCATAATCATGCACCGGCTAGATCGCAAGCTGCTGCATCTTGTTTACGGCAGAACCCGGTTTCGGATTGTATGCTTTTGGGTGTGACCACTTGGAACGAGTTCCGCAAGGGAAACCCGCTCCGGTTCGCCCTTGTGCCTCGGCTGGGAGTCTTGCTCCTGCTGCATGCCGCTGCGTTCATGGCATACGGCCAGACAAAGAGCGAAGCCGTGGCAGGCCCCCTCGGCCCCAATGCCCCAGTGGTGATCACGCTCGACGATGCCATTCGGCTGGCGCAGGCGAGCGAGCCTGGGTATGCGTCGGCAAAGGCCACCAGCCAATCCGCGGCCCTCGACCGCTCCATCGCGCGCGCCGCTCTGCTGCCCAGTGCGCGCTTGTACAACCAGGACATTTATACGCAACCCAATGGACTCAAAGCGGAGGGTGGAGAAGGTGTGTTCACGCCCAATCCGAAATTTGTGGCCAACGACTCAAGACCGCGCGAGTACATCGCCCAGGGGATTGCGGAGGAAAACCTCAGCGTGGCGGGGTTCGCGGGCGTGCGCCATGCCAACGCGGCGGCCGCCATGGCCAGCGCCGAACAGGAGATCGCGCGGCGCGGGTTGGTCGTCGCAGTCACCACGATGTTCTTCAACTCCCTTGCGGCAGATCGCAAGCTGGCAGTGGCCGAGCAGGCACGCCAGGAGGCCTCTGACTTTTCCCGGCTCACCAATCAGCGGGAGCAGGCGCGAGAGGTGGCACACGCCGACGTGTTGAAGGCGCAACTTGTCGAGCAGCAGCGAATCCGGGACGCAGTGGACGCGCAGTTGGCTGCCGAGAAGGCACGACTGGAGCTGGGCGTAATTCTGTTCAGCGATCCGCGCACGCCCTACACGTTGAACGCTCCAGCGGCAGAAGCGCCGCTCACCTCAAAGGAAGAAGTGGAGCAGGTAGCGGCAAAAAACAATCCCGAACTGAAGAGCGCGCTGGCCAGCCTGGCCGAGAGCCAGGCGGACGTGACAGCCGCCTGGGGCGCAATGCTTCCGAATGTTGCGTTGAGCGTGAATTATGGGATCGACGCAAATGAATTTGCCGTCAACGGCCCGCTTGACCCCGACGGCTTGAGGGCGCGTAACCTTGGCTACTCCACCAGCGTTACCGTAAACCTCCCCGTTTGGGATTGGCTCTCAAACCAACACAAGGTCAAGCAGAGCGAGATTCGCCGCGATGTCGCAAAGGTGGCATTGAGTAATGCGCAGAGGCGGCTCATCGCGCAACTCGACGAAGCTTACTCCGAAGCCCAGGCTGCGCACGACCAGTTGAACTCGCTCGATGTGAGCGTGGATGCCGCCGCCGAAAGCCTGCGCCTTACCAAGCTGCGTTATAAGAGTGGCGAGGCCACGGTGCTGGAAGTGGTTGACGCCGAAAACACCTACGTCAGCACGGAAGATGCACGCGAAGACGGACGCGTGCGCTATGAGACGGCGCGAGCTGAATTGCGAGCCATCACGGGAACGATGTGAGCCAACCATGAGTGAGTTGACAAACCAGAGCACAACGCGAAGTGCACGGTCCTTAAGACTTTACCCGATCCTGGCCGTCGCGGCAGCACTGCCTCTCGTGTTTCTGCCCGGCTGCAAGAAGGACGAACCACCGGCAGTCGTGGTGACGGTGCAGGCCGAGCACCCGGAACAGGGACCGATCGCGGAACAAATCAGCGCCGATGCCGTTCTTGCTCCCGTGGCCCAGGCCGCCATCGCGCCCAAATTCAGCGCGCCGGTGAAGAAATTTTACGTCGAGCGCGGGCAACGCGTGCACGCCGGCGAATTGCTGGCGACACTCGAAGACTCCGATCTGGTGGCAGCCGCGACCGACAACAAGGGATCGCTCGAAGCGGCCCAGGCGAACTATGACACGACTACCAAGGCGCAGGTGCCCGAAGACACGCTGAAGGCGGAGTCGGACCTGGCCCAGGCCAAAGCCAACCTCGATCTCAACAAGAGCATTGTGAAAAGCCGCAAGCAGTTGTTCGCCGAAGGCGCAATTCCGGGCCGCGACCTTGATACCGCTGAAGCCGCGCTGGCGCAGGCGCAAGCCACTTACGACGCGGCCGTCCGGCATCTTGAATCGCTGCGCAATGTGAGCCGCGACGCTGCTCTCAAATCCGCGCAGGGCCAACTCACTTCAGCTGAAGGCAAATATAAAGGTGCTCAGGCGCAGGTCGACTACTCCGAAATTCGTAGCCCGCTTAACGGAGTGGTCACGGACCGGCCCTTGTTCGCCGGTGAAACCGCGCCCGCCGGCGCGCCGCTCATCACCGTGATGGACACCTCCGTGCTCCTGGCCAAAACTCATCTCGCCGCGAGCGTGGCGCAGCAGATCAAGCTCGGCGACGCGGTTGCCGTGCATGTGCCGGGAATCGCAAATCCGGTGGCGGCGAAGGTTTCCATGATCAGTCCGGCGCTCGATCCCGGGAGTACCACCGTTGAGGTGTGGCTGAAGATCGACAACAAGGACGGCAAGCTCAAGGCGGGAACGCCGGTAAAAGTCACCATCAGCGGCAAAAGCGTTGTCCAGGCATGGAAGGTACCGGACTCCGCGATAGTGACGGCAGCAGACGGCTCCAAATCCGTGATGGTTGTTGGCAGCGACGGCGCGGCGCATCGCAAGCCCGTCACCCTGGGCATTGATGACGGCACTGACGTTCAGGTCCTGAGCGGCGTGGCGCCCGGTGACCTGGTGATCACGGGTGGCGCCTACGCACTGGACGAAGGCACGAAGGTGCAGATAGGTCCGGCAGCGGCTGGCGGAGGTTCTGACTGATGCCCGGCGAAGCGCCTCACGATTTCCAGGGCGATATGCGAGAGCTTCCGGGCGACGCGCAGAAATCCTTTTGGTTGGCCCGTTCCACGCGCACCATCTTCTTTTTCGCCGTCATGCTCACCGTGTCCGGCATCTATCTGTCGTTCAAGGTGCCCATCTCCGTTTTCCCTGAAACCAATTTTCCACGCGTGGTGATCGGCGTCGACAACGGTGTGATGCCGGTCGAACAGATGGAAGTTACCGTCACCCGGCCCATCGAGGACGCGGTAAACACCGTGCCGGGCTTGCTGACGGTGCGATCCACCACGAGCCGCGGTTCGGCCGAAGTGAGCCTGTTCTTCGACTGGAACGTGGACATGGTGCAGTCTCTGCAACTGGTGGATGCGGCGCTGGCCAAGGCGGCGCAGAGCCTGCCGCCGACCGTACATATCACCACCAACCGGCTCACCTTCGCCACTTTCCCCATTCTCGGCTACAGTCTCACATCCGATACCGTTTCGCAGACCCAGCTCTGGGAGATTGCCACTTACGAACTGAAGCCGCCACTGAACCGCGTTGCCGGAGTGAGCACGGTGACTGTGCAGGGCGGCCAAGTGCCGGAGTATGCCGTGGTGCCCAACCTGGCCCTGCTCCAGGTCGCGGGCGTCACCATTACGGATCTTGTCAACGCCATTCAGGCATCGAACATCGTGGAATCGCCCGGCCTCTACGAAGCCGACCATCAGTTAATCATGGGTCTTGTGGGAGCGCAGGTGCACGACGCCGCGGGACTGCGGCAGTTGGTCATCAAAACCACTCCCGGCGGTGCGCCAGTGCGTGTAGCCGACGTCGCCAAGGTGGAGCAATCCACCATGCCCGTCTACACCACAGTCACCGCCAACGGGAAAAATGCGGTGCTGCTCAACATCGCACGCCAACCCTCCTCGAATACCGTGGCCGTTGCCGATGCGGTCGCCATCCAAATCGCGCAACTCCAGCCCAAGTTGCCGCCGGGCGTCAAGCTTCAGATCTTTTACGATCAGTCGCAACTCGTGCGCGACTCCATCTCCAGCGTGCGCGATGCCATCTTCATCGGCCTGGTGCTGGCCTGCGTGATTCTCTTCCTCTTTTTGCGCGACTGGACCTCGTCGTTGATCGCCGGCCTCGTCATCCCGGTTACGGTCGCCGTCACCATTGCGGCCCTATGGCTCATCGGCGAGAGCTTCAACCTCATGACCCTCGGCGGCATGGCAGCGGCCATCGGCCTGGTCATTGACGACGCCATTGTCGTGGTCGAAAACATCTTTCTGCATCGCGACGCAGGCGAGCACCGCATCGAAGCGGTGCGCAAGGCGCTCAAGGAGATCACGACACCTCTCATTGGGTCCACCATCACCCCCGTTGTCGTCTTTTTGCCGCTGGTCGCGGTCAGCGGCGTCACGGGCATCTTTTTCCGCGCGCTGGCCATCACCATGACCGCGGCGCTGCTCACCTCCCTCGCCCTGGCGCTCACCTGGACGCCGGGCCTGAGTTATGTGCTGATGCGCGAGCACGGACCGGAGGGCAAGAACCATCCCGCGACAGAGGATTCCGACGACGCCAGCGACAGCTCTTCGCCGCCGCTGCACGATCACACCGCCGGTCGAATGATGCAGCGCGTTCTGCACCTTCACGCCCGGGTCTTAGGGTGGGCCGTGGCCAAACCGTTGTGGGTGGGCGGCATCTGCGTTTTGTTGGTGCTGGCTACATGGGGCGGCTATCAATTACTCGGCTCCGACCTGCTGCCGGGGATGGACGAGGGTGGCTTCATCCTCGACTACATCATGCCGGCGGGAAGTTCTTTGAGCGAAACCAATCGCGTCCTCGAACACGTCGAACGCATTCTTGAGGCCACGCCCGAAGTGGAGATCATTTCGCGCCGCACCGGCCTGCAGATGGGCCTGGCCGCGGTGACGGAAGCCAATACCGGCGATTTCACGGTCAAGCTGAAGTCCAGTCGCAGCCGATCCATCGACGATGTGATGGCCGATGTCCGTCAGAAGATCAAGTCCACCGAACCGGAGCTCGATGTCGAATTCACCCAGGTTCTGCAGGACATGATCGGCGACCTGTCGAATGCCCCTGAGCCGATCCAGATCAAGATCTTTTCCAGCGACGCCAATCTTCTCGCGCAGCTTGGGCCGCGTATTGGTGACGCCATTAGCAGGATTCCCGGCGTTGTCGATGTCGAAAACGGCATCGATAACACCATTAGTGGCCCGGCCACGAACTTCGATGTCGATCCGCAAATTGCCGCCCGCTTCGGCTTTACCCCAAGCGAAGTTTCCCTCGATGCCACGGCAATTCTTGACGGCGTCGCCACCACCAATCCGCTCATCGCCAACGGCCGCCCCTACACCATCCGCGTGCGCCTGGACGCAGAACACCGCGGCTCGCTGAACGCGATTGAGGATACGGTCTTCAACAGCTCCTCGGGTCACACGGCCAGCCTCGGTTCGCTGGCTACCGTTGAGCAACTGCCGCCACAGAACGAGATTCTGCGCGAAAACCTCCAGCAGCTCGTCACCGTGACCGGCCGCCTTGAGGGTTCCGATTTAGGCACCGCAATGACGCGTGTGCAGCAAACCGTTGCCGGCCTTCACCTGCCCTCATCGGTGCGCGTGGATTACGGAGGCACCTATCAGGAGCAGCAACAATCCTTCCGCGATCTTTTTCAAGTGCTGGTGCTTGCCCTCGCGCTGGTCTTCGGCGTTCTGCTCGCCGAGTTCCGCAACTTCCCCGCGCCCATCGCCATTCTCGCCTCGTCCGTACTCTCTGTTTCCGGCGTCATTCTCGCTTTGCTCATCACGCACACCACGTTCAACGTCGCATCGTTCATGGGACTCATCATGGTGATTGGCATCGTGGCCAAGAACGGCATTTTGCTGCTCGACGCCGACGAGCGCTTCCGCGCCCAGGGCGCATCCGCGCGCGATGCCATGATGTGGGCCGCGCAGCGGCGCCTGCGGCCCATTGTGATGACTGCGCTTGCCGCTGTCTGTGGCATGTTGCCACTGGCCCTTGCGCTCGGCGCCGGATCGCAGATGCTCCAGCCGCTGGCCATCGCCGTCATCGGCGGCCTCACCATTTCCATGGTTCTCTCGCTCGTCATCACGCCACTCGTCTATTTCCTGCTCACCCGCGAACGCCATCCCGAGGCGAATGAAACGGCGTGATTGCCGAACTCAGGAAGAGCGCGATAGGATTCCACTGAAAAGGTTTTCAGGAGACTCCTTCATGCGTATTTCTCGAGCCCTCGCCGCCGCCGTTCTTGTCTTGTTTCCGCTCGCCGCCGTTTCCCAAGCCGCATCAGCGCCCGCCAGATCCGCCCATACACCCGTCCAAAAGGCTGCCCCACCGCAGGTGGCGCAGACGCCGCCCATGGGTTGGAACAGTTGGAACTTTTTCGGCCACAAGGTCACCGATCAGGACGTGCGCAACGCCGCCGACCAGCTTGTCTCGACCGGCATGAAGGACGCGGGCTACATCTACGTCAACATCGACGACACGTGGGAGGGCGACCGCGACGCCAGCGGCATACTGCACGCCAACTCGAAGTTCCCCGACATGAAGGCTCTCGCCGACTACGTGCACTCCAAAGGACTCAAGCTCGGCATTTACTCATCTCCGGGGCCGCAGACCTGCGCCCGCTTCGCCGCTTCGCTCGACCACGAAGTGCAGGACGCCCAACTCTATGCCTCATGGGGCATCGACTACCTGAAGTACGACCTCTGCACCTTTCGCACCGCGGTGATGACCGCCCAGGCGCCGGACGACAAAGCCGCGCAGATGCGTCTCATGGTCGCCGCCTACGACAAAATGAACAAGGCCCTCAAAGCCACCGGCCGTCCCATCGTCTACTCATTCTGCCAATACGGCTGGGACGCGGTCTGGGAGTGGGGCCCTTCGGTCGGCGCCAACCTCTGGCGCACCACCGGCGACATCCAGCCCAACTGGCAAAGCATCTACTCGATCCTCAACGAGAATGCCGGCCTGGCGAAGTATGCAGGCCCCGGCCATTGGAACGATCCAGACATGCTCGAGGTGGGTAACGGCCAGTCGTCGGGACCCAACAACCCTATCCGTTATCTCTCGTCCGCTGAGAATCGCACCCACTTCTCCATGTGGGCCATGCTCGCCGCGCCGCTCCTGGCTGGCAACGACCTGCCCAACATGACGCACGAAGTTCGCACCATCCTCACCAATCGCGACGTCATCGCCATCGACCAGGACCGCCTGGGCCACCAGGCCACGCGCGCCTACTCAGAAGGCGAGCTCGACGTCTGGACCCGACATCTTTCCGGCGGAGCCGTGGCGATTGCGGTCATCAACGCCGGCGCCGACCGCTACTCCAGCCACCCCTTCCATCTGAGCCTGGCCAAACTCGGCCTCCACGGCCCGCTCAAGGGCAAAGACCTCTGGACCGGCAAGGACATCACGCTCACCGACAACATGCCGATTGAACTCGGGAGCCACGACATTTTGCTGGTGCGGATTGCCGCGCCGAAATAATGCGAACGGGCGGGGCTACACCGCCCGCCCCAAACACACCGCAAACCACCCGCGCGCATCCGTCCACGTCGCCTCCGCGCGGAATCCGGCCTCGGCCAGCAGTGCTTCCGCCTGCCCCGGCCGGTATTTGTAGCTGTTCTCGGTGTGGATGCTCTCGCCCGCGGCAAAATCCACCGTCAGGCCCAGCGCGCCCACGTGCACGCGTTGCGCGCCGCGGCTCTTCAAATGCATCTCGATCCGCGATCGAGTTCCGTTCCACAGCGCACAGTGCTCGAATGCCTCTGGCTCGAACTCCGCATCGAGTTCGCGATTCAGCCGCACCAGCAGATTCCGGTTGAACGCCGCGGTCACTCCCGCCGCATCGTCATAGGCCGCCAGCAAAGTTGCTTCGTCTTTTGCCTGGTCCACTCCCAGCAGAAAGCCATCGCCCGTCCGGAGTCCCGCGCGCACGCGACGCAATAGCTTCGCCGCCTGGTGCGGCTCAAAGTTGCCGATGCTCGATCCGATATAGACCACGAGTCGGCGCTCTTGGGCTACCACGGGGCCAAGATGCAATCGGCCGTCGTCGCCGTGCGTGTAGTCCATGACTCGCGGAGCCACTGTTACGCCGTCGATCTCGCGTTCAATCCGCTGCCTCGCCCCCTCCAGCGCTGTCGCCGAAACATCTACCGGCTCGTACAGCACCGCGCCCTGCATTTCGGTTGCGGCTTTCAGCAGCACGCGCGTTTTGTCGGCCGATCCCGCGCCCAGCTCCACAATGCGCAGGCGCGCGCCCTCCGCCGCCCGGGCAAGAATCTCATCCGAAGCCAGAAGAAGAATGCCGCGCTCCGTCCGCGTCACGTAGTACTCAGGCAGTTCCGTAATGGCATCGAACAGCCGCGAGCCTGCTTCGTCATAAAACAGCCAGGCAGGCAGGCGCTTGGGCCGCGCGGTAAGCCCTTCGCGCACCGCCGCGCTCACACGTTCGTCGAGTTGTTGTGCTACGGCAGGGGAAGCTGCGGCAGTCATGTTTTTGTTTAGATGCAGGAATCCAAACTACGACGTCATTATTTCCCGTCCGGCTCCGACCGGAAAATGCCTGATCACTTCGCCAGCCGGATTCCGGAAAACTGCCAGCGCGTCTCTGGTGCAAAGAAATTACGGTAGCTCACGCGGATGTGCCGTACCGGTGTGACGCAAGATCCGCCGCGCAGCACCATTTGTCCGCTCATGAACTTGCCGTTGTACTCGCCCAGCGTTCCGTCCAGCGGATGAAAGCCCGGATAGCCCAGGTAGGCACTGCTCGTCCACACCCAGCAGTCCCCATAGTACTTCGTACCGTTCTGGTCTTGGGCGAGGTTTGTGGAAGGCACCGGTGCGAATTCTCCGGAATCGAGAAAGTTTCCCTCCACCGGCTGGCTCTCCACCGCAGCCTCCCACTCAAATTCCGTGGGCAACCGCCGTCCGGCCCATCGCGCGTAAGCGTCGGCCTCATAAAAACTCACCTGGCTCACCGGCGTCGCCGCCAGCTCCTTCAGCGGCAGTTCTCCGCGCAGGGTAAATACATTCCACTCACCCTCGCTGTCGCTCCAATAGAGGGGAGCGCGCCAGCCATTCTGCTTCACCGCATCCCACCCCGCCGAAAGCCAGAACTCCGGCCTGCGATAGCCGCCATCAGCCATGAACTCCGCATACTCGCCGCATGTCACCAGCCGGTCAGCCAACGCATAAGGCTCCAGCCACACGCGGTGCCGCGGCAGCTCATTGTCAAAACAGAACCCGCCCCCCGCGTGCCCCGCCTCCCGCAGTCCGCCCTCAAACTCCGCGAACCCAAGCGGTTGGGTTTTCGTTCCCGCGTTCCCTTGTTCCCTGTTTTCTTGTTCCCTTGTTCCCTTGGTCCCTTGTTCCCTGTATCTCTGCTTCAATGGGTTCGTGTAGAACGCATTCAAAATATCCGTAAGCAGCAATTCCTGGTGCTGCTCCTCGTGGTTCGCGCCCAGCTCGATCCGCCGCAAAGCCTCCGCTTCCGGCTCCCGCTCAAAGAGCCGCTCCATCGCCTCATCCACATGCTCGCGGTAGCGCAGAATCTCGTCCAGCCCCGGCCGCGAAAACGACGCCCGCAGCCGCTTCTCAGGAAACGCGGAAAAGCTCTCGTAGTAGCTGTTGAAGAGCCACGCAAAATCGGCGTTGAAAACCCGGTAACCGGGCAAAAACTCCCGCAGCACGAACGACTCAAAAAACCATGTGGTGTGGGCAAGGTGCCATTTGGCCGGCGACGCCTCGGCGCACGACTGCACCATCATGTCCTCCGGCGTCAGCGGCTGGCATAGGTACATGGTTTGCCGCCGTGCGGCGCGAAAGCGTTCGCCCGGCGCGGAAATTACAGCGGAGCTCTGGTGCGGAGACAGCACCGGGGAAGTGGTTGCGGTCACGCGAGGCCCTCCTCGTCTGGGGTAAAGTCTAGCCCATTTACGTTACAATTCGCTGCCATTTTTGCTTCCTGTAGTGCTCCCGTCATGTTGATCCTGCAATAAAACACTGCATCCGTGCCCCGTCCTTTTCCGCGCCCTTTGCTGAAAAGGTTGGGAAAACATGCCACCCCTTAAGAGATGCCGTGCGTCACTGCAAGGTCACGTTTTTTGCTTCAATCTACAGTTCGTTGCCCGGCTCGGACCGGATCTTCCGGCAAGCTCGTGGCAAAGTGGGAACTTGGGGGCTTTCGTTCGCCCTGCTTAAGTGCTTTAATGTTCCTGTAATTGAGGACGATCGGTGGGATGATTCGCCCCCTCTCCAGGGTCTAGTCACCCTGGCCCGACAGGAGGGAAGATGCGCGGGCTAAAGGAAAGTCGCTGGATTTTGTTCCTGCCGCTGCTCGCGCTCTCTCTCTGCGCGTCCCAGGCTCAGCCCACTCAGGAAACCAATCCAACCCCGCCTCCGGCCCCCGCAGCCCCTCCCCAATCGCCTCCCACTCCGGAGCAACTCGGCGATTCGCTCGTCGGCCATCAGCGCTACCAGGCCGCCATCGCCGCCTACTCCAAGGCGCCCCAGATGACCGCCGATGTTTGGAACAAGATGGGCATCGCCTACCAGATGCTCTTCAACGCCAAGGACGCGACCCGCTGTTACAAGGAATCACTCAAGCTCGATTCCGCGAATCCTCAAGTGATGAACAACCTGGCCACGGTTTACGCCTCGCTCAAAATGTATGGGCAGGCCGATCGCATGTACCGCAAGGCGCTCAAGCTCGATCCAAAGTCCGCGGTCGTTCTCAAAAACTATGGCACCAACCTCCTGGCCGAACACAAATACAACCGGGGTTGGACGGCCTACCAGCAGGCTCTCGCCATCGATCCGCAGATCTTTTCTGACCACAACGGTCCGTCCGTGCAAAATCCCTCCAATGTGCAGGACCGGGGCGCGGTGAACTACTACATGGCGGCGGGCTGCGCGCGCGCCGGCCACACCGATTGCGCCCTCCAATACCTCCGCATGGCCCTCGATGAAGGCTTTACCACCCGCAAAAAGGTCGAATCCGACAGCCAGTTCGCCAGCCTTCGCGACAACCCCGCCTTCAAACAACTTCTCGCCGAACAGCACAATTAAAGTACCGAGGCCGCGCGACCGTTGTAGCGCCGGTCTCCTGACCGGCCGTAGTGCGGGTCTCCCGACCCGCACCTTCGGAGGATCGTTCCACATTCATGCGGTCATGAAACGAAGCCCCCGTAGTCTCCGGCCCTCTATTACCCGTCTACCTCATTGGCCGGCCTTCGCGCCACCTCGGGAGCTTTCATGAATCTCCGTCTTTTGCCCGCCATGTTCGCCTTCCTTGCCCTCACCGCAGCAGCCGTCGCTCAGGACCCCGGTTCCGCTCCGCCTTCGAGCCAAAATTCGAACCAGAACTCCGGCCCGGGAAACGGCGGTGGTTACCGCCAGCGCGGTGGCCGCGGCGGGGGCGGTGGCATGATGGGCCGCGGCCTCGTGGGCACCGTCACTGAAGTTGCTGCCGATCACTACACCATTAAGACCGAAATGGGCGAGGCGTACACCGTCCATTTCAGCGCCGATACCCGCATCACCAGGCAGCCCGCCGGCGCCCGCGGTCCCGGCGGCGGCCAGGGAACAGGCGGGGGTGGTGGCTACGGCCGCGGCGGCAACGGTGGCGGTGGCACTCCTCCGCAGGCGATCAAGGCCACCGACATCCAAGTTGGCGATGCCATCGCTGCGGCGGGCGACATCGACGCCACCGCAAAATCGGTCGGCGCCACGCGTATCGTGCAGCTTGACCCCGAAGCCGTCAAGCGCATGCAGGATTTGGCGGCCAGTTATGGCAAGACCTGGCTGCAAGGCAAGGTCACGGCCATCAACGGAACCACCATCACCCTGACCGGCGCGCTCGACAACGCCCCGCACACCGTTGCCGCCGACGAAAACACCACCTTCCGCCGGCGTCGCGAACCCATCACCCTCGCCGATATTCAGGTGGGCGACACAGTGCGCGTCGAGGGCGCCCTCAAGGATGGTGTCTTTACCGCAACCGCCGTCGGCGTCGGCGGCATGATGGGTGGCCCTCCGCCCAATGGACCCGCCGGCGGCCCGCCCTCCGGTGCGCCTTCAGGCCCTCCGCCCGGCCCTCCGCCCCAATAATCCCGTCTGAAATCTGCCCTGTTCCGTCCCCATCTCGTCTGCCGGCAGCAATTTGTGGCCGTTTGCGGCCGGCGGGATGCGCCTCCCATTACCCCCTTTGAAAAGTGCTGGACACAAGCCCAGAACGAGGCCGCGTTCCCAATGCAGGCCTCTCGCCGCGACCTTTTGTACGTTTGTCACAACTTCGCTGGACGCGCATAAGCTCAATATTTGACTATAGATAACCTTTTACTAAAAGAGGCAAACGGTGAGTCACTTGCCAAGTCTCTATTGAACTCTGGTACAAATGCCACCGCAATGAAATACCGCCCTTTTGTCCGGCTAAACGGATGAAGAGGGTTGTTCTGTCTTTGGCTCGCGCCTCTTGTCGCAACCAGGGACGCAGGCAAAACCAGGGACCCTCTCGCATGAAATGAAGGGCGTCCCGTCAACAGCAGTTCGTCACCTTCTGGAGGACGTAATGGATATAAGGAAAAAGGTAAAACGCCTGGTCACAGGCTCTGGCACGCGGTATCTGGCGCTGCTGATTCTCATTCTTAGCGGAACTTTCGCCGCATTCGGCCAGCAAATCACCGGCTCCATCGCGGGAACGGTCAAGGATGCGCAGGGCGCTTTGGTCACCACGGCCACCATCAAAGCCACCAACGTCGAAACCGGTTTGATGCGCTCAGGCCCCGCCAACGGCTACGGCAATTTCCGCATCGATTATCTGCCGGTCGGCAACTACACCGTAGAGGTGTCGGCTGCCAACTTCAAGACGTTTGTGCAGAAAAATGTGACTCTCACCGTCGATCAGATTCAGACGTTGCAAGTGGTGCTCGAAGTAGGCGCGCAAACCCAGACCGTAACCGTGACCGAGGCGCCGCCACTGGTCAACACCAGCACGGCAGAAATCGGACGCACCGTTTCACCGACCGAAATCATCAACCTGCCTCTGGTGAATCGCAACGCATACTCTGAGCTCTCGATGACGCCTGGCGTCATGGCCAACAGCGCCAGCCAGCAATCGAACGCCAGCGGCACGCCGAACTTTGTCATCGGCCTTCCCTCCACCGATGTGCAGGTCAACGGCTCCATCGACGGCGGAAATCCTGAGGTGAGCTTCTACCTCGACGGCGGTCTCAACATCAACGGCATCCGCAACTACGGCAACCAGCTTCCCAATCCCGACGCGCTCGAAGAATTCCGCGTCGAGACCAACAACTTTTCGGCACAGTACGGGCACATGTCCGCCGCCGTCGTCACCGCGGTCACCAAGTCAGGCACCAACCAGTTCCATGGCGGCTTGTTTGAGTTCAACCGCAACACGGACTTTAACGCATATAACTGGAACGCACCTAAGGACATCAACGGCAAGTTCATCAAGGCGCCCTACCACCGCAATAACTTTGGTGGCATGATCGGCGGCCCGGTGAAGAAGGACAAGGCATTCTTCTTCTTCAGCTATGGCGGATTGCGGCAGGTTGTCGGGTCGTATATCAGTGGCGGCCGTATGCCTACAGCAGCCGAGCGCCTAGGCGATTTCACAGGCGATCTTCCCAGCGCTTCGAACTCCAAAGTCTCGAACTATGGTTCCACGCCATTCACCATCAACCAGCCCGGCACGAAAACGGCTTATACCGCCCAGACCAACACCAGCACCGGCGGCGGCGGAGCTTTCGGCTGCCAGGCGGGCGGCACCACAAACAATCCGACCAACCTGAACTGCCTGCCGGTCACGACCAACGGCGCGGTGCTCGGCGAGGATGCGATGGCGAAGACCATCATGAACGGCACGAATGCCAATGCGTCGATCCCGTTGCCCAACGCGCCGTTGAGCGGTTCGACCGCCAATCTACAGTGGATTGGTTACTTCACCGGGCCCACCCAAGAAAACGAGTATCTAGGCAAGTACGACATGCAGCTCACCGACAGGGACCATGTGGCCGCGACCTACTTCTTTGTCCGCACCACGCAGAATGCCTTTGGCGGCGGCAATGTGGCTCCCTGGACCATCAACCAGTCCTACACCAATCAGACCAACGCCAATGTGAGCGACATTCACACCTTCGGCGGTAGCGGCACCACGGCCAATCAGGCCTGGTTGTCCTATACACGGGCAGCCGGTGGACGCGTGAACCTGCCCGCGGGAGTGAGCGCAGGTACGCTCGGTTCCAGCTACACCATTCAGGGCCCGGCAACTATTCCCGATATCAATGTTTCCGGATACTTCCACGCCACGGATTCGCTGGCCGGCCCGGTCACCGCTTCTGACTTCTACTCTCTCCGCGACATGGTCAGCATGGTCAAGGGCAAGCACAGCCTGTTCTTTGGCGGCGAGCTTGCGCTCGACAAGGGCATGTTCGTAGGCAATCTGTACAACTACGGCAACTTCGCATATGCCAATTCTGCTCCCACTACCACCGGCAACGCTCTGGCGGACTTCTACACCGGCATGCTCTCGTCGATGGAGCAGGATACTCCTTACCACACGCTGATGAGCGCCTGGCACTACGCAGGGTTCGTCCAGGACAACTTCCGCATCACCCAGCGCTTAACCGCCAATCTGGGTGTCCGCTGGGATGTCGATACATCCCCGGTGGAGTCGTCGAATCTGACAGCGGCCTTCATTCCCAGCAAAGCAGCCCTGACCAGCAGTGGTGGCACGGGCGGCACGTCGTCCACCGTTGTCCCCGCCGCGCCTCAGGGCATGTTCTTCCCTGGCGACTCCGGCGTTGGACGCGGCATCGTCGGTACCAAGTTCCACCACATTGCGCCGCGCATCGGCTTCGCATGGGATCCGTTTGGCGACGGCAAAACCGCCATCCGCGCCGGCGCCGGCCTCTTCTACGGCACCACCAGCGGCAACGAGTGGAACCAGCCCGGCAACGCCAACCCCTACGCGGTTCGCCAGACCTTCACATCGGTCCGTTCGGCCAGCGATCCTTACAACGCATCGATGGTGAATGGGGCCGCCTCCGCGTTCCCCAACGGCGATCCCTTCCCGTACGTCTACAACGCCAAAAGCCCGCGCTTCCTCCTCCCGGCTTCGATCGAGACCCTCGGAACCAACGTGCAGTGGCCTTACATGTACCAGTTCAACCTGGCCGTGCAGCGGCAGTTGCCTCTGCAAGTTTCACTAACCGCAGCCTACGTCGGAACGCTCTCTCGCGATGTTCCCACCATGGTCGACGGCAATTACGCTCCGTACGTTCCGGGGATCTCGGGTGAGAACACCGGCTCGACCGGGACTGGCGGCACCAACGCGCGCCGTCCGTACGACCAGAATTCAACGGGAACGGGCACCCTCGGTCAGAACATCTACCTCACCACCAACCAAACCGCTTCGTATCATTCATTGCAGGTAATGGCCAACCGGCCCATGGCCCGCAATATCATGGTGAGCGGTTTCCTGGTCTGGAGCCACGCCATCCAGAGCTCCAACGAATCCGCGATCGGGCAGATGACGGCGCAGGACTTCGCCAACCTCTGGGAGGAAAAAGGCCCCATGGACGCCGATCGCCGGATCATCGCCAATATCGCAGGCACATGGAAGCTCAACTACTTCCACGGATCGAACTTCCTGATGAAACAGGTCGTCAACGGCTGGACCATCTCGCCAGTCTGGGTGATGCAAAGCGGCTCGCCATTCTCCGTCACCACTGGCTCCAACAAGAACCTCGACAGCCAAAACTCGAACCGGCCGGATCTGGTTGCAGGCACCAACGCGTTCCTGAGCCCGAGTCGCTGCCGCATCTGCGCGACCGGACAAACCGGCGTGACGCAGGCGTGGTTTAACACCGCGGCCTTCGTATACAACGGACCTGGCGTGGCCGGCGGCATTGGCCCTGGCGGCGCAGACGGCAACTCGCCCCGTGACTATATGCGCAATCCGGGCTACCGCGACGTGGACCTGGGAATCTTCCGCGACTTCTTATTCTGGGAGAAAGTCACATTCCAGCTCCGCGGCGAGGCCACCAACGCCTTCAACCTGGTCAGCCTCAGCGGTCCCGGATCCAGCGGCCCGCCGGCAACCGTCGGCGCAGCAAACTCGTCCTCCGGCTTCGGCGTAATCACGGGCGCAAGCAGCCCACGCGTCATCCAGATTGGCGGACGCCTCACCTTCTAACCGCAGTTCATCACCCAAAAACACGCTGGCCGGATACGATCCCGTATCCGGCCAGTGGTTTTTTAGGACGTTATGTGATCTGCTACTCGATCGATTTCACGGTCCAGGCTCCGTCCACCACCGTGAACGTTGCCATGCGCTTCGTGCTCAGTTTGTTGGCGGGATTTTGCGCAATGCCCTGTAGCGGCGCGGGCAAGCTGCTCAGATCCACATCTTCCATGTAGGTCACAGTCTTGGTGTCCGCAATCGTCTGCACATCGTCAAGATTGCGCGCCTTCAATTTGCTCAATGCCAGAGGGACTACAACCACTGTGTACTTCGGATCGTTCGGGCCATCGGGCCGCCACTGGACCGTATCGCCGCCGCTTGCTGGCTTTACAACCTTCGTTCCCTCCGGAGTGAGCTTGAAATCGCCCCAATAGCCATTGGGATAGCGCTTGACAAGAAGCCAGTAATTGGCGTGCACGCCCTTTTGCATGCCGGGATCGTCGACAGCAATGTTGAATACCGTGCCGGGGTCCTTATCGTACTTGGCCTGAATCATTGTTTTTGCCTGGTCTTGCGTCAGATCGGGAGCCGACTTGCAACCTGCCAGAAGTCCGCCTGCACCCAGCAACACCAAAGCCGCAAAAGTTTGAATCTTTACTGCGTTTTTCACGTTTCCTCCGTATACCGGCTCCAGAATTGCTGTTCCCCGGAACCGGTGCTGCTGAGTGGCATTCTCATCAAGAGAATGCCACCTCTCGCCCTCCCTCAAGAGGGCACGTAAATTCTGGAACCGGTCTAGACTGCTTGAAACGGCTCGAATTCCTTCGCCACGTCATTTTTCTCTTACTTTCCTCCGCTGTCAATGCAATTGAAAGTGACCCCGCTCACACTCGTTCATTTTGCCCGCAGCCCGCTGCAATTCCCGCATTTGCACGCCGAATATTGCGTCTTTTTCTCGAGTTTGTCGCATGGGTGGGAGACGACGATCGCCGGGGATGGCATTTCTCGCTCCGCTTCAGCCACGCTTCCAAAACCCCTCACGCTCCAGCAGCGCCCGCCTCAACCGCATAGAAGCTCAACGCGGCGTCGCCCTGTTCAAGCAGCCGCGTCCGCTTCAGGTTGCCGTATTGGTCTTCGAGGCTCTGCTTGCGCCGGTGCTCGGCGATCACCAGCGCTCCCGGCGTGAGAATTCCCGGCGTCCCTCCCAGCGCTCCCAGAGTGGCCGCATACTCCTGGGCCGCGTCGTACGGCGGATCCAGATACACCACTTCGTAGCGTCCTGGTTTTCCCACTTCGCGCGAAATTGGTTTTGAACTTGCTTTTGCGGCAGCCCGCAGGAACGCCGCCACGCTCTCCGCGTGCACCGCAAATCCGCTTTTGATTCCCAGCCGCTCCAGATTGCCCCGCAACACCTTCAGCGCCGCTGGCGACCGTTCCACAAACGTCACGCGCGCCACCCCGCGGCTCAACGCCTCAAGGCCCACCGCTCCTGAACCTGCATACAAATCCAGAAACGCCGCGTCGCCCCCACCCACTCCCTTGATGCGCGGAGCCAGCACATTGAAAAGCGTTTCGCGCAGGCGGTCGCTGGTCGGCCGCGTGCTCAACCCCGTCGGCCCTTCCAGCCGTCGCGAACCGTACATTCCCGCAATGATGCGCATCGCCCACAAGCATAAAGTACCGGCCCTCCGGCGGTTCCTTCGCCCGACCAACAATGTTCCTGCGTGCAAGAGCTATAGGCTAGAAGCTGTTTGTCGTCCCGACCCTCTACAATCGAACTATGCGCGGATGGTCCATTCCGTTTGGCCGGTGGATGGGCGTGGAGGTCCGCCTCCACATCTTCTTTCCGCTCCTGGTGCTGGTGCTTTTTGCCATGAGCGGCCCTCAGGGCTGGCCGCGTGGACTCGCTCTCTTCATCCTCCTCGCGGCAGCAGTCGCCGTGCGCGAGACCGCTCGTCTCCTGGTTGCGGCCGCCTTGGGTCTGCGCCTGCGCGCCATCCTTTTGCTGCCCATCGGCGGACTGTTCGCCTACGCCAACCCTGAAAGCCAGGAAAAGGCCAATCACGGTACCGGGCAATTTATTCTGGCGCTGGCCGGCCCGCTGGCCAATTGGTGCGCGGGTCTTACCGCTGCCGCCGCCATTCTGGGTGTCAGCAGCATCCAGCTCTTTTCCCTGCCTCTCATCGACCCGAAAAGCCTGTTGCGCAGCCTGGTCTGGATGCAACTGCTTCTCGGCCTGCTGCATCTGCTCCCCGCCTACCCGCTCGACTGCGGTCGTCTCGTCCGCAATGCCTTCGCCCGTAAACACGGCGTGGCGCCCGCAGGACGCGCCGCCGCAGGCATCGGCCAGGCTCTGGCGCTTATCGCCATGCTGGGCGGCATGTTGCTGCACGATTCCTGGCTCGTCCTTGCCGGTTTCTTCGTCATGATCGGCGCGCAAATCGAGGATCAGGGCGTCTTTTTCCAGTCCGTAGTCGACACCGTGTGCATGCGCGAAGTCATGCTCACCGACTTTGCCACGCTCTCGCCCTCTGACACTCTCGCCGATGCCCTGTACCGTTGCGTGCATACACTGCAGGAGGATTTTCCCGTCGTCCGCGGACCGCAACTCGTTGGCATCGTTTCGCGGCAGCGCATCGTCGACGCCCTCCGCAACGACGGCAACGGCTATGTGCAGTCGGTCATGTCGCGCACCTTCCAGGTGGCGCGGCCTGAGGACACGCTGGGCGCCACCATCCGCCGCCTCACCGCCGGACACGGCCTAGCCCTGATTCCCATAACCGAGAGCGGACGCGTGGTCGGCATTGTCAGTGTGCAGAACCTCATGAGCTCCATGGCGCTGCTTTCCGAACAACGCCGCATCGAGCGCCAGGAACAAGGAAACTGAAGGCCCCATGCCGGACCACCCACAATTGGAGGGTGCCCCTGGTCCCTCGCACTCGGGGACCAGGGAACCGAAATCGGACACACAGCTCGCTCCCGGCCTCTACCTCGTCGCCACGCCCATCGGCAACCTCGGCGACATCACCCTGCGCGCCCTCGACGTTCTTCGCAATGTCGATCGCATCGCCTGCGAAGACACCCGCCAGACCCAAAAGCTTCTGAATCATTTCCAAATCGCCAAGCCCACCGTGAGTTACCACCAACACAACGAGCACACCCGTGCCACGGAACTGATCGAAGATTTAAAGTCCGGGAAGGCCATCGCACTCGTCTCCGATGCAGGAACACCGGCCATCAACGACCCGGGCAGTTGGCTCGTCCGCGAAGCCATCGCCGCCGGCGTGCCCGTCATTCCCATTCCCGGCGCCAACGCGGCCATCAGCGCGCTCGTCGCCTCGGGACTCCCCACCGAAGACTTCCACTTTCTCGGATTTCTTCCGGAAAAATCCGGCGCGCGCCGCACATGGCTCGAAGAACTCGCCGCCCGCGAACAAGCTGACCCGCGCTCGACTCCGCGCACCCTGATTTTTTACGAGGCCCCACACCGCATTCTCGAAACGCTTGCTGACATCGAAGAACTCTGGGGTTCTACGCTCCTGGCAGTGGTGGCGCGCGAACTGACCAAGATGCACGAAGAATTTGTGCGAGGCACCGTGGCCGAAGTGCGACAGGAACTAGCCGCCCGCGACCGCATCCGCGGCGAAATCACGCTGCTCGTTGAAGCGCCCACTCCGGCCAAATCATCTGGCACTGCGCTGGGCACTGAATCCGCGCGCGAAACCATCGTCGCCCGCGTCGCGCGCCTGCAATCTGAAAGCGGCATCGACGAAAAGGAAGCACTCAAGCGCCTGGCGCGTGAACTGGGCCGCTCCAAAAGCGATTTGTATCGCGAGCTGCAGCGCGAGCGCGCCAGGAAGCGCTAACGTCCCGCCTCGAAGGGTTCGCAGCATAAATACCGCTGTCATCTTGAGCCAAAATATTCGACTGTCATCCAGAGCGAAGTTTGGCGCTGCGCGCCAAACGCAGTCGAAGGACCTGCGGTTGTTTTTGCTTTTGCCTTTCGCACGATCCATGCCGAACGGGGACCTTGGATTGTCTCTCCACAAGCCTCAGATTCATAACCCTGCAAGAACGCCGCAGATCGATTTTTCTAGTCCCTTAGCCCCTAGTCCCTACGTCCCTGCTTTTCGCACTTCCACCAGCGTCGAGTAGAACGTCGCCCCGCCGCCGATGTCGGTCAGCCGCTCACTTGTAAGCGCATTCACATTCGCGCCGCCGGCATGCAGCTTCGCCCAGTCCAGCCGCGCCGCCACCACGCCCGCCGGCAGATGCACGTTCAGGATCGCCGTCAACTCAATCGTGCCGCGGTCGTTGAAGACGCGCACCAGATCGCCCTCGCTCAGCCCGCGCACTGTCGCGTCTTCCGGATGCATCTCGAGCTTCTGGTTTGTCCTCGCCTCCATCTTGCGGTGCCCCGGCAGGTTCGCAAATGTCGAGTTCATATAGTTGTCGTTCTTGCGGGCCAAAAGTTCCAGCGGAAATTTCTTCGCCGCCTCACCCCACCGCGACTCCACCGGCGGCACAAATCCCGGAAGCGGATCAAGCCCCGCCGCGGCCAGCGTTTCCGAGTAAAATTCGATCTTGCCCGACGGCGTCGCTAGCGGCCCTTGAGTGTACGGCAGAAACGGCCGCGTCTCAGGGTCGGCATGAATCGCCAGCGGCACATGCCCCGCGCATTCCAGCTCCCTCATCGTGATGTGCTCCATACCCGCATTGGCTGAGTGCCCATCCGCGCCAATCGCGAGCGCCTGCCGGATCATCTCCTCCGGCGTATCGCGGAAACACGCCTCCGTAAAACCCATGCGCTGCGCCAACTGTCCGAAGAGCCACACATTCGATCGCGCCTCACCGCGCGGCTCAATCGCCTGCTGCGAGAGCTGTACAAAGTAATGCCCGTACGCTCCCTGCACGTCCGTGTGCTCCAAAAACGTCGTCGCCGGCAGCACGAAATCCGCGTAATCGGTAGTATCGGTAAAAAACTGTTCGTGCAGCGCGGTGAAGAGATCGTCGCGCTCCAGGCCGCGCCGCACCGCGTTGTGATTCGGCGCCACCGCTCCCGGATTCGAGTTGTACACAAACAGCGCATGCACCGCCGGCCCGTCATCGACCGTTTTCAGTCCCTCAGTCCCGAGTCCCTTAGTCCCTTGGTCCCTGCCTTTTTGCTCCCTCGCTCCCTTGCTCCCTTGCTCCCTCGCTTGGCCGAGATCTGTAAGAGCTTGGCCAAGCGCGGACATATTCACCACCCGCGCCAGCCGCCCCAATGGTGAGGCCAGCGCCAAATCCGGCCTCTCCAGCGCCTTCTTGTCCCACGCAAACGCGCCCGAAGTCGAAAGCTGTCCGCCGCCGCCGCGCGTCTTCCATGCGCCCGTCAATGCCGGCAACATCGCAATCGCCCGCACCGCCGCACCGCCGTTCTCTGCGCGCTGCACGCCGTAATTCAGCCGCAGCGCCGCCGGCCGCGTCGTCGCATACTCGCGCGCTAGTCGCTCAATCTCGCCCGGCGTCATTCCGGTCCATGCCGCCACGTGCTCCGGAGTGTATTCGCGCACCCGCTCGGCCAGCGCCTCAAAGCCGTGCGTCATTTCCGCAATGTAGGCGCGGTCTTCCAGGCCCTCGCTAAGAATCACGTGCATCATGCCCAGCGCCAGCGCAACATCCGTGCCGGGGCGAATCGCGATATGCCAGTCGGCCACAGCCGCGGTCCGCGTGCGGTAGGGGTCAATCACGATCAGCCGCGCCCCGTTGCGCCGCGCCTCCTCCACAAACGGCCACAAGTGAATGTTGTTCCCGTGGATATTCGCGCCCCACGCCAGAATCAGCTTCGCCAGCCGGAAATCTTCGGTAGGCGTGCCGAATTTTTTCCCGTACACCAGGTTCCACGCCTGCCCGCCCGCCTCCGAACAAATGGTGCGGTCTAGCTGGCTCGCGCCCAGGCGATGAAAAAATCGCCGATCCATCGATCCATATCCGAGCACGCCGATCGTTCCCGCATAGCTGTAGGGCAAAATCGATTCCGGTCCGTAGCGATCGCTCGTCTCTTGCAGCCGCGCAGCAATCGCGTCCAGCGCTTCATCCCAGCTCACGCGCTTAAAGGCCTCGTGCTCCCGCCCGCGCTGCAGCGGCCCCTTCGCCACGCCGGCTCTACGGCGCATCGGATAAAGAACTCGGTCCGGCGCGTACACGCGATCCAGATACTTCGCCACCTTGCCGCACAAGAACCCTTGAGTCACCGGCTGCGAAGGATCGCCCTCCACCTTCACCGCGCGTCCCTCTTCATTTACAGTCACCAGCACCGCGCACGAGTCCGGGCAATCGTGCGAGCACACGGTGTAAACGATGCGGAACGGCGGGGAAGCGGCCATGGCGACATTGTAAGCTGGTCAGGATTGAAAGTTCATCAGGGAGTTTCGATCCCATGCTCAGGTCCGGCATCCTCAACCCGCACATTCTTGCGTTACTCGCCCGCATCCGCCACACCAACACCCTCGTCATTGCCGACCGCGGGTTTCCCTTTTGGCCGCAGATTGAAACCATCGACATCTCGCTCGTTGACGGCATCCCGCGCGTGCTCGACGTCCTCAACGCCATCCGTGCCAACTACGGCATCGGCCACGCATGGATGGCCGAAGAGTTCCACGGCGCCAACCACGCCCGCACGCGCAAGGAATTCGCCGCAGCCTTCGCAGGCGTGCCGCTCACCTTCGAGCCGCACATCGAATTCAAGAAGCGCGTTCCGCAAGCCATCGGCCTCATCCGCACCGGCGACACCGTTCAGTACGCGAACATGATCATCGAGTCCGCCTGAGCGGCCGCCGTGTAAACTGGTCTCGCCATGAGCTGCCTCTTCTGCAAGATCGCTTCCGGTGAGATTCCGTCCGCCGCCATCTACCAGGACGAACGCGTCTACGCCTTTGCCGATATCAATCCCAAGGCTCCCGTACATGTTCTGATCGTTCCGCGCGAGCACATTGATTCGCTTGCCGAGGCCACCCCGGAGCAGAACGACTTGCTCGGTCATCTTTTCTGGGTAGCAGCGGAAATTGCCCGCAACAAAGGCCTCGCGAAAGGCTATCGCGTCGTGGTGAATACCGGCGAAGACGGCGGCCAAACCGTCGACCATCTCCATCTGCATTTGCTCGGCGCTCGCCAGCTCACCTGGCCCCCGGGATAAACGCAGGGAGTAGCCAACAGGAAGTAGAAGAATCGGCACCCCCGCACAAAAACGAGGGGCGCGCTCGCATAGAGCGCGCCCCTCGTTCTACTCCCTATTCCCTACTCCCTATTCCCTGTCTTCAGAACGCCGGCTGCCGGTCGAGCTCCTCTTCCTCTTCCACGCCGTAACGCCGCAACAGAATCGGCAAACTCTGCGAGAACGCCGAGCGCGGCATCACTGTGTCGCATCCCGCCTCCAGCGCCTTCATCTTCAGGTCACCCTGCAGATGATTCAGGAAGCCGACGATCGAAACCGCCTTTTTGAACTTTGTCTTGAACTTGGGAATCAGCGTCATGGGCTTGGCGTTCAGGTTGTTCAGGTCGAACACCAGCAGCGAAGGCCGCGCATTTTCAGGCAAGTCGTGGATGCGCGCCACGGCGTCCTTATCGCCCTTGATGAACTCCACCTTCACGCCCAGTTTGCGGGCCGTCTCCTGGATCTTGGCCAGGAAGAAGAGATCCTCAATAAAGCAGAAGATGCGCGTTGGCGCGTTTTCACGAACCGGCGCCGGGGCCTGCCCCGCATAAACCTCGGGATAGTACCCGCTGCTATGCCCGTTGCCTGCAGTGGGAATCGTGGAGGCTGGTCCGTCGGCGACATTCCCGTTCACCACGCGATAGCTGTGGTCCATCGGGCCGACAAACATGCGCGGGCCCTTCTGCCGTCCTCTGCGCTTGTTCTGCGGTGCGTTGATGCTGTTGCCGGGCGACGGCGCGGGCCCCCTGTCCTTCTGGAAGAACTTTTTCTTGCGCCCCTGCCGTTGGTGGGGAGGCCGCGGCGGCGCAGATTGCTGCGGTGGCGCCTGCATTTGCGGTGGTGCCTGCGTTTGCGGCTGCCCCTGCCCTTGCGGCGGCTGCATCGCGCCCTGTTGGCTTGATTTGTTCTTGCGGCGGCGCCGGCGGCGTCGATGCCCTTGCGACTGCACCTGACCGTTGTCAGGAGCCGGCCCCTGTTCAGGCTGGGGCTGCGTTGGTTCTGTTGTCATGATGCGTGTACTTCCTGATGCTTCGCTTTTGTATGTTGTTTTGCGCGTGCTGCAAACGGTGAACCAACCGCCTTACTTTTGCCTCAATTTCCTCTGCTCAGGAGAGAAAATGGGCCGCATCCACGGCGGCGCACTGCCTGCATCCAAACTCTGTATTCACTCGTTTTGGCGCTTCTCGCCAGACCTCATTTTTGAGCCGGCAGTCGCGCTTCCTGGTGCGTACTTCCACCACTCGACCCACTGTGAAAATGCGCTTGCCGCTTTATTTGCGGGAGTCGTTTATTCACTCGATCCGCTCGCCGGTATCCACTCGGCGCGGCTGCTGCATTCCTCAGGTGATGCCATTTCCTATATGAGCAACCGTCGCACGCAGTCCACTCTGAACGATCTCAACTGTCTGGCGATGTTTCTTTGCTCAACGGCGAGCTTGCTCTACCCATGCCGGGGTGGCCCGCGTCAGCCGCTTGATAGGCAACTCTGATACTACAGGGAAGGCTCATCACTGGCAAGGGGGGCAGCAGACAGAAATGACTGCCCTGATTCCCCCCCGAAAGCGTCACCTGAGTCCCCTGATCGGGTCTGCTGCACCGGCAAATGTGCGTCCACACGTGAAAAACGCCACCCCTTAAAGGTGGCGTCTCGCTTCTAATATGCTGGTCACTGGCCTCCCAGCTATGTGAAGGGCAGTGGCTGTTTCCACCGCTCCAACTTTGGGCTTCCCGGCTGGCTCTCCCTTTTGAGGGCCGCTCATTGGCGGTTGCTCGTGCCGGGTACCCTGTGTAGCTCTGGCTCGCTGGGCCTTCCTTCAGCAGCCGATCAATCACTGGCGCCTATTACTTAGCAATTAACATGCCCTTTGTAACATGACTGATTCTGCATGGCTTATATGGCAATATTTATACAATTCTTATGGGTTCCCGGAGTTTTGGCGCCAAATTTCTTCCAAAAAACGTAGATGTTTGGTCGCGGAATGGACCCCGATGCCGACTCATCGCCGACCGACCTAGCCAAACTAACTCCGCTAACCCCGCTAACTCCGCCAACTCCGCTCGTCCCCCTCAGCGCTGGCAGATCGGGCAATAGTGGGTTCCCCGTCCGGCCAGCTCAATGCGCCGGATGGGCGTCTGGCAGCGGCGGCAAGGCTCGCCCGTGCGCTGGTAGACGCAATGTTCGAGCTGAAAAAAGCCGGACTCTCCCTCAGCGTCCACATAATCCGACACCGACGACCCGCCCAGGCGGATGGCGTGCAAGAGAATCTGGCGCAGCGCCAGGCGCAGCCGTTCCAGCTCCGCCGCGTTCAGCCTGTTGCTCCGCCTGCGCGGCCGGATGCCTGCCTGAAAAAGGCTCTCGTCCGCGTAGATGTTGCCCACCCCGGCCAGGAGAGATTGGTTCAGCAGCGCTGCCTTGATGGGCATCTTCCGCTGGCTGAAGAGTTCAGCAAACGCGACCGCGCCGATGGTCAGCGGCTCAGCTCCCGGCGCTTCGAACGCGGCGTCGCCCTTGCCGCGCAGGTTGCGAAACTCCAGCCGGCCAAACCGCCGCGGATCCACAAACCGCAACTCATTTCCGCTGGCCAGGTCAATCCGCGCATGCGTGTGCGGGGCCACGGGCGCATCCGGCGTCGCCACCAGCAATCGCCCCGTCATCCCCAGGTGCACGATCCACTGCGCATCCGGCGCGGCGGCGCTTGCCTCGGCACCCAATTCAAAAACAATGTGCTTTCCCGTGCGATGTACGGCCAGAATCGTGCGCCCCGCAAGGCCCTTCGCCTGCCGCGATGGTGGAGTTTTAAAGGTTTGCGGGCGCTTGCCAAACCAAGCCTGCACAATGCGATCGCCGCGCACGCGCCGGTTCACTCCGCGCGCGACAGTTTCCACTTCGGGTAGCTCAGGCATCGCTTTATTGTAGAGGGCTGCGCGATTCTGCAGCTACCGAAGCGTAGCGCCGGTCTCCAGACCGGCTGTCGTGTGGGTCTCCAGACCCGCACAAATCTAAAGAGCATTTACAAAATCTCGAGGCCAAAACCCGAGTTTCTCACCGCAGACCTTCCGCGAGTTCGCGCTCCTCTTCCTCACCCGCCGGCACTTGCATGCTGCCCCACTTCTCCAGATAAATCACGCTCAAGACAACGCCCACAAGAAAAATTCCCACCGAGCTATACTCCCATGTGCGGAGCAGCCGGTCTTCCTGCGCGGTCTGGTAAATCGTCACGCCATGTATGCTGCGCGGAACGCTGCGGTACTCGTCCGGTGTTGGGCCGGGCGCTGGCGCACGCGGCATCACGACAAGATAATGCGTGGAGATGGCAGCAGACGCGATCAGTCCCGCCAGACCAAACAGCAGGAACAGCAGCGCAAAGAACTTGAGCGTAGCTAACCGCGCAGCCTTCATCGCATTCGCCTCAGGCCGGTCGCGCTTCCCAGCGGCGGCAGCTATCCACGCCGCCGAGAGACACATCGATACTTTAACTCTAGACCAATCTCTTTTGCCCGCGCCACGATCATTTGGGTGTTGATCTCCTGGTTACTTTCCCAAATTGGACCCTCTCCTCGTTCCCAACCGAACGCGAGTCATGTTTTAGAGCTTGGCCGCCTCGCGCACTACACTGAGGGGAGAAATGCCCGCGCCCGCCACGGTTACCGACACCATCGCCGCCATCTCCACGCCTCCGGGACGCGGTGGCATCGGCATCGTGCGCTTGAGCGGTCCGCAGGCTGCATCCATCGCCGTGCAATTGGTCCGCCTCCGCCATCCACTTGAACATGCCCAAACGCGTCTCGCCGATGTGCTTGACGGCGCCGATGAAAACCCCGCGCGCGACGAAGCCACACGCATCGACGAAGCCCTGGTAACATTTTTCGCTGCGCCCAACTCCTACACCGCGGAAGACCTGGTGGAAATTGCCGCACACGGCTCGCCTGTGGTGCTGGAGCTGCTGTTGCGCCGTGCGCTCGCATTAGGCGCGCGTCTCGCCGAGCCCGGCGAATTCACGCAGCGTGCATTCCTCTCTGGCCGCCTCGACCTCACGCAGGCTGAAGCCGTCCGCGACCTAATCGACGCGCAGACCCTCACCCAGGCGCGCCAGGCCGCGAGCCAGATGGGCGGTGCGCTCAGCCACCGCGTCGCACCCATAAAGCAATCGCTGGTCGAGCTCGTCGCGCTGCTTGAAGCCGGCATCGACTTCGCCGAGGACGATCTGGACGTGACGCCGCAGCAGGAAATTTCCCGGCGCATCGCCGAGCTCACCCCGCCCCTCGCCGCGCTTGAAGCCTCGTTTGCTCGCGGCCGCATCGTGCACGACGGCCTCACCCTCGCCATCGTCGGCCGCCCCAACGCCGGCAAGAGCTCGCTCTTCAATCGCCTCGTGGAACGCGACCGCGCCATCGTCACCGCAACTCCCGGCACCACGCGCGACCTCGTCACCGAGCGCATCTCCATCGGCGGCATTCCCATCGAACTCGTCGACACCGCGGGTCTGCGCGAAGGTCTCCACGCCAATATCGACGAAATCGAGCTGCTCGGAATTCATCGCAGCCGCGAAGCCCTCGCCGATGCGGCCCTCGTGCTCATCGTGCTCGACGCCACGCAGCCCCTCAACGACGAAGAACACCGTCTGCTCGCCGCGGTCGAAAGCAGGCCGGCAATTGTCGCCGTCAACAAATCCGATCTCGCCGAATTGGCTCGTTCCGAAAACCTGGGTGCCCCCGGTCCCTCGCATTTGGGGACCGGGGATACCAGAAACGCAGGCAGCACTTATTCTCCAACCGCCGTTTCCACCTCGGCGCTCACCGGCGAAGGCCTTCCCGCGTTGCGCGAAAAAATCCTGGCCCTGGCCACCGGCGGAGCCGCCGCCGAACCCGGCATGCTCACCAATCTCCGCCAGCATCAGGCCGTCACCACCGCGCTCGCCGCATTAGCCGACGCCGCCGCGGCCAACGCCGCCGCCATTCCCCACGAAATGATCCTGCTCGATCTCTATCGCGCGCTCTGGGCCCTGGACTCGCTCACCGGCCAAACCACTCCCGACGACATCCTCAACCTGATCTTCTCCACCTTTTGCATCGGAAAATAGAACGCCGTGATCGGGAAATAAAATGCGGTTGCCCCATCCTTCGCGCGCTCTTGGCGCGAAGGGTGGGAACCGATAATCACTTGTCAGTTGAGCTGCTACTCCCCGTACGGCACCCAGATATTTTTTACCTGCGTGGCGTGCTGCAAGAACCAACGTCCCTCGGCCTGTGCGGGATTGAACCAGTCGTACTCGTGGCCGTCGTTGGTCCACACCTGCTTCATGTTGCCGATTGACGCCGTCCGCACAAACGTCGCTTCCTCATTGCTGCGGAAGCACCAGACGGCCTCGATGCCGTCATGCTCGGCCAGCGTCTTGGCCAACTCTGCGGGCTTCCCTGCCACAAGATTCACCACGCCGCCCGGCACGTCGCTCGTGTCGAGTAGCTGGTACACGTCGCCAATGATGAGTGGATACTTTTCCGAAGGCACAGCCACCACCGTATTGCCCATCGCAATCGCCGGCAGCACCAGTGAAAGCAATCCCAGCAGCGGCGCTTCCGACGGCGCCAGAATCCCTATCGCGCCCACCGCCTCATTCATGGCAATGGCAATGTTGCGTCCCGGCGGATTGTGCACCTGGCCGTCGTACTTGTCAGCCCATCCCGCATAAGAGAAGACGCGTTGCACCGCGAGGTCCACCTCCACCGCGGCCTGCTCCGCCCCCACCGCGCGCGCCAGCCGCTGCGCAATCTCATCGCGGCGCTGGATCATGTTTTCCGCAAGGTAGAAGAGCACCTGCGCGCGATTGTGCGCCGTCGTCTTGGCCCAGCCCGTAGCATTGCGCGCAGCTTCCACCGCATTTCTGATGTCCTTGCGATTGCCCAGCGGCGCCTCGCCCAGCAGCTCGCCATCGCGCCCGTACACCGGGAACGAATATCCCGAATCGGGCCGCGCCTGCTTGCCGCCGATGTACTGCTTCACCGTGCGATCGATCATCCCAAGCGCCGGCCCGACGTAAGTACCGCCGGTCTCCAGACCGGCTGTAGCGGGGGTCTCCTGACCCCCGTAAGAATCCGCAGC
>JARLFZ010000043.1 GCA_031296305.1 Occallatibacter sp. | reverse complement strand
TACGGCCAGGACGCCGAGGCGATGCTATCGCAGCCGGCAACCAAGGTGTTTTTCAAAACATCCGAACCACGCGCGGCCAAGTGGATCTCCGAGGCCATCGGAGAAATCGAGGTCGAGCGGCTGAAGGAATCGCGCAGCATAGGTCTCATGATGAGCAAGAAATCGTACGCGATGGAGATCGCGACTAAGCCGCTCATTATGGCCTCTGAAATCTCCGGACTGGAGCCACTGCGCGGCTTTATCAAGCAGGAGAATCGCGTTGTGCCGGTTCGCTTTGCGCTGGCGAAGAAGCGCGGCAGACAACGGGATTTCATCGAGCGCCAGATGCCACAAGTTGCGCATAAGCCAGTGCTGACCGTGCCGGCGTCGCCGGCACGCGCGGAGCTGCCGAAGCGGACGGTGGCCCAAGCCGCGCTTCCGCTTTCCCCAGCGCCCACCGTGCAGCCCAAAGGAGCTTTCGTTTGGGATGAGTCCAAAGGAATTGATTGAACGCTATGCCCTTGCTGCCGGACCCTTGGGATGCTTGAACCGTGCAGCCAGCAGATTACAGACAGCCACAGCGGGACGTATTCCGCACCAACAGATGAACGCGGTAAACAACAGGTAAGGGTGTTGGACGAAAAGAGGAGTGAGAGCTATTAAGAGTTCTGTGTCTAGCATGGATGGTTTATGCGTCAGCTTTTGGAATTCGGCCTAAACAGCCGGGAAAACTGAGGTCCTTACTAGTCGTTCAGGAAGTCAATATTTCCTGAATGAAGGCTGGACTTGCTTTCGTGAGAAGCTGAGGCGTCTCCACATTCTGGCTAGTATAGGGACTCACTGAAAAAGCCGTTATTCCCTTTAGATCGAGACATTGTGGCGAGGCACATCTCTTTAAGGAATCGACATGCTAACGATTTCCAAACCGCTCTCGGCCGGCCAGGCGCGAACGTACCACGCGCGCGAGTTCGCTTCGCAGGAGCAAAACTACTGGAGCCGGGACCAGCAGGGACATAGCGAATGGCAAGGCAGGCTTGCTGGAGAGTGGGGCCTTTCGGGAGCTGTCGGCTCAGAGCACTTCGCCCGATTGAGCGAAGGCCGACATCCGGAGACCGAAGCCCAGCTCGTCAGGCATCAGACAGTCAAAACGTATGAGGGCAAGCATGGCAGGGAAGTAACTACCGTCGAGCACCGGGCCGGATGGGATGCAACTTTTTCTGCGCCAAAGTCGGTTTCGCTTACCGCTCTTGTGGGCGGTGATGACCGGGTAAGAGTGGCGCATCGCGAAAGCGTGCGTGTGGCTCTCGGGGAACTGGAGCGGTACACACAGGCACGGATTGGCAACGTCAATGCGCCGGAGACCACAGGCAAATTCGTTGCCGCGACCTTCGAGCACGACACCGCGCGGCCGGTCGAGGGCTACGCCGCGCCGCAGCTCCACACCCATGTGGTGATCTTTAACGTCACCAAGCGCAACAACGGCCAGACGCGGGCTTTGCAGCCCCAGGAACTATTCGCTTCGCAGCACTACGCAACCAGCGTTTACCGTTCCGAGCTAGCGATACGGTTGCAAGGGTTGGGTTACGAGCTGGAGCGCGGCAAGCATGGACAGCCGGAGATCAAAGGCTACACAAAGGAGTATCTGGAAGCCTCCAGCCCGCGCCGCGAGCAGATCAAAGACCATCTCCGCGAGCTGGGGATCGACGGGCCGGCAGCTGCCCAGGTGGCAGCGCATCGAACGCGCGACCGCAAGGAGTTGCTATCGCCCCAGGAAGTACTAGAGCGGCACCGCGAGCTGGCCGCGCGGCATGGACATCAGGCCGACCGCGTCGTGGACCAGGCGCGACAACGAGGCCAGCGCCAGGCCGAGGAGCCGGAGAAGCAAGCGCAACGGGCCGTGACTTACGCCCGCGATCACCTCTTTGAACGCGCAGCCGTCCAGGACCGACGCGCTATTCTCGAAACCGCGCTCAACCGCGGCATGGGAGAAACGACCCATTCCCAAGTACGGCAGGAATTCGAGCGCCGCGCCCAGGCAGGAGAGTTTCGCGCAGTTGATCACGCCGGCGCCGGTCGACAGTACACAACCGCTGCCATGGTCGACATGGAACGGGAGATTGTCGCGAGGATGCGGGAAGTGAATCAGCGTGGCTACAGCAATCCAATGCTGGCTGAATTCCCGGCCCGTCTCGGAACGCTCGATCGACATCCGGAGTTGAATGCCGGCCAGCGCCAGGCGGCCGAGGAGGTGCTTCTTTCGCGCGAGAAGATCGTCGGCCTGGACGGAATCGCCGGTGCGGGCAAGACGACGACGCTGGCCGTAATCCGCGAAGGCGCAGAAGCCCAAGGGTACAAGGTTGACGGTTTCGCGCCCACATCCCGTGCAGCGCAGAAACTTGCTGAGGCCGGTATCGAGACTTCGACATTGCAGAAACACCTAGCGCGTGGACAGGGACCGGATACCGGCGAACGTCGTCTCTATGTGCTCGATGAATCCTCGCTCGCGTCCACCAAGCAGATCCACGAGTTCGTGAATCGCCTTCATCCGAACGATCGCGTATTGCTGGTTGGCGATCGCAGGCAGCATGAAGCCATTGAAGCTGGGCGTCCGTTCGCGCAGCTCCAGGACGCAGGCATGAAGACCGTCAAGTTAGAACAGATCGTGCGCCAGAAGGATCCGGAATTGAAACAGGTTGTCGAGCAGCTTGCGCGCGGCGACGTACGCAAGGCCGTGCAAGGGTTGGAGCGACAAGGCCGCGTCCATGAGGTGAGAGATCCGGCCGAGCGCATCGCAGCCATCGCCACCGAATATGCGCGGTCGCCAGAGAGCACGCTGGTCGTGTCGCCCGACAACCGTTCTCGCATGGAGATCAATCAAGCTATCCACGTTGAGCTGCAGGACCGCGGCCTGGTCGGCAAACAAGAGTACAGCATCCAGGCGCTTCTACCGCGGCAGGAGCTCACTGGTTCCGAACGGACCTGGGTCGAGCGATACAACGTCGGCGACGTGCTGCGCTACGCGCGCACATCAAAGGAGACCGGCATAGAGAAAGGTGAATATGCGCGAGTGAAAAAGATAGATGCTGGCAACAACCTGCTCACCGTGGTGCGCGCCGATGGCACGGAACGAACTTACAATCCCAGCCGGCAGCAGGGAGTCTCCGTTTACCGCGAAGAGCCGCGCGGCTTCTCTGTTGGCGATCGCATCCAGTTCACCGCGCCAGCGAACGACCTGCAGGTGGCCAACCGCGAGCTGGGGACGGTCGAGGCTATCGGCCATGACGGTCGGCTTAGTCTCAAGATGGACAGCGGACACGAGGTAGCGCTCGATCCGCGCCAGTATCCACATCTCGATCACGGCTACGCAGTCACAAGCCATTCGAGCCAGGGCCAGACCGCAGAGCGCGTTTTGATCAACGTGGATACGGAACTAGGGGCTAGAGATCTGCTCAACAGCCGTATGGCTTACGTCTCAGTCTCTCGCGGCGCTCACGATGCACAGCTCTTCACCAACGATCGCGAGAAGTTGCCGGCAGCGCTGGGACACGAGGTTTCCCGCGAAAGCGCCCATGCGCCAGAACAGTCTATTGCGCCACAACAGGAGATCGGGATGCGCCACGAGCAGGGGCTGGGTCTTGGAATAAGCTTCTAAAAACAACTGCCCGGGATAATTGCAAATCAGCCCAGCCGGGAGAGCGTGTCAGGGCTGCCAAAGGCACCGCGTCAGCGACTGCGGCCTTGACACGCTGACAGGCTGGGCCAAAATCTCTTAGGTCTTGGGTGGCAGTGTAATCGATGCGCTGCTTGGAAAATATAGCATCTATGGTATAGTACATCCATGGCATACGAGGTCGAGGTTTCGGACGAGTTCAAGGCCTGGTACGAAGACCTCTCTGAGCCCGAGCAGAACAGCGTAGAGCGCGTGGTATTGATGCTGATGGAAGCCGGACCAGCCCTTGGCTATCCCCAAAGCACCGGCATAAAGGATTCGAAGTTCAGTCACATGCGAGAACTGAGAGTTCAGCACGAAGGACGGCCATATCGCATTCTTTTCGCCTTTGATCCCACCCGGACAGCAATTCTCTTGGTGGGAGGAGATAAAACGGGCGATGACCGCTGGTACGAAAAAATGGTCCCAAAAGCGGATGCCATCTACGCGGAACATCTGAAAACAATCAAGAAACGCCCCCGGTGAGCCCGGGGCCTAGCAACGCAATGGAGTGCAACGCTATGGCTATCAAGTGGAACGATCTAAAGCACAAGTCCTCGCCCGAGGTTCGCGCCAACCTGCAGCAGGAAGCGCATGCCGAGCTAGATCGCATTGGCTTCCATAAGCTACGCCAGGCGCGCCAGCAAACGCAGGTCGCAATCGCAGAGAGACTCAAGGTGGGCCAGGGCGCCGTTTCCCGCATGGAGAAGCAATCCGATTTCCTGCTCAGCACGCTGCGGGAGTACGTCGGCGCTCTCGGGGGGGAGCTGGAGCTGCGCGTCGTGTTCCCGGATGGGAACTTCGTTATCGAAACCTTGGCGCCGGCGACGTCGACTAAGAAGCGTCCGGCTCGGGTCCAGCCGACGACTGCGAAGGTTGTGGCCAGGGCACGATGACGCAATCGGGCGCTCTTCTCGCTACCGCTTCCCTTGCCGCCTTGAAACATTGTTTAGGGATTGTCCGCGGATTCCCGCCAAAGTGACGGAGTGCCATCTTAACGCCATTCATTCGCTGTCCGAAGCGCTCGCACCACTCGCAGGGCGTCGAGTGAGTTCCTGCGTTCTTGGCATATGCGACTATGTGGGATTCCTTCTCTACAAAGATCTCGGCGTAGACAATGTAAAGCTCGGCCCGGACCTCAGCGTTCGAACGGTGCATCTCCTCGGCAGGCATCAGTTCCCTCATTATTCTCGAAATAGCACTTCTCATTGATGGAAGCCGTACTGGAATCAGGTTGGCCCGCTCAACCCTCCATGCTATCCGCAACCCTGTGCGCCCAGCTCGCTCACCACAGCGTTTCCGCCGTAGGAAACATGCAGGAATTGTCAGCGACGCCGCCTAGGGCATTCTAGGAGGCCATTTTAAGACCCAGAAGCCTCATGCCGCCATTTCTGCAGCAGCGCTCTGTGTGGCAGGCTTCTTTCGTACCATCGGCGTGGCTCTGCCAACCCCCACTACACCTGGACGGCGGAGTCATGCCCATGGATGTTGAGCCTTCCAATCGGGCCGGGATGTATATGCGGTCTCGGTCACGCCGCATACAATACGGCTTTACGCCAAAAAAGAAAGGACCTGAAGCATGTGTAAGATTTCGTTGTTTCTCTGCCTGTTCACCATCGCGGCGTGTTCGACCTTAGCGCGCTCGCAAGACGCTTCCCGGCAAAGCGATCCCATATCAGTCGATCAACTAAAACGGGCGCTTTCCATGGCCGAGGCAGATAACGCTGACAAGATCACCAAACAAAACATAAGGGATTACATCATCAAAAAGTGGCTAGATGACCGTACGATCGCCGCTGCCGAATACGAGGACAACCTCAAACGCGCGATCGATTCCTGGTATACCAACGATCGAGACTGGCGCAAGATTCCAGCGGAAATATGGGCCAAACTCCGCGACGCAGATAAGGGGCGCCTGAAGCTGAGCATCGACCCCGAGTTAACTTATCTCGTGCCTCCATCACCGAAAACCCTCTCTCAGACATCCAAAACAAAGAAGTAGACTAGGGCGAAGCCGTGGACAGTGCGGAGCGATTTTACCTATTGCCTTCCGAAGCGCCCAGGGCGAATACGCTGAAACAGGATACAAATGGACACGAATCAGAAGATGGATCTCATGCTTTGCCAAGAGGCCTTGGACCGGTATCGGGATATCGAGAACGCGCTACAACGCGGGAGCATCGGCTATGCAAAAGATAGATTGAAGGATCTGAAATCTTTCCTGGCAGGCCAGACCCAGCACTCCGCGTTCCGCAATGCCGGCGCGTATCTGCCCAAACCAAGCGCAAATCCCGGCGAGTGGAAGTCAGGGCTTGCCTACTCAAGGGACTCCCTCGAGAGATACCTTCATAAGCTGGAAGCGGAGCTGGCAAAAGAAACAGACGCGTCGAACCCACGACCTACTGATCCGTAGCTACTCTATCCGGCTCAGGCACCTGGGAAATCATCTATGCAACCGCAGCTTCTGCGAGAGAAGCCGCACCAACAAACAGCTTGCGAAATGTCACATCCTTCAGTAGCCGCTGTGCCTGGACGGCAGACCACTCGCCTCGCCCGCGCGGTGTTGGAACCTCCGCAGCATTAAGACCAGCGGCAAACTGACGCAAGCTTCTGGCGCCAGAGGCCTGCAGCTTCTCGATCGCCGGCATGATCTCAACCCGAGCCCGCCGCACTCTTTCTACGTGCGCCTGGCGCGCGGCGGCCCCGATCTCCGCGAATCGCGCAGCGGACACCCGGCGGCCGCCCAGTTTCGTACCTCGAGCTTTCGCAGCTTTTAGGGCAGCCTTGGTGCGCTGACTAATAAGGCCAGCCTCGAGCTCGGCAACGCTAGCCATCTGCGTGACTATGAACTTACCCACGGGGCCTTCCGGAATTGTCGGCAGATCGCAGAACACAACGCCAGCCTCCCCGCTGTCATGGACAACCTGGAGAAGGAATCGTGTATTGCGGGAGAGGCGGTCGAGCTTAGCCACAATAAGTGTGGCGTGCTGTTGGCGGCATCTTGCCAGCGCTCGAGCGAGCTGAGGGCGGTCAGCGCGCTTGCCGGTCTCAATTTCAGTGAATTCCCCAACCGATTCCCAAGCTCCGCCGTTGAGGTACCTGGAGACTATTTCTCGCTGAGCTTCAAGTCCTAAACCAGATTTTCCCTGCTGATCCGTGCTCACGCGGTAGTAAGCGACGTACTTTCCATGCGCCATTGCCTTTTACCTCGCGTTACATTATTTCAACGTCCGTAGAAAGAATGTAACACAAGGTCATGGCACACGCAAGCGTTCTTGCTTTCTTTTGTATATCTCTGTAATATCTAAGCGCATTCGTTATGATAGTTAAACGAATGACAAAACCACCGACAAGGAGAGGCCTTCATGTTCCACCGACAACTTTCACCGGCCGTCCGGATCTCGCCTGACCTCCTATTCTCCATCGCATTCGACGTCTGGATGCTTCATCGCACGATCCGGACCCAAGGGATCGCCGGCACCGTTAGCTACCTATCCGAAAACACCGATAAAGATTATCGAACCGCCGCCAAATCGCTAAGCAAGTTCTTCAGCAAGTTTCGTCTGGATCAAATCAACGCCGGACATCTGATGGACTACCAGAGAGCGCGGGCTACTAATCCCTCAAATTCAGAAGGGGTGTGGCGCTGCTTGCGCGGCAGCACCGTACAAGGAGAATTCGGAACCCGGGAAGCCGCTGAGGGTTGGGCAAAGAGCAAGGGCGGTGACTGGCACTTCGCGCAGACGTTGTGGACACGGGCCGCCGGCGCAAACTGCATACGCAAGGAAATCGGACTACTCATCCGGATCCTGCGTTCAGCGCGACTGTGGGGCGATGACGAGCGGGATAACTTCCTGCCATTACGTCCCGTTGAAAACGACCTGGTACGCGCCATGACGCCTGAAGAGCAACATCGCTTCCTCCAGGTCGCCGGCAGCCGCGAGGAATGGCGGTTGATCTACCAGTACACAATCATCGCTCTCCAGACCACGGCCTCCACCAACGAACTACGCGCCTTGCGCCTGGGCAATATTCTGCTTGGCGCAGACAGCATTGTTCAGATCCCGCGCCCCGGCGCCAAGAACAAATACCGCATGCGCTCTATACCGATCATGACCGATGACGCCGTGTGGGCGTTCCAGGGCCTGATTGGCCGGGCTCGCGAGTTAGGTTCAGTAGCTCCCTCGCACTATCTGTTCCCAATCCAGTCAAGCCGCGGGAAGTACGACCCCAGCCGTCCGATATCCAATTCCGGACTCAAAAAGCCATGGGACGCCGTGCGCAAGGCTGCCGGCATGCCCCAGCTCCGCATCTACGATCTCCGCCACACAGGCATTACGCGCATGGCAGAGGCCGGCGTTCCGATACGGGTAATCATGAACTTCGCCGGACATATGACAGCCAAGATGCAGCAGCACTACGAGGCCATCTCAATGTCTTCCAAGCGCGACTGGGGACAGCAGGTCTGGGGCGCTCGCACCCCGCAGCCGATCAGCGCCCCAAGGCAGCAGGATTGGCGCCAGGAGGCCGCTGCGGCCGGGTGGTCCCCAAATACACCCCAGCCTTCACCGGAAGTGCCTGCCTGGCAGAAGAGGGCCATGGCAGAAGGATGGATTGCGCCGCAGTAACACAAACAAGCAGCCAATTTCTAATTCGGCAAAAACCGCACGGTTGGCCCTCATGGAGTGCCGAACCCGCGCGGGCACCTAAGACCTAGACAAAAAACAAAGGAGAAACGATGGCACAATTCGCGTTGAGCATTGTAGGCGGTTTCGCAAAGCAGTCATCTCAGTTAACCGATAAAGAAGAACCCGCCCTCAGTCACCAAACCACCCGGCCAGGACTACTTTCACTCCAGATGGATTCCGGCTTTTCGAGCTTGCCATTCAGCAATGCCGCCAAACTCTGGATGGAACTGCGGAGCAACCGCAGCCATCTCAAGCCACGCACCCACGAGACAAACGGCCGCTACATTGATACGCTGAACAAATTCTTCGGCGCGAAACGCCTCTCCGACATCACCGCAGACGACGTCTACTCCTACCAGCTGGCCCGAAGCGCCAACACGGTTCAACTCGCCGGCGGCCGAGAATCTCATCCCTGGACGCACAAGGCAGGTCATTCGATGATCAACCACGAGCTCTCTTGCCTCGGCCAGATCCTGGAACACTGCAATCTCTGGAGGACGCTGAAGCCTTATTATTTTCCACTGTCGATTCCGGCATGGAGCCCGCGCGATGTGCTCTCGGAGGAGGACGAGCAGCACCTGTTCACCGTGGCGTCCAACCACCCTGAAGCACACCTGGCCTATTGGGTTGCGTGCATCACTAACAACACGACGGCGGCCGGGTGCGAGCTACGCGGCCTGCAGCTCAAGCACATCTTCCTGCGCGGACCTGAAGATATCTCGGAGATTTACGTGCCCGAGGAAGCCGTTAAGAACAACAGCCGCCCGCGTAAAATCGCGCTGAACCCTACGGCCCGGTGGGCGGTCGAACAATGCTACAAGCGCGCCTTCGTGTTGGGATGCAGCGCGCCCGATCACTACCTTTTCCCGTTTTGCGCTCGCCGCTCGCCCCGCGATCCGGAACTTGACCCGTCGAGCAAACGGCCACTCTATGACCCGACCAGGCCACCCAGCCGATGGTTCCTGCGCAAGAGCTGGGACAAGCTGAGGCAGGTCACGGGATTTACGCAGCTCAACCCGCACGATTTGCGCCATCATTGCATTACACGCATGCTGGAAAGAGGCGTGCAACCGGAAGCAGTGCGAGCTGTCGCCGGCCACGTCACAGAGAAGATGATGCGCTACTACAGCCACTTTCGGCGCCAAGCCGTCTATGAGGCCGTGATGGCTATCGAACTGAATTACAAAGGCCGCCCCAAGCAGCTACCCGTCCCGGTGAAGCGAGCAGTATAACCAAACCAACCGCACGCGCCGAACTGCCGAAACAACAGCGGCAATTTAGTTCGCCAAGTAAACGCCTGGCCGCGGCCCCCGAGGACCGCGCCAGGCACCGGAGGAAATGACCTATGCAGCAAAGCGCCCCCAGCAAGACCGTTCAGATTAGCTTTAAACCAGCGACCCTCAAGGTACTGGCGAAGCTCAGCACTAAAACAGGGCTAGCCCGCAACAACGTAATTCGTTACGCCATCGCAAGGCTGGCCGAGAGAGAGGGAATCCCAATACCTGTGAGCAAGGGTCGAGATGCTCTGCGAAAAGCATCTACTCGATAAAGGGCCGACCGGTGTTCGTCCGTTTCTTGATCGGGCAGACGCCGGCGGCGCAGCTATATGCACCCAAACCCGCCTCTCCATCGAGCCTCACCGCGATGGGACCACGGGCTATAAAACCTTAGCATTTATTAGCTTACGGTCGCCCATGAAGAAATTCAGGCTACTTTTCCTCTACACGCTTTACACCCTCCGGCGTGATACCTGGATCTTTTCCATACGCTCCTAGGCCCTGCAAATGCGCGTATTACCCCATTCCGCAGCACATGCTTTCATCTCAACAATTCGCTCAAAATTTCACGTCTTCCCGGTTTGCAGAACGACGTTTAAGTGTTCGCCTTACCTCTCAGGCGTTCCGCTCACTGGCGATGCTCTTCGTGCCTTTGTATGATGGAAACCGCTTCAGCAACTCTTCTTCTGAATTGCCTGTCATCTCCATCCACCCAGGAGCCCAGCACCAGAATTCCTCAATCTGCTGCTGTCTGTCATGAAGCTGGCGGCGCACTTCCCTCTGCCGCCTCTCCACGTCAATCTGCGCTTCGATCTCTTCTGCCACCTCGTCAGGCCGCGGGAAGAACCTCTGGCCAGGCTGAATTCTTAGCGCCGCCAGCGCCGCTTGAACCTTCGGGAGGGAGTACTTCAGCGCCAGCTGCTCGAAGTCCCACAGGTACCCCTCCATCGAATCCCTGAGGTCCTGTCCCGGATACCTGTCCGCCATCTGCGCCAACAGCACTCCCAACTCCACCGACTCCGCGTCGGGCAAGCGCCTCTGCAATGGCGCGTTTGTTGGCGCTAACACGTTCATGAGTGACGCTCGATCGATTTGTTCCATTGCTCCCTCCAGTTGCGTTTTGTCCGTCTATTTGCAGGTAGCGCTGATCTGTAAGCCAGAAGCGATTCACCGTCTCGCCTCTGGCCCGAGCTGACCGCCCGGCCTCGAGGATCTGCCGAGCCGCTCCCTCGATCCCGTCGGCACTCTTTGCCAGCATACGGATCGCTTCGGCTGCTACAGCCCGCGTCCCAAAGTCCGAAGGTATCGCCAGCTCCTCAAAAAGCCACACCGCCGCCACAAGCTCCCCGCCCGCCTCAGGGTTCACCAGACGCAGGTTTGCGGGCATCAGGGGAACGGGCGGTGTCTGTGACGGTTCCCCTGACGGTTCCTTGACGGTTACTCCATTAAGGGGTTCTAGGGGTTTGTCGCCGCTGTCACCTTTCGTCGTCGTGGCTGTCACCTTTTGCTGTCGTGGCTGTCCCCCTTCATCTTCAGGAAAGGTGACGGCCTGACGGGTTTTAAGCATCGCGGTATTAATGACATAATGGGACGTTTTTCCTTGCCCAACGCCGCGCTCCACAGTCAACCATCCATCGGCTTCCAATTGTGCAATCGAGCGGGAGACCGTCCGCTCCGACCGCCTCACCTTCTTCGCCACTTCCGCGATCGACGGAAAGCACTGGCGTCCCTGGTCATTGCAGTGGTTCGCCAGGCGCAGCAGTACCGAGTTATCGATCGGATCGTCCGGCCCGAAATCCCACACGTCAGCCATTACTCGTACGCTCACAGTGCTTCCCCGTTTCCCGCTACACCTGCGGGTTCCCTTCTTTGTTCATGTGCTCCATGGGCTTCTAAAAAGCCCATCCGCGCCGACTGCCTGCGCGAAGGCAAATCCTTAATGCAGCCCACGCGGCGCTTCCCTGCTGCATCCGCGCAAGCTTTCACGAACGCCACGCTCAGATCCCAGCCAAGCATTTGCCTGTCTCCTCTGCGGACACCGGCAAGGACAGCGTCCCGACCACACAATCAGTGTTCGTGCCTTTCGGCTTGCACGCCGCGTGTATATCGACGAACCTCTCGGCGTCCGCGCGCTGGTCATAGAAGTTGTCGGTTGCAACCTGTGGTCTACCGTTGCGATCACGGAAGAAAACTCCGTAATAGATCGCCCGCACTGGCTCGGCTTGGAGAGACGCCGCCTTCGTGATTTCCTGTTTCCCAGCGCCAATGCTCAATAGCTTTGTCATTCCCGCTCCTGGTTTCCCGACCTCAACACTCAACAGTTCTCCCGATCGCGCCCTGAAGCCAGAGCGCGATTCGAGATCCTCCATCGAGATGAAGTGTGGCTTAGAGAGTGATATTTGTATATCTCTTCAATATCACTCTGATTTCGTTAAGATGGTTAACAGCAGCACAAACCGAGGTTTGACGCCTCAGTGAATATGGCCCGTCAGAACCCCTTTGTACCATTCCTTCAGACTTTGCGGATCAATGTCTCCATCCGTGTAATCCCAGAGGAAGCGCGTCGTTGCCGCGGGCTGCGAAAGCGGCAACCCGAACGCATATCCGGCCGTGTTGGCCGCGGTCTGCATAGCATGCTTACTCACGGGCTCACCGACCGCCAGGTGGTAAGCGTCACGCGTCGTCGTTACAAAGCTCTGCCCAGCCTGTTCAAGTGGGGTGAACTTGTAATCGCCGCCTTCGGCTACCGATTTGGCGATATCTCGGAAAACAGGCAAGCCTGCAACCATGCCTAGCGCCGTCTCCTCTGCCGTCCGCTTCGCGAATCCGCCGAGAGTGTTGTCGTCATCCTCGCTCTGCCGCGTGCTCCAGAACGCATGAGCTATCTGCGGCAGCACGAAATAGAACCAGCTTCGAGCCAGCAATCGCGGCATATCATTCACAGTTCCTTTGCCGCTGAACATCTTCGACCATCCCATGCCCAGGTCCCGCTGGCGCTGGTACACGTGGTTCCAGTAGCTGTAGAACATCGTCGCCAAGGAGAGAGCTCCCTTGTCTCGCTGGACCAACGAGAGGTCCTTAACTCCACCGCCGCCGTGCGCGTTGCGCACCGTGCGGTTCGCATAGTCAACAGCGTCGTCTTCTGGGAGATTGAGACCCCCGTCCGCCTCTTTCGCCATACCCTTCAGGTACGCACCCATCCAGGTCGGCAGCGCGCTCGCCATGTCACTGATCATGACGCCCCGGTAGGCAAACTTACGTGCCTTGTCGAGGAGCTGCATCGCTTCCGTTGGCGATCGGAAAGACTCCTGATGGCGGTTGATATCATCGATAGCCTCATGTAGGTTGCGGTCCGCCTCATCCATGCGGTGCGCCATCTCCGGGCTGCGTTCGTACACAAAGTCCCGCGTCGCCTTTACCCGATCGACCCCCATGAATTGTTCTGTACCCTTCATGAACCATTTCGGTCCCAGCTCGCCCATAGAGTTCGAGAGGGCCGTCGTGCCGTGCGTCAAGATCGTCGAAACCCGGAGACCAATGCCCACCATCGTCGCGTTCGAACGCACGCGACGGTACATGCTCTCCCACGCCGAGTCCATCGTACTGTCGAACACCCGGTTATTCGCCATTGACTGCAACCACGGCCGGAACTGCTTTGAGTACTGCCGTCCCCACGTCTGGTCGACCTCCTCCTTAAGGGCTGGATCGCTCAGGATCTTGTTCAGATCCACGATGGCCTCGCGCCATGCCAGATCGTGCGTCACCTGGTCCAGGTGACGCGCAATCACATTCAGCGAGAAACTGACAGGCCCCACGTAGCCGCTACGCTCGACCGTGTGGCCATCGTTCGTCGAAGGCTTCGCGTAATTGTTCTCAAAGAGCCGGTCAGCGCTCCGCTCATTCTTTTCCGCAATACTGCGGTCAAAGAACGAATCGTAGACCATCGGGTAATAGCCACCGCGGTAGGATCCCCATTTCGTCTGCAGCGGCTGGGCCTCGATCATCTTCGGTGCGACGCCTTCGAGACGCCGTTTCTGCTCCACGATGTCTTGGCCATAGCTTCCGATGTGATCCCAAACGCCCTGAACGAAATTCATCTCAGGTTTTGAGAACAGCCGATTGATGGCGCTCACAACTTCATATTCACCCCATCCGTAGTACTTGAGCATCTTGGCCCTATTGCTTGAGTTACCCATGTTCAGGGCGGCGCTTAGGAGCTCTTCGCGGTACCACTGACTTCCCCGTTCAGGACGGGGCATTTCCGGCACGTCGAGAGAATCATCCAGGCTCACCTTCGCGCCTCGCAGCGCCTCGCCTAACACCCTGAGCGCAGCTCCCGACTTCGCACGCATCCCTCTCTCAGCCGCCTCAGCATCGGAGGCCATCCTGAAAACGCGGGACCACCCGCCGTCGATCGGCGCTTCCCTCAGCCCCGCATATTTACCGGCCCCAAACCACTGGAAGAGCTGCTCCATCTTGAGCAAAGCCGCATCTAGTGAGCGCACTGTGCTTTTCAGGTCCAAAAACTTCGCGCTCATCTTCGTTACGCCGCTGCCGTGCTGCAAGTCAGCGCGCACGTCGCGATTCTTATCGTGAGGAAGATCGGCTAAGGGAGCTTTCAGTTGCTGCACAAGATCCGCCCGCTGCATCTCCTCGCCATTCAGAATCACGGCCTGGTCACGCTTCCCGATGTAATACAGCGACTTCACGGCGTCATGCAGCTCCCCCAGCTGCACCGGCGTCATATCCTTCCAGTGCATACGCCCGAGGTTAGCCATCACCTGCTCACTCACCGACGGCATCACGCCGTTCTTGTCGTAATAGTCGTTCACCCAGGCGTTCATCGGGCGTGGATCTTCCCCATGCGTATCTCTCGCACCGAGCTGATATCCAGCTACGAGCTCGTTGATCCTATCCATGAAATCTGCGCCCACTGCCTTCGCCATTCCCTTCGTAGGCTTGGCAAACTTGCTCAGGTAGTCCAGTTGAGTTCCCACCTGGTCACGCACACGCCGCGCTTCTCGTGCCAGCGCATTCTGCAGCAACTGGCTACGCTTCGCCTGGGCCGCGGCGCCGCTGTCGCCCCGCTTCATGGCGTCTGTCGCAGCCCGCGCGGCCCGCGCCTCAGCAGCCTCGTAATCTCGCGGATTGATATCGCCAATCTTCGTCTCTGCCAGCATCTGCTGTGCAGCCCGCTTGGCCGCTTCCAGCGTGTCTCTCACCGGCTGCGTCGCTTTTTCCAAATGGCGAAGCTCGACGCCAACGAACCGCGCCCGCGCCTCGTTATGCAGCGCTCGCTGGATTGCGGCCTCGCGCCCCTCCGGAGTATTCATATCACCATGGCGCTCGAGCATCCGCTGATCCGTGCGAGCGTCGATCTCTTCATCCATCGGCCGCGCATCGGCAATCTGCCGCACCATTTGCTCACCGTTGTCGAAGCCAAACATCGGCGCGAGGATATCGGGATCCGTTCCGCCTTTCTTCATCATTCCGCGCAACACGGTTAGGTTCGGCTTCTTTCCAGGCGCACTGTCCGGGAACATAGCCTTCACCTTGTCGGCGTCGAGCTTATGCCCCACGAGCGCTTGAATCTCTTCGCCATCTTCGCCACGCAACGCCCCCGTCTTCAAAAATTTCTGTGCCCGGTAAAGATCATCCTTGGCGACTTCTCCCGTAACCTCCTCGCGAACGCCGGCACGTAGCGTGTCATGCTGGCCCTGCATCTCACGCAACAGCCGACCGCGGGCATTGTTGAGCCATTGCATCTGACGGATACTCGCAGCGCCGAGCTCAGTCGCAGCCTGGTCGCTGGCCTCGCGGTGCAGGTCCTGATAGGCCGCCCATTCGTCGGTAGTCATGCCGGCATCTTTGGCGTTTTTGAACATCGGAACCATGTTCTCAATCGCCTCGTGCTCTCGGATCTGCTCTTCCGAAGCCAGCATCCGATCCATCACGTCGCGCACTTCGCCGGTCATGATCGGCAGATCCGTCCCATGTTCTCGGCGATAGATTGTGTTGATGTCATCGCGAACAGAGACGTACACCCGTTTAAGCCACTGCGCGAAGCGGCTAAAGATGGCTTCCGTCTGCGCACTCGGCGCTTTACCTTCAGCCAGGTACTTTTCGAAACTATAGGCGAATTGCTCGTGGAACGGCCGCTGCTCCTCGATGCTCATTCCATGCCACGTATCCAGGTTCTTCACCCCGAACCACTTCAGCAGCGCGTCCATATCCGCCTTCACCTCTGGCGGCGCGTCTGACTGCCGTGCCAAGTCGGCATAGACACTCAGGAAGTAATGGCCTGTCTCATGCAAGAACGTGCTCATATCGGCCTTCTGGCCGAGAAGCGCGGTCAGACTGGAGGGATCAAAGCCGCCGCGCTGGGATTGGTTGAGCAAGCCGCCCTTGTCCGCGCTCGGGTTTCGTACTACGATAGGTTCATTCCCGTCGTCGCCGCGGGCGTTGGAGGGCAGGGTTTCAGCAATGGAATCGAAATCCCTCGCGGCGGGATATTTCCTCATCGATACCGCGGCAAGTTCCTTCTTCCCCGTCCTCACCTCTTCGAGATAAAGCGTATTGCCGTCTTCCAGGCGCTTGACATAGCCGATCTGGTCGCGCTTCCCCTTCGTCTTCGTGCCAAACACCACAGCGTCCGGGGATTCGACCAGGTCTGGAATTCTCTCGAAATCTGCGTCAGTCACCGGCAACTGCCCACGCGAGAGTTCCACCTGCGGATCGCTGTGACGGTTTATCACATGCCGCACGGCAGACCCGTCGATAACATGCGTATGGTCCGCAACGTCGAGCCCATTCTCTTTTGCGGCATCCACGAGCCAAGGCTGCGCCGGCGCGATCACTGCCTTCTGTGTGGCATGCCCAGGCTGCTTGGCCGCATCAACTACAGACCGGATATCCTCGATCGCTTGCTGATGAAGAGCAGGAGCACTGGAATCCTGTGGCGCGGCACCCTGCTGAATGGTGTACTTATACCGGTTGTAGAAATCCTCCGGCGTCATGTTGGCGCGCGCCGCCTGGGTGACCACGAAATCCCGCACAAACTGCGCATTGGTCCGCGCCCTATCGTCAGGCATTGTCTTCGTTGCCTTGAGCTGGCCGAAGATATCGTCCTCTACGTTTTTCGCGCTTTGCGCAAGAACCACGTTAGCGGCCATCTGCTGGCCAGCCGTCTGTCGCGCCTCGTCAAACTTTGCCTGGGAATCATGCAAAAACTCGGCGCTCTCCTGGGCGCTCATTGCGTCCGGATCCATTCGTAAGTGCGGCAACATAGCTTTTCCCAGATCCGTTCCGGCCAGCCGCGCCGCATATTGCTCCGTCGGGATCTCCACGTCGCCGCCGCTCGCCGCGGCTTCCTTTACCTGATCCAGGAACCCAGGCATCACGCGCTCCACGCGTTCCGGGTCCAGGCCGCTCTGCGCCAGTACGTTGACCATCCGCTTACCATCCACATAAACGGTCTCGGCTGGCGTGCCCTGCGCCTGTGCCGCAATATAGCCTTCGTAGCTTGCCGGGTTGCGCTCCCGCACCTTGCTGTCGGCCGCGTTATCGTGCAGAGCATTGAAGAAATCCGCGCTCTGCTGCGCAGCCCGCGCCCGTCCCATATCCGCTCCGAAAGCCAACATCCCCGTCGCCGCGTGCAGCGAACCGATTGTCAGAGCGCCATTTACGAACGCCTGACCCAGCGAGCGTCCGGCCGCCGCGCGGCCTTCATCGGTCTGCAGATCGAACTTACCCGTGTCGTGCAACTCGGCTGCGTTGAGGGCTACCTGGTTCGTCAGCTCCTGGCCTGCCATCAGGAGGCCGCCCTCGCCACTCGACGCCAAGAATCTCCCCATCGCCGACCTCACGGCGCGATTTACAGTAGGCTGCGTCATAGCGTCGGCAATCTCCATGCCGGCCGCCTTGGAGATTGCTTCGCGCGCTGTACTGCTTAGTGCTGCTACACCCGGCATCTCGCCCACCAACTTAGCGCCCCCAACCTGCAGAGCGCCATTGATGAGACCCACCCCGGCAGACGCCCACTTCGCCGTATCGTGGCTTACGCCTCTATCCAGCATGTCGAGGTAAGCATTGCCTCCAGCCATCGTGTAGGCTCGCTCACCCATGGCAGCCTCTGTGCCAATACTGAAACCCTCCGCCGCGCCTGCGGGCACTGTGGCCGGTGCCGCCGGGCCACCCAGCAGCCCAGCTGCACCGCCAAGAATTCCGGTTACAGTCCCTACTCCCAGGACAAACGGACCTTGCGGAGCCAGCGTCCCCGCCATATTCGAGAGACCGCCGAACATCGTTTTCTGCGGCCCGATCTCTTGCATCCGTTGGTTGATCTTCCGGATGCGCGTCCAGTCATCCAGCGTTGCGCGGCTTTCTTGCGCCTTGTTCCCCAAAATGCCGCGCTCGTACTGCAGATGGCCCGCTTCGTACTGGGCGGAAACGTCAGAGGCGGCATTATTGATACCGTTGAAGAGCTTCTCGGTCAGGCTTAGGTTGTCGAGCTGGTCATGAGCGATGGCGGCGAAATTCGGGTCTTGCAGCTGCTGCCGTAAGATCGGGCTGCTGCCTGTGGCGACGTGGACCAGCGCATCCTCCACATTCGCCTGCCGGCGAAAGTCCATCAGGTTGTTCTGTACGAGCTGCGGGCTAACTCCAAACCTCTGCGCAAGCCTCTGAGATTCGCCTGTCTGGTCCGGGTTATCGCCAGAGGTAACGGCCAGGTTCTGCCCGATCTGACGCTGCTGGCCAACCAGTTCTGCATAGTAGGAATCAACTTCCGGGTTCGGCTGCTGCGTAACTGGCGATGGTGCTGTACTCATAAAATGACTCCGTAAAACGTAAGGGTTAAAGTCACTAAGACAAGCCGACCGAGGCTCCAATAAAAAGGGCGACCCGAAGGCCGCCCCGCTCTAGAACTATCGTCCGCCCACTCTCTTTCGAACCAGCGAGCGTATTTGCGCAACACTCACTGCTTCGGCATCCCGAAATGCACCCAATCGTCCGCGATCCCCTGCTCCGTAATCGGAAGGCCGTTCTTAAATCTGTTCAGCTCATATTGCATCTTTTGACCGGGCGGAATGTCAGCCAGGTATACCTTTCGGCCTCCCGACATCACGTAGGTTTTGCCCAAGTCTGCAGGAGACACCCGCCCAAGCTGAGTCTGCTGGCCATAGTGGAGATCATCCTCGGTCACTGGCAGACTTACGCCGCCACCCGGCAGCTCGCCGAGCGCAATTTTTCCAAGGAAAGCCAACGGAACCTTCCGCGCGCGCTCAACAAAAACGCTGTTTTTCAATTCACTATTGAGCACGTTCTGCCATTCGTCCGGCCTCAGCTTCCGCCTCAAAGCTGTCTGCATCGAGGTCGCAAGATCGTCAACGCTCCCCCGCATCTGCAAGAGCTTTTGCTTGTCGTCATCGGTTTTAGGATTGAGCAGATTCTGGAAATTGTTATCCAGGAGCGCATTGCGGAACATCGTGTCCTGGACCTTGGCTTCCGACAAATTGTCGGCGTTCTGCTGTAGCTCCTCCGAATTCTTCAGGAGGCCCATAAATGTCCCCGGCTTCAGGTTCTGATAGTTGTCCTTCACAAATGCCGGCGTCCGCTGCTCAGGTGGCATCGTCCAATACTTTATCTGGGTGGCCAGGTCCGACTTCGCCAGATTCTGCTCGTCCTGCATATCCTGCAGTCCCTGCTGGTCGCTAGGACGCAGTGGCACCTTCAGGCCGGGCGGCATCGCATCGTACCGGTTGCCGTTCTGCACCATCCAATCGACGGCGTTCTGTTTTGCTTCGTCGTATTTCTGACCCTGCAGTTCGCGCGCCATGCCGTACTGTGATCGCAGTTTCGAAGTCGCGATATCCTTCACTCGATCCGTAGCATCGCTATCGTTGATATAGGAGAGCCCTTTTTCGAACTGCTCAGGCTCCGTGAAGGCATCCGTATTTTTCGGCGCTCCCACTGAACTGCGCGGGTCGATCCAATTGCCGTCAGCATCTTTCATCGCCCAATGCAGCACCGGTCCCGTCGCATTGCCGCTCTTGCCCGTCGATGCGACGATCGTTCCCTGTGTAACCTGCTGCCCAGGCTTATAGTTCACCGCCGAAAGATGCGCAAAACCTTCAATATTGCCGTTCGGGTAGGTAATCTCCATCGAAAGACCACCGCCAAACTTGTCATCATTCCAGACCTGGGTCACAGTTCCGGTGGCAGGCGCACGCACGTCTGTGCCCACTGGAACGGAAATATCAATGCCATCATGCGTGCGACCGCCAGGGCGCGGCGCGCCCATCGTTGAAGTGATCGAACCGCCTGCAACAGGCTGCAGGCGTTGCTGCGAGCCATCCTGCGCCCCCAATCCAATCTGTCTGGCTGCATTGGCCAACAATGCGCCTTTTTGGCTATTATGGCCCTCCATCACCATGCCGCCTAGAGCTTCCGCCGCACGCTCATCGATCTCTCCGGCCGCGAGCGCCTTATCGAAATACTGCTGGGCCTCAGGGTACTGTTCGTTCTGCGTCATCCGCACGATGACGCCTTGCGCCAGCGCCGTAGTTTTTTGCTTTACTAGCGCCTGAGACTGCGGACTGTCGACGGGTTGTCCCAGCAGTAATGCGGCCTCCTGCGCCTCATGGATTGCCAACGTTTTGTTCTGGGCATACTTCCCGTCTGGGCGTTGCCAGTCGGCGTAGTTATTGGCCGCGAGTTGGACACGGCTGTCAGCGCCGTCACTGGCCGCCTGCGTGCCGAATTGAATGTTCTGCTGATACTGATGATCATCGAACTGCTTGCCAAAATCCATCAGATGCGGTGTGACCATCTGGGCAAATAGATGCTTCTGCACATCATTCGTTAGCCCAGATGCGACGTCCTGCGAGGCCTTGTCAAGGGCTTGCTTTGCTGGTTCATAGCCGTCGATCGCATCTTTACCCAGCGTGTGGGTGTAACGCGTCGCAATGCCATTCGCGGTATTCAGGAAAGTCGTTTGTGCATTCCTTGCGCTGGCGTCGTCAAATGTTTCCTGTATCCGGTCGCCGACAGTGTTCCCTATGCGTGCGGCCGTTTCTCCCGCTTGCATGACCGTTTGTGCGGTCTGCATCAGCAACCCCGGCGCAGCATTTTTCATCGGGCTCACCCATGGACCGGTTGCTGGCGTCATCGGCGTAGAGCCCTGAGTCACGCTGGGCGCAAAGGTATCAGGCACGGTTATCGACATCGGTTGTTCCCCCTTCCACCAAGTTCACAGTGTCTCCGTTTCAAGATCCCACACCGGCAAGTTCGCTCGCCGGAAACTCTCTTATTGAATCAAGGAGTTAGAAGCCGTAGTAGCCCATGCTTCTCTCATCGCAGCCTCTTCCTTCATTTGCTCGCACAGAGCTCTCCAATCGAGACTCTGCCAGTTTTTCCGACTTATGCCGGCTCGTAGTTCGAGGGCAACTACGACATCTTCCGAAGATCCCTGACTACCTAAAAGAATTCGCCCGATTCTCAGAGTCTCCGCGCTGGGCCTTATCTCCATTGCCTCCACGACACACTTCCGAATCAGCTTTTTGTTTGATTCAATTGCTGATTTGTCGCCGTAGTCAGCCCGTCCCGACCGGAGAATTGCCATGCCCTCGTTAAACTCTTCCTCTACCGTTTCCTTCTCGCTCGACATTTCAGCTATCCCCCTGTTCCCATTTGCGGCACCGGCAGCCCAGCCCGCAGCCGCTTCTGCAGCCATTCGTTGTAATCCCACTGGCCAGCAACTTGCGTTGCTGAGCCAAGCAAGCTATTGACCACACCACCCACTGGGCTGATGCTCGCAGCAGAGCGGTTCGCATTCACTGCGCTCGTACGATCCAGTAAGCTCTCGTTCTGGTAGTTCGTACCTTGCTCACGCGCTGCCCAGGCCTGCCGCACAGTGTTTGAGTTGATGGCGATCACATTTAGCTCTTTCTCGATGTCCATACTCGCGGAGACCTCCGCAGCGCTGCCTACCCCGAGCGCGATTCCGCGCGCCGCCATCGACGCCGTAGCCCCAGCTTTCTGCTGCCCCGCCTGCATCGTGAAGCTGGCAATCTGGCTCTTGCCAGCTTCCTCGATCGACTGAGCGGTTCGCTCCTCCCTGCTCGCATTAATGGCCGCCATGTTGCTCTGAAAAGTGAAGTTCGAGGCCTGCGACTTCAGTTCGTTCTGCGCACTTTTGGCCGCGTAGTAACTGCCAATGGCCGCACCAACGCCACTTACGACCGATGCGACCAGGCTAAAGTTTTGCGCTGCCTTTCCAGCTTGCGCTGCCTGTGCGATCTTCGGTGACATGCCCGTGGTATCGACATTCTTACCGCTAAAGAAGTCCTCGATCTTGTCCCAGCTAGACAACAGGAGATTCTGAGATGCCCCCGTCGACACCGGCCGTGGAGTCAAACTTAGGCTCTGTAACGGCTCCTCATCGATCATCGGCAAATCGATATTCTGAGAAGTCAAAAGTGTGCCGAATCCGCCCATATAGCCTCCTATGCAACAGGTTTAAATTCTCTCTCTCAACAGCCCCCAGCCAAACCACCGTTCCACCTGGGCGCGAGATGCTTCACTACATCCGGCGATTCCCTCAGAATCGCGATTCGTCAAAGCTGCCTGCGTTCCCAAACGCACAGGCCCGTCAGTGCGAGATCTCCGATCGGTGCTTAAGGGTCTCTCTTTGAGCCGAAAGACCAACACAGAGCGCCCCCGCTGCATCTTCGTGAATTTCTCTACTTCGCCGCGGTTCGCCCGAAATTCAAAAACGCCAATCTCATCTTCAGCAAGCGAAGCGATTTGCATACCTTCCGCATTGTGTAAAACAGCCCGAGACTTACCTAGTGACACGTCCAGCCCCCTTCGGTCGTCACTGGAATGCGCTTGACGGTGCGCGTGTTTCATCAATCCCCACGATCAAGGCTCTTACGTGCTCATGCTCGACCCACCGACGCGATGCGATCGGCCATCCACTTGTCAATATCCGCCTCAATCCAGGCCACGGCGCGATCTCCAAGATTGATGGGCTTGGGAAACTTGCCTTGTGCCACGAGCTGATAGATCGTTGAACGGCTGTAAGGAATGCGAACCCGCACATCATCGAGCCGCAAGAATCGTTGTGGCCTTCCCTCCATCACTGCCCCCTTTCTCGCCGCAGCTTGTCGGCGTCCATTAGAATCCGGTAGAATCCGGTATACTGGAAATACATACTACCGGATGGTCTGTCCATCCGATAGATACGACAAAGGGGTGGACAGTGGAAAAAGAGACCGATTACGCCCAGGTAGCGCAAGCGTTGGCACGGCGCAATGCTGAAATCGAGAAAAATTATGGAATCTACCGCTCCGAAGCGGCACGTTACTCAGTTGATTCCATGCCTATAGTGGTGAAATACATCGCCACCGTTGGCCGGGTGGAGTTTTTCAAGCGCGGCCAGGAGCATGTCTTTATTCAGACAAAAACGCTTCCAGACGGCCAGTATGGCCAGCAATGGGAGAGTGTGCACGAGAGCACCTACTCTATCCGGGACGAATTCTTCAAGGTAAAAACAGTCGGACAAGCTCTGGAGTTCCTCCAAAAGACGGGAGAGTTTTCTCCGTTCAGACCGAGACTCACATGGACAGAATTTCAGAAATGGCAGATATTCGCGCGGCTGGTACAAGAGCATGACCCACTTGCCGACGCGATGCGCAGCAACTCATGGAGCGGCGATTGTGGTGAAGTACTCAAGGCGTTAACTGGAATTTACCCGAGCTCGTTCTTTGACGGGTGCGAGGATGCCTTATACCTGCATGAACAGCCGAAAAACGACCCTGCCGCCGACGCGCTCCGTTTAGAAGAATTGCACTTGGATCTCAGAAACGCGACGAACCACGAAGAATTTATGAACGCACACGAGCGCCAAACACAGGAGCTGAACGCTCACTATGCTCAAGAAAAATACGAGCAAGAGGATGAGCAACGGCGCCGCTCCCTGTGGCTGTGGTTCATCAAGCCGCCAGTCAGAATCGAATGGTGCCCAATCGACGAAGAAGCCGCAGAGAAGGTTATGAAGTTCCACGTTGATTCCGCGACAGGGCTAGTCATTCCCATGGTCGAAGATTCTCCCCTCATGCGTGGCGGAGGCTTGATCGAGTTTTTGCTTCCCCAGAGCCAACTTGTTCCCCGGCTAGTCATTCAGCCCAGGTATGCGCTCGAAGCCATCGCGGCGGCCATCTACGCAGAGCGGATCCAGGGCATCACTTCCAGGAAGTGCGATTGGTGCGGAGAGCTTTTCCTTATAGGACGGCATAAGGATAAGCGTTACTGCGACGCCAAGCGATGCAAGAGCAACGCGCAAAAACAGCGATACAGAGCGACGCACCCCATAAAGAAACAGAAGAAGACTCGCGAGGCGTCGAAGCCAACAAGGCTCCGCAAAGCCAGCTGAATCACATCTCAGGCCACGGCCGCATGTGCGTCCGCCGGCACGCCGGAAGGATCTTTACGAAGCGCCTCTGCAGGTATTTTCCTTAAGATCCGCTGCACTTGAACCGGATACCACTTGTAGTTTCCGGGGCGCGGCGTTCCAATTCCTCGCGCATTCAACTCCGCGGCAATCGCGCGTAAGGACGCAGATCCTTCCGCGCAGATATCCTCCATCACCGGCAACAGGTCCTCAATACGTTTGGCAGCCTTCGCAGCTCTCACAGCAGCGCCAGCAGCGCTTCCCTTTCCGCTGAGCGCGGCAAACTCCGCAGCCGGGCCGCGCAGACCTCCGAGCTTCTTCCCACGCGCCCTTGCAGCAGCAAGAGCCGCTCTTGTCCTGGCCGAGATTGCACTGGCTTCGTACTCTGCCATTGCTGCCATGATGTGAACCGTGAGTTTGTTCGCCTGAGGAAGATCGACCGCAACAAAATCAACACTGGACTCCATCAGGGTAGAGATAAAAGCCACGTTTCGAGCAAGTCTGTCCAACTTCGCTACTAGCAGCGTCGCACGGTGAATGCGGCACAAGGCCAGAGCCTTCGCCAGTTGAGGCCTATTGTCACTGCGCTTGCCGGACTCGACCTCGACCACTTCCTGGACCAGCGCCCAGCTTCCGCCATTGACGTATCGGCTCACAGCTTCACGCTGAGCTTCGAGTCCCAGGCCGCTCGCACCCTGCCGCGCCGTCGAAACGCGCAAATAGCTGACAAACTTGCCATTCACCATAGCTTCCAGCCTCCGTAACAAATTCCCCTACGTTCGATGGGGATAATGTTACATCCATTTTTCAGTTCTTGCAATTTCTTTTGTACATCGCTACGATTGCGTTTAACCATTGAAGCGAAGGCGGTACGCAAAGATGATCGTAGCTGTCGGTAACGTCAAGGGCGGCGTGGGCAAAACCACCCTCGCGGTGAATCTCGCAATCGCTCAATCTCGCTCAGGCCGCGATGTTCTCCTTATCGACGGTGACGAGCAGGGAACTGCGGTCGCATTCACTGAGCTCCGTTCAGAACAGAAAAACGGGAATCCAGGCTACACGGTGGTATCGCTCCACGGCACGGCGATCCGCACCCAGGTGCGCCAGCTTGCTTCCAAATACGCGGATATAGTGATCGATGTAGGCGGCCGTGACACCGGGAGTCTTCGTGCAGCTCTCACCGTCGCCGACGTTGTCCTGGTTCCCGTTCAGCCGCGCAGCTTTGACCTCTGGGGCGTCGATCAAACTGCGGAGCTGATCAGAGAAGCCCGAGAGATCAACGAAAACCTACGGGCTATCTCTGTCATCAACGCTGCCGACGCCCAAGGCAAAGATAACGAAGCGGCCGCCCAAGCCCTCCGGGAGATCGAAGGCATAGAGCTTGCCCCTGGCTTCATCGTGCGCCGCAAGGCATTTCCCAATGCCGCCGCGGCCGGCCTCTCGATTCTGGAACATGACGACCCCAAAGCGATTGAGGAATTCAATCGGCTGACAGAGATACTGTTTGTACATTCAAATGCTATCGGAGCGAAATAACATGGCTATTGCAAGGAATCCTAAGCGCAATCAGACGGCAGTCACCGAAGACCAAGCGCGGGCCTTCATCTCCGGATCAAGATCGGCTATCGAGATACCGGAAGAGGAACAAAATAAGAAGCCGATCATGATTCGGGTTGACCCTAAGATGCTCGATCGGATCGACCACGCGGCCAAACGGCTAGGAATCAGCCGCAGCGCCTTCATCGCTTCAAGCGCCGCGGTTCGCGTAGAGAGCATGGAATGAGTGCGACGGCCAAACCTGCCGAGTGGATTATTCAACGCTGCACTCAGCGCTGGAAGAAACCACCGGAAGTACGCATCCCCGAGCTCCTCTACGAAGACTTCCCAACTCCGGAAGGTCTGATGACGCACAGCCAGATGGTCGAGGTCCTCGATCGCATCAGCCGTGAACATCCGGACGATGAATTCCGCGGACACAGGGTGCACCAATGAAGAAGCCCAGATCGAGCGATCTCACACAAATTAGCGAGCTCATCCCCTCACAACTGCTAAAGCGGCTTGGCCCATTAACAAAGCCATCGCCGAAACCCTCACCGGCGCCCGATCAAGTACCAGCGCAACCGACACCATCCCGCGAAGAAAAGTCGAGCGACCTCAAGCAAACTAGCGAATTAACACCCCCGCAACCGACAGAGCGGCCGGAGCCATCCTCGAAGCCTTCGCCGGCGCGTAAGCAAGTGGAAGTGCAGGGAGTACTGCCAGGCCTACTCCTCGAGACCGCACCCAGGATCTCCACTCGTCCCCCGACGCGCGCTGAGAATCGGCTCCTTGATGCCGTGGAGGATATCTATGGCGGCGATCCGGCCGCCTTGCGATATCTGCATGTGGTGCTCGCCCAGTGCGGACTGCCGTACAGGGAGCCGCATGCCAGCCTGCCGTTCTACGAAAAGCGCAATGGACGAACGTCGCTGATTCTCACGCCTGGCGTTCTGCTCGACCCAAAAACACGCAAGCCAGCCATGCAAGGGATTCCGTACGGCGCCAAGCCGCGGCTACTAATGATTCACCTCTGCACAGAAGCAAAGCTGCGGAAATCCCCCGAGGTGGAAATCGCCGACAGCATGAGTGCTTTCATGCAGGATCTCGGCTTAGCCGTCACGGGCGGCAAGAATGGTAGTATCGGGCGATTCAAAGAACAGTTAAACCGGCTCGCAGCTACCCGCATGCAACTGCTCTTCGCGGACGAAGACAAGGTTTCGATGGTGAACGCCACGAGCCCAATCAGCCGCTATGACGTCTGGTTCCCCAGAAGCCCAAACCAACGCATGTTATGGCCTACCACCGTGACACTCAGCGGTGAATTCTTCGAGAGCCTAATGGGACAGAATGCGCTTCCGTTGGATGCGCGAGCGATCAGAGCCCTGCAACAGTCCGCAATGGCCCTAGACGTTTACACATGGCTCGCTCACCGCCTTTGCCGGGTACCGCGTACCAGGCCTGCGCCGATCTCATGGTTTGCTCTCCAGACGCAGTTTGGTCTCGAATACAATGACCGCTACAAGTTCCGCCAGGACTTCAAGGAAGCGATGGCAAAGGTATTGGTCGTTTATCCAGGTGCCAACGTGGACCTGCCGCACGGCGGCGGCATCCTCACCCTCCGGTATAGCGCGTCCCCCGTACCCTCCCGGACTCGAACCCTGAACGCGTAGGCGTGAGTCCAGAACTGCGCGTTCCTAGAAATTGCCGATCGACTGATTGACCGCCCGCCACAAAGCCCTATTCCGACCCGTTCCGAACCGTCCCGATCTGTGCCAGGGTGCAAAACCTTGTGGATTTCCACATCCTTCCACGCATAAAAGGGTAGGTAATAAAAATAGGGGTTTCAGGTGCTTTCCACGCATAAGAGGGTAGATCATCCACGCATAAGAGGGTAGACCTTTAACCGGTAGTTTCTACCTGTAGTTCTACTAGAAGACCGATAGTCGGGACGGGTTGAAATGTGCAAATCAAAAGCCCCTTAAAAACACAAGGCGCGCCTCTTCGAGGCGATCCGGCGAGCTCACGCTCGCATATGGTGGGAGGGCGTTGAGCGCCCCTCCCACACCCACCCCGCCAAAAAGCAAAAGCTTCCTATCTATGGCCGGGGGTGAGGGGAAACCAGTTTTTGAAACTGCTGCGTAGAGCACCGCTGCTGCCGACAGAAAGCCCCGAGGACGAAGCGCAACAGCCTCTGTCGGCCTCGACAATCATCCTCCTTCAATCTGTTCCACGTGGACCAAAACGTGCCACGTGAAACGCGCGTACAAGCGTGCAGCAATAAGGAAGAGGACCAATTTTCTTCCTTCGTCCAGTGCCCCGCTTCAGGCAACGGCCTGGCAGAGGCGGGAAGAACCTGTCAAGGCTCTCCGCATTCGCTTCGATGAACGCGCTGCGCACGCGCGGCCTGGACAGAACCCTCCCGCCTCCGCCCGTTGCAAAGAGCCATGAAGCGGGGCACTCAACGAAAGAAATTTGGTTTGGGTGCTCTTGCTTCTGGACGCCAATCGGCCCCAACGGGGCTACGCAGGAGCATCGTCATGAAGCGCAGAAACGACATTACCAGCATCGCAGCCAACCCCGCCAGCAATGGCACAGCCAGCAGCCAAGCCGCGTCGCACAAGAAAAATGCGACGCGGCGCGATCGCAGCGACTCGCCCTATCAGGGGCGGACAGCGCAGAAAGACAATCCCACTCAACTCATCATCAAGCAAGCCGTGGATTTTCTCATCCAGCAGGTCGAGGCAGGTAAGAGCGAGACTTTAGCCGCGTACCTCACTGCAATGGCCCGGTTCCACCGCTACAGCTTTGGCAACATCGTTGCCATCGCACGTCAGCGGCCCACAGCCACACGCGTTGCAGGGTTCGGCACATGGAAAGAGATGGGCCGTTTCGTAAAGCGAGGCGAGAAGGGCATCCAGATTCTTGCGCCCATGATCGGCTATCGGCGCAGGGATTCAGAGGCCGCACAGACCAATTGCGCAGACAGCAATACCAAACAACCGCCTGTGCTTATCGGATTCCGCGCCGTGTATGTGTTCGACGAGGCGCAGACCGAAGGCGAAGACCTGCCGGAATTCGAGCACAACATCTCCGGCGAAGTGGGGGAGCAACGCGACCGGCTGATTGATTTTCTGGCGCGGCAGAACATCACACTCGAATTCAGTGAGCGGATCGCGCCCGCTTTGGGTGTTAGCTACGGCGGCAAGATCGCCTTACTTCCCGGCCAATCGAAGCCGGAAGAGTTCGTCACACTGGTTCACGAAACGGCTCATGAACTTTTGCATAAGGCAGAGCGCCGCACCTTCACAACGGCAACCGTGCGCGAGACGGAGGCCGAGGCCGTGGCCTTCATTGTCGGACAGGCCATCGGTCTTGAGATGGGAACCGCTTCGAGCGACTACATCCAGATGTACAACGGCAACGCAACTCTTCTAGCCGAGAGCCTTGAGGTCATCCAGCGCGCATCCGCCGTGATTCTCGCCGCCATTCGCGAGGAGGGAATCGCGGCGACGGAGCCCGAGCAGTTCGCAGCGGCCTAACGCACACATTCTTGGCGGGTACGCTTCGCAGTGTGCCCGCTTGCGCCCTCACGCAAGACCCCACCGGAATAGGAGATTCCTATGAGTACACCCGTTATCAATGCAACCGAGTACCGCGATGTTCCCCTCGCGGCACTCTTCGAGTCTGCCACCAACCCCCGTCGCCACTTCGACGAGGCATTCCTGAACGGGATGGCAGAAAGCATCCGTGCTAATGGCGTTCTTTCGCCACTGCTCGTCCGGCCCAAGAATGACCGCCTTGAGATTGTCTTCGGAGCACAGCGTTACCGCGCTGCGCAGATCGCCGAAGCCGTCACGATTCCAGTCAGCATCCGAGAGATGACCGACGCTCAAGTGTTGGAAGCGCAGCTGGTCGAAAACCTCCAGCGCCGTGACGTTCATCCAATGGAAGAGGCGCAGGGTTTGCGCGCCTTGCTCGACCTAGACGAACCCAAGTACAGCATCGAGCAGATTGCAGCCAAAACGGGCAAATCGCCTGTGTACTGCGCCGCCAGATTGAAACTGACCGAGCTTGCGGCCGCAGTGGCCGATGCCTTCTGGAAAGACGAAATCGGCGTAGGCCATGCGCTCTTGCTCGCGAAACTCCAACCCGCACAGCAAGAATCAGCCCTCGCCGCGTGCTTCAAGGAAGATTGGACGAACGGAGAACGCAAACCAAAGCGCATCCTGCTGCCTGTCCGTCATCTCCAGCAGTGGATTGAGCAGAACGTCATGCTCATTCTGAAAGATGCGCCGTTCGACCGCAAAGACGCTCTGCTTGTCCTGGATGTGGGAAGCTGCGTTGACTGCCCCAAACGCACCGGGCACAACACGCTTTTGTTCGCCGGGGTCATCAGCAACGATGCCGACGCCTGCTCCGATCCGGGTTGCTGGTCAGCCAAACTAGACGCTCATGTAAAGCGGACAGTTGCAGCCAAACCCAAGCTGGTACAGATCACGACCGCATACGGCAAACCAGCCGAAGGCAGCCCGGTTGTGCCTCGCAACCAGTATGTCGAAATCCGGCAGGAAAAGCCCAAGAACAAGTACCAGCAAGACGCGCCGGAATACAAAACGTGCAAGTTCATCGCCGAGGCCATCGTTGCGGATGGTACGGATAAGGGAGAAATCCG
>JARLFZ010000042.1 GCA_031296305.1 Occallatibacter sp. | reverse complement strand
CCAGGCCCGCACATCTCCGAGGCGCGCCATTGAATCTCAGGGCCAGAGCATTGGCCGTTACACTATTGCAGGAGATTGCCCATGCAACTCATCTCATTTTCGGTCGCTGGCAGCAACGTGCCGCGCCCCGGCGTGTTGCTTCAGCAAAACGGCACGGTGATCGATCTCGCCGCAACCTATGACGATACTCTCGCCGTAATCGCCGCCGGCATCTCCGCCATCGACAACCTAGACGCACATCCGAGTCACAAGCTCGACGAAATCCGCCTGCTTGCGCCGCTTTCGAATCCTCCGCGCATCTTCGCCATCGGCTTGAACTACCGCGATCACGCGGCCGAGACAAAGATGGCGCTGCCCTCCGCGCCTGTCGTCTTCTTCAAACTGCCCACAGCCATCATCGGCGAGCAAGATGCAATTGTCCTGCCCAAAAACTCCCGTGAGCCGGACTACGAGGCCGAACTGGCCTTCGTCATTGGCAAGGGCGGCTATCGCATTCCGGCAGCGGCGTGGCACGAGCACGTCTACGGTTACACCATCATCAACGACGTGAGCGCGCGCGATGTGCAGCGGGCTACTTCGCAGTGGTCGCTCGCGAAAAGTTTTCCCACCTATTGCCCCATGGGCCCCGCCATCGTTACTAACGATGAAATCGCCGATCCGCACCAGCTCGCCATTTCGCTCAACATCAACGGCGAAACGCTGCAAAACTCGAACACACGCGAACTGATCTTCAAGATCCCCGATCTCATTGAGTACATCTCGTCCATCACGCCGCTCTTGCCGGGCGACATCGTCTCCACGGGCACACCCTCCGGCGTGGGCATGGGCCGCACGCCGCAGCGCTGGCTCCAACCCGGCGAGACTGTGACCGTCACGATTGAAGGCCTCGGCTCGCTCACCAATCCCGTCGTCGCAGAGTGATTTCGAAGAACGCCCTCAACTCGTGCCCTCTCTGAATCGCATGGAGCGAAATCGCCTAAGCGTTTTCCGCGGCAATCTCCTCCGGGTCCATCTGCGATCCAAACCACGCGTAAAGCGCGATGCCCACAAAGCAAACCGCGGGCACAATGTAGCCGGCGGAGATGCTCACGCGATCGGCCACCCGTCCCATCGCCAGCGTAATCAGCGCGCCACCGATGATCGCCATCACAATGCAGGCTGCGCCGCTCTTGGTGCGGGCGCCCAAACCTCTGGTGCCCAATGCGAAAATCGATGGAAACATGGTGGACATCAGGAAAGTTGCAGCGACCAGCGAGTAGACGCCCAGCCACCCCGGCCTCATGACCGCCACGCAGCAAATCACCGTATTGAGCGCAGCATAGCTCCCCAGCAGGTGGTGTGCGGGAACGAAGTTCAACAGCCACGCGGAAAAGAACCGGCCAGCCGTAAACGCGACCAGCGCGCCAGTGAGCCAATATCCCGCCTGCCGCTCCCCAATCCCGGTTCCTGAAATCACGTAGGGAATCATGTAGCTCCAGATGCCGACTTGCGCGCCCACATAAAGAAACTGAGCCGCGACAGCCAAAACAAAATGCCTTCGCTTCCATAGGGGCTTGGAGTGGTCGCTCGAGAGCGTGTCCTTTGAGTAGTCAAGACCAGTATGCGGAAACGGCGTGCGCGCAATAAGAATTGCCCAAAAGAACACTACCGCTCCGAGAACGAGGTAAGGCGCAATCACGCGGAGAGTTTCCGACCTCAGATAGGCCTGGTAAGTTCCTGCCATTCGCATGGCCGCAGCCTGGGCTGGTTTCAATTCGATGCCTGAAAAAATGAACCGGCTGCCAATCAGCACCGCAGAGATGCTGCCTAGCGGATTGAACGCCTGAGCGAAATTCAAGCGCCGCGCCGCGCTGCGAGGATCTCCGATTTGCAAAGTAAAGGGGCTCGCGGCAGTCTCAAGAAATGCCAGTCCGCTGGCAATCACGAACAGCGCCGACAGAAAGAACCAGTACTTGCCGACGATCGCGGCAGGCCAAAACAATATGCAGCCTGTGCCGTAAAGACAAAGCCCGACGAGAATCCCAGCCTTGTACCCCGCGCGCCGCATCAACTGCGCAGCAGGCATAGCTAGAAGAAAGTATCCCAGGTAGAATGCCGACTGCACCAGGCCCGCCTGAAGCCGGTTAATCTCAAACGACTTCATAAACTGGCGAATCAAAATGTCATTAAAGTTGTTGGGCACACCCCACAGAAAGAAGAGTGCTGTCACCAGAATGAACGGCAGCAACCGTCCCGCGGGAATCAACGGGGCTTCAATGTCTTCATGCTGCGACGGCGAATTTCCTCGCCCTGCGTTTCGTGGCCCCGCCTCTCCCGGATTGCTCGGCTCAACGGAAAAACTCAAGATGTACTTCTCCTTTTGAACAGCAACCCGCATGCGGGCCGCAGTTTTTCTAGTTCTGTCTTTTTCAGCGCCCTGTCTGTCCCTCTCGAAACGTCCTCACCTTTGTATCGAATCCGCCTTTGTACTGGCAAACTCGTAATCGTTCGCGTTAACGTTACTCCCCCGACGAATCGCGGATCGCGATGGTCGAATTGCCATGGTCCAATTCGTCCGTCATGGCGATCGACGCGCCTATAATCTGCGGTGTACCGCCAGTCTCCCGACCCGCACTCCGCATGGCTGATCCCATCGAATCCGCGCGACGCTTGTATGCCGAAGAGTTGTGCCGCCTCAATAGCATCTCCTCACCGTCTATCCTTGCTGCTTTCGCAACCGTGCCGCGCGAGCGCTTCGTGGGTCCCGGTCCATGGGCGATGCAAAGCAGCGGCACGAGCTGGTTCACCCAGGACGCCGATCCTACGCACGTGTACCGCGACGCTCTCATCGTGCTCGACGAATCGAAGCGTCTGAACAACGGCCAGCCGAGCCTCTGGGCCATCCACCTCGATTTGCTCCGGGTTCGCCGCGGCGATCAGATTCTCCACCTCGGCTGCGGCACGGGCTACTACACCGCCATCCTCGCCGAGCTCACCGGCCCGGCCGGCAAAGTGACCGCAATTGAAATGGAGGAAGGCCTTGCGGCCCGCGCGCGCATCGCACTCGAGCCATGGCCGCAAGTCACAGTGATCCATGCCAACGGCTCGCGCGGCCCCTTTGAGCCTGCCGACGTGATTGTCGTCAGCGCTGGCGCTACGCATCCTCTGCCTGCGTGGCTCGCTGCCGTCAAGCCTTCAGGAAAGCTGCTCTTTCCACTCACCTCCACGCGAGGGCCCGGAACCATGGCGCACCTCATCCGCTCCAGCGCAGACTTCTTCGCGGCCACGCTTGAGGGCTCGGTTTTCTTCGTCGATTTCGCAGGAGCGCGCGATCCCGCCGTCAGCAGCGAGCTTGCCCGCGCGCTACGCCGCGATGAAGGCGCCAGCGTACGCTCCTTGCGCTGCGACGTTCACATCAAGGAAGACTCCTGCTGGCTGCACGGCCACGGCTGGTGCTTTTCGCGCCGGTTCGACAACGCGCCGGCCACGTTGCGGGAGTATTAATTTCCTTCCGGGCAATGCCGCAACGCGATATGATGACGCATTGACAAGAGCAGTTCGACATGATCGCCTGTTCGCAAAGGACTGGAATGCCCTACGACGTTTTTGTCAGCTACGCTCACCAGGACAAATCGACAGCGGATGCAGTTTGCGCGATGCTGGAACAGCAGGGCATCCGGTGCTGGATTGCGCCGCGTGACATTGAGCCCGGCGCCGACTGGGGAGCCGCGGTCATCAATGCCATCAAGTCCTGCCGCGCTGTAGTTCTGGTTTTCTCCGCGGCGGCGAATACATCGCCGCAAATTCTGCGCGAAGTGGAGCGTGCGGTCCACCTGGGTGTTCCCATCATACCGGTCCGCTTAGAAGACGTTATGCCTGAGGGCGCGCTGGAGTACCACCTGGGGACGGTTCATTGGCTCGACGCAATGACTCCGCCGCTTGAGGCACACCTTCGTCGCCTGGCGGATGCGCTGCACCTGCTGCTGAATCGCAATAACCCGGAACCACGGGTGCCTGCTGCGGCCAGCCCGGCAACCCCTATCAGCACCGGAGCAACAAATGCGAACAGCATTCTGGAAAGATCAACGCCTGAAATGTCCTGGCCGGTGATTCAGCCGCCGATGCCGGCCGCCGCGACTTCGCGGCCATCTTCTAAAACGAAAATGCTGCTAACTTCGATTGCGCTCCTCGCGGTCATCGCAGCCGTAGCCGCCGTTGTCTATTTGAAGTGGTTCAAGGTCATTGATCCAAAGCTGGTGCGCACCTTAAACGGCCACACATCATGGGTCAACCAAGTGGCGTTTACGCCAGACAGTGCGGTTCTCGCTTCAGCCAGCTTTGATAGCACCGCCAAACTCTGGGACGTTGCCACCGGAGAGACTCTGCGCACCTTTGCTGGCTATAGCAACAGCGTCTGCTGCGTTGCCATCAGCCCCGACGGCCAGTTGTTGGCAACGGGCGACATCAGCGGCGCAATCAAGCTCTGGGACATCAAAAGCGGGCTGGCGGCTACACAACTGATCGACGTGAATCCTGATGCTCACAAAGGAGTCGACTCGCTCGCCTTTAGCCCCGACGGCCGCCGCCTCGCCGTCGGTTATGACCAACAGGGCGTGCGCATTTGGGATGTCGTAAACGGCGAGCTGAAACAGTCCGTCGCTACCAGCCAGCACGGTTCTATTGAGAGCGTGGCCTTTAGCCCTGACGGCCATTGGCTCGCTACAGCAAGCCTCGAAGGCTCGGTGATGGTGTGGGATCTCGCCAGCGCCGAGGGCGGCGATGGGTCAGCCGACAGCGTTAAACCCATCTATCAATTCGACATCGGGGACGACATCCATGGCGTGGCTTTCAGCCCCGATGGCAAGCTGCTCGCCGCCGGCTGCTATGACCAGACTGTGACTCTATGGAACATGTCAACGGGACAGAAAGTCCGCACCATGAACGGAAATGCCAACTACGTGCACGCGGTCGCATTCAGCCCGAATGGCCGCTGGCTGATCTCCGCGACCCACGATAACGCGGTGCAGATCTGGGAGGTCTCAACCGGAAAGCTGGTGCGAACTCTCGCCGCTCACAAGGGCGCGGTTTTTAGTGTGGCCTTCAGCCCCAATGGCCGCTACTTTGCTTCGGCAGGCGAGGACAACACAATCAAGCTCTGGTCCACCGGTGAGTGGTAATCAGATCAGATTTCCTCGCCGTAAAACACACCCCAGTCAGGCTCCTCACAGCACTCGCGCCAGCCACTTGCCCGTGTGCGAATGCAAATTGCTGGCAATCTCTTCAGGCGGCCCCTCGGCCACAATCTTTCCGCCGCCCTCGCCGCCCTCCGGCCCCAGATCGATCACCCAGTCCGCGCTTTTGATCACGTCCAGGTTGTGCTCGATCACGATCAGCGAACCGCCGCCGTCAATCAGCTTGCGAAACGCGGTCAGTAACTTCGATACATCGTCGAAGTGCAATCCCGTCGTCGGTTCGTCGAGGATATAGAGCACGCGGCTGGCCTGCGAAGGCTTTGCCGTCGCATTCACGGCGCGCACCGAAGCCAAATGTGCGGCCAGTTTCACGCGCTGCGCTTCGCCGCCTGAAAGTGTCGTAGCCGACTGCCCCAGGCGCAAGTACCCGAGCCCGATTTCGTCCAGCACCGCCAGCTTTTCCAGCAACTTGGTCTGCCCGGCAAAGAAGCGCAGCGCCTCCTTCACCGTCATCTGCAGCACGTCGTGAATGTTCTTGCCCTTGTACTGTACTTCGAGAATTCTGGGCTGGTAGCGCGTGCCGTTGCAGTCCTCGCAGGGCAGCTCCACATCGGCCAGGAACTGCATCTCCACGGTCACCGTGCCGTCGCCTTCGCAAGTGTTGCAACGCCCGCCGGGCACGTTGAACGAAAAATGTCCAGGTGTGAGCGAGCGCCGCTTGGACTCCGGCTGCGCGGAAAACAGTTCGCGCACCAGGTCGAACCCCTTGATATACGTGATGGGATTCGACCGCGGCGTGCGTCCGATGGGCGTCTGGTCCACCAGCACCACGTCATTTAAGCGCTCGGTGCCAGTCAAAGAAGCAAAAACCCCGGAGGGGTCGCTGCCATCTGTCTGCCCCAGCGCTCGCGCCACCGCGCGATACAGCACCTGGTGCACCAGTGTCGACTTGCCCGATCCGGAAACTCCCGTCACCGCAACCAGCATGTTCAACGGAACTGTCACGTCGAGCCCATGCAAATTGTTGGCCCGCGCACCGCGCAGCACCAGCTTCTCGCGGCCCGGCTCACGGCGTCGCGTCGGCACGGGAATCGCAATCTTCCCGCTCAGATAGCGTCCCGTCAGCGATGCCGGGTTGGCTTCGATCTCCGCCAGCACACCCTCGGCCAGCAGCTTGCCTCCGAATTCGCCCGCACCGGGTCCCAGGTCGAGCAAATGATCGGCGGCGCGCAAAATATCGGCGTCGTGTTCGACTACCAGAATCGTGTTGCCCAGGTCGCGCAGTCTCTCAAGAATGTGGATCAGCCTCGCCGTGTCGCGTGTGTGCAATCCAATCGACGGTTCGTCGAGCACGTAGAGCGCGCCCACCAGTTGCGATCCCAGCGAAGTCGCCAGTTGAATGCGCTGCGCCTCGCCGCCGCTTAGCGTCGACGCCAATCGATCCAGCGTCAGATACTCAAGGCCCACCGCGACCAGAAAACTCAGCCGCTGCCGCACTTCAAGCAGGATCGGCCCGGCAATCTCCTCCTGCATGGGCGAAAGTTTGAGCGCATCGAAGAACTCCGCGGCCTCTGCAATGGTCAGCGCCGTCGCCTGGCAAATATTCTTGCCGTCCGTCTTTCCATTCCCAATACGCACCGCGCGCGCTTCGGCCCGCAGACGCTGCCCGCGGCAATCCGGACACTCCGCATAGCCGCGATACTTCGACAGCATCACGCGCACGTGCAGCTTGTATTTCTTGCGCTCCATCTGCGCAAAGAAACCCATCACGCCGGCAAATCCATCTTTGCCGCGCAGCACCGTCCCGCGCGCCGCTTCCGGCATCTCGCGCCACGGCACGTTCAACGGCACGCCCAGTTCGGCCGCGCGCTTCTTCAGTTCGCTGAACCACGGCCGGTACTTGGGTCGATTCCACGGATCGATCGCGCCATCCTGCAAACTTAATCCCGGGTCTGGGATCACCAGGTTCAGGTCGAAGTCCACAGTGTTGCCGAAACCCTGGCAGCGCGGGCACGCGCCAAAGGGATTGTTGAAGCTGAACAACCGCGGCTCCGGCTCACGCCCCGGCCGATGGCACACGGTGCACTCATACGCGCCGGAAAACCGCAGCCGCCTGCGCTCCCCCGTTTCTTCGCGTGGCGCCTCTTCAAAAACCACCTCGCCTGCCTCGCGATACGCCGTCTCCACCGCGTCCACAATGCGCGGGCGATTTTCGGCACTCACTACAATCCTGTCCAAAAGGACAAAGAGCGGAGCTCCCAAATCCAAATCTATGAGCGACTCCGGTGTGGAGAACTCAAAGATCCTGCCCTGCTGCCACAGCCGGTTGAATCCGCTCGTCCGCAAGTCAGCGAGCCGCGCCTTCATCACTTCGATATGTGCCGCATCGCCAGCTTTTGCCGCGGTCTTGCTTTTCGCCGTCTTTTTTGCCGCGTGGCCCGCGGTTTTCTCCGGCTTGGCTTCTGTCTCAGGCGCCGGAGCCGCGCTCATTGCCGGAAACAGCACATTCAGACGCGTACCCTCGCCGAGCGCCAGAACCATCTCGGCCGCCTCGTCCACCGAGTTGCGCTTTACCAACCCATCGCAATAAATACAGTGCACTTCTCCGCATCGCGCGTAGAGCAGGCGCAAGTAATCGTAGATCTCTGTCGCCGTCGCCACCGTCGAGCGCGGGTTGCGCGTAGTATTTTTCTGCTTGATGGCAATAGCAGGGGCCAGTCCGTCGATCTCGTCCGCATCGGGCTTCTCAATCCGCTCCAGAAACTGCCGCGCGTAGGCCGACAGCGATTCCACATACCGCCGCTGCCCCTCGGCATAGATGGTGTCGAAGGCCAGCGAACTCTTGCCCGATCCCGACACGCCGCTGATTACCGTCAGCTTTCCGTGAGGAATATCGCAGGAGAGATTCTTCAGGTTGTGGGTCCGCGCATTGCGGATGATGATGAAGTCGTTCAAGAGGAAGTCTGCCGGTAGAGAATTGTCCGGCGGCGACACAGACGCCTCAGCGAGGCTCAGAGCGCAACCGTCCATCTTCAATTATAAATTGCGCGGCAAGCCCCACCGCGTTCGCCGGTCGCTGTGAATCTTCAACACGCCGCTTATTCATCAAGCCGTTTTCAAAGGGCGGAGCCCCACAACTCGCGGAAGCGCGCGATTCAGGCGGCCAGCGGCACTCCGTCGACACTGCCAGCCGCGGCGTGCGCAAAGCTCACCTGAGTAATCTCCGCGCACTCCTCGCGGTTCAGCACATTGGCCAGTCCGATCAGGGCTCCTGAGGCGCATGCGGGACAATAGCTCGCACAATTGCCCACACAATGGCAGTCCGCGCAGAGATATGCGGAGGTCAGTGGCATGTGTTGCATTGAGTTGAAGGTCATGGGCTCGCTCCTCTGGTCATCGAATCGCTGGAAGATGATGGCTAGGGGATATAGGGAAGAGCTGACCCCATCAGCTCCTGCTACACAATAGATGCATTCTTTCCGCTCGACGTTGCTTTTTCTTCCCCCCAACGTGGGTCGGCTGAGCCCTAATTTTTTTGCGTGGATCGCACACCGCGTGCCCATTGCCACAGGTATCTCGTTCTTTGTAGGGAAGTTTTGGCACGGAGTTTCCGTGGGCGCGCTGCGTGGCGGTCGTCGCAGAGCTCTCCTCACGCCCGCGGTATGCGGTTCAAAAAGAGCGCACGCGTGGACCCTTTCCTAAACACGTTCACCGGAATGGTCTCAGTGGAAGTCAGCTAACTAATTTGTGAAGCTATTTTGTGAAGATCGATTGGTTCTCGCCAGCGTCCTGCTCGACCTTCGAGGACTTCTTAGCGAGTTTTTCGGCCAGGCTATCCACTTGATTCCGCGATGAGCCATCCTCGTTGGTCTCATCCTCAAGCTTAGACACTTCGGGATTTTCAAACTGCGATTCTTTATCTCGAGATTCTGCGGTCATGGTCGGTCCTCTCCTGTGGATGTCCCGTTCTTTTCTTGCCCAATGTAGGATGCCGCGCCCATGCCACGGGTTTTCCTGAAGTCATCTTTTCCGTCGCCGGTAATCCAGTTCCGGCAGGGTCAGTCCTCGTCTCACTCTGAACCTTCCGCGCACACTGTTCCGGTCAATTTTGCTCGCACTCGCGACCGTTCCGCGGCCCTCTCCACGCATTCCATGCGTCGAACACACAGGCATCCCGCTCGGGGCCTGCCCGCTACACTGTTGATTGAGGAATTTCGTGCTCCGTATTGCCCTTTTCGCCCTGCTTTTCGTGCTAGTCTGCCGCCCCGAGCTCGTCTCCGCACAGAATTCCGTATCGCCGCCTGCCACCGCCGCGCCCCAGCCGTCAGCAGAGCCTGCGCAGTCTCAGTCGATCCCCGCAGAGCTGGCCGCCGCCGAATCGGCGATCGCAACTTCCGACTGGAAGACCGCCGAGACCAAGCTCGATTCCTACTTGGCTGCCCATCCCACCGACGCACGCGCGCTCTTCGATGCCGGCTACGTTGCCGATGCACAGAATCGCCTGGTCGACGCGGCCGCCCTCTATCGCCGCGCCATCGCAGCCAATCCCAATTCTTTTGAGGCGCATCTCTCGCTGGGCCTGCTTCTCGCCCGCCAGAAGAAGCCCGACGAAGCCCGTCCCGAGCTTGCCGCAGCGACAACACTCGATCCCGGCGAGGCTCGCCCGGAACTCAAGGCCCGCGCCTGGCGTGCCTTGGCGCGCATCGATCGCGCCACAAACCCAGGCGCCGCTTCAAATGATCTCCTTGAGGCCCTGAAGCTCTCACCGGAATCCGCCGAAGACACTCTCCTTGCCGCCGAGTTGGCGGAACAAGCCGGCCAGAACGACGCCGCCGAAGCTGCCTACCGCCGCGCCCTCAAGAACAATCCCAACTCCATCCCCGCCAACGCCGGCCTCGCTCACCTCCTCATTTCGCGCAAGCAATACCCCGACGCCGAAACCCTCCTGCGCGCCGCGCTCGTGAGCGCCCCGGACGATCCCACGCTCAACGCGCAACTGGCCGCGGTGCTGGCCGCCGAGGACAATGCTGAAGCCTTGCCGCTTCTCGAAAAACTCCACGCCGCGCACCCTGCCGACCCCGCCATTACACGCATGCTGGCCGAGGTGTTGGCCGTAGCCGGCGATTATGCCGGCTCCGATCAGCTTTACCTTCATCTGCTCGCCGCCAACCCCCAGGACGTCAATCTCCTCGTCGCCCACGGCCAGAATCTCGTTCGCCAGGCCCGCTTTACTGAAGCCTTCACCGCATTCGATAAGGCCACGCAGATTGACCCTGCCAACGGCGATGCATGGAGCGGCCTGGCCTTTGCCGCCTTCCGCACCAGCCGCGCTGACGTCACCCTGCATGCGCTCACCATGCGCTCTAGAACTTTGCCCGAAAACCCCGCGACCCTGTTCCTCTGGGCGCAGGCTTACGATACCCTGCATCAAAAGCAGCAGGCAGCCGATTACTATCGCCGTTTTCTCGAGGCTGCCGCCGGCAAAATGCCCGATCAGGAATGGCAAGCCCGCCAGCGCATTCAAATCCTTACAAAATAGCGCTCAAGCCACCCTCAAATCGGCCTCTACAGGTCCAATTTCAGTCCGGGCATCGCCCTTTTTGGGTTATTTTGTTATCCACCCCATCAAAATTCTGCATCTTAGGTGTTGCGCGGCGTCGTGGAATGCGACTACTATGGTCACAATTTCGGGGGGCATCACCGCGCACGAGGAGGTCCCCATGCGGAGCGTAGTTGTAATCGCCGCGCTCATCACCCTCAGCCTCACGGCTATCCCGGTGTGCGCTTCCTCTGGCGACAACAAGCCACTTAATCCCGATGCCATCGCCGCCCTCGAGGCACGCGCCGCCCAGGCCCAGCCGCGCGAGCAGACCTTCCTGTACGCCCAGCTCGTCCAGCAGATGACGGAGCTCAGTATTCGGCAATATGCGGCAGGCGACGCCGAAAAAGCCAGCAACCTGCTCAAACGCATCCAGCAGATTGCGCAAAAAATTCATCTTTCCATATCTGACAACGACAAGCGCCTCAAGAACGCCGAAATGCTGCTCAGCCACACCGCCTTCCGCCTCAACGAAATGTTGCATGCCACCAGCGTCGAAGACCGCCCGCTGGTGCAACAAGCCCTGGCGCAAGTAACCGAGGCGCAAAACGCCACCCTGATGCGTGTCTTCCAGAAATAGTGGTGCGTGTGAAGTGCGAGCTGCTTGCCGCACTTACAACCGGCACCTTCGTACTCACACTCGCACTGTCTTTTATGCTTGAATAGAAGCGCTGGAGTCGATCCGCGATGCGTCTATTCCTGGTCAGTCTCTTTTGTCTGCTCTTGAGCGCGCCCCTCGCCGCGCAAAAGCAAAAGCGCGAGCCTCTCACCGAAAAGCAACAGGACCAGATTGAGGAAGCCGGCATCGACCCGGTGGCCCGCGTCGATTTGTATGTCAAATTCCTCAACGACTACTGCGACACCATCAAAGGGCTGATCCCGCGCGCAAAATCCGCCGCCCGCGCTCGCCGCATCGAAGACGAGCTCGAGGATTTTGCTGCCCTGATGGATGAACTCGGCGACAACCTTGATATGTATTCCCAGCGCAAGGCGGATCTTCGCAAATCGCTCAAGGGTCTCAATGAATCCATTCAGCGCTGCCAGGCAGTACTGCGCGGTCTACCCAGCGAGCCCGGCTTTGAGTTGTCCTTGAAGGAGGCGATCGACAGCTCCAACGACCTCACCGATCAAGCCAGAGAAATCACCGCCGACCAGGAAACCTATTTCAAAGCCCATCCCGACGAGAAGGGCCAGGACCGCGCCGAACCGAAGTAAAGCAGGTGTCAGGTTTCAGGTGTCAGGGTTCAGTTGCAGCCTCAGCCCATTAGCTGGGATTCAATAATTGAGAACGGCGGCCCGCAGATTCTATCTCTTATGATCGCTTTCCGTGCGCACATCCGACTCTTGACCTCTTGTCCTCGGTTTCTGATACCTGAAACCTGACACCTGAAACCTTAAACCGGCGCCTGCTATTCTGCCTCTCGTGGCCCTCGACGTCGCTCCCATCTTTCAGGAAGAGTACCGCGCCCTCCGCCCGCGCGCGCCCATGCCGCCGATCCATGTGCGCTTTCGCCGCTTCACTTCGCTCAACACCACCATCCGTCTCCGCGAGGGCGGAATCTTCGTCTCGCTCTCCGATTTGCTCGAAGGCGCGCCGGAGTCCGTCCTCCACGCCATCGCGCACATCCTTCTTGCCAAGCTCTACCGCAAACCTATCGACCGCGCGCAGAATCTACGTTACAAGCGCTTTTCCACCAGTGCCGCCGTCACGCGCCAAACGGACCTCATCCGCACCGCGCGCGGCAGCAAGCGTTTCTTCGGGCCCGAGGGCCGCTATTTTCACCTCGAAGAGGTTTTCGACGCGCTCAACACACGCTTTTTTGGCGGCCTGCTCGGCCGTCCCGACCTTACCTGGAGCGAGCACCACGCCAAACGCTCACTCGGCCACTACGACGCCGCGCACAATACCATCGTGGTCAGCCGCGTCTTCGATCGCCCTTCCAGCCCGCGTTACGCCATCGAGTACCTGCTCTACCACGAGATGCTGCACCTGAAGCATCCTGTCCGCACGCGCGGACTGCGCCGCTGCGTCCACTCCCGCGAGTTCAAAGCAGAGGAGTCGCGCTTTCCCCAGCTCGCTGAAGCCCTCGCCTTCATCAAGCGGCTATCCTGAGCCGGCGCGCCAGTGGAGTCGGCGCGCCTGCGATATCCTACCCTCTTATCACTTCCCTATCGAGGTGCAACCAAATGAGCCAGAATCCCCGCCTCGTCCTTACGGAGCGATTTACCGAGGCCGTCGAATACGCGCGGCAGTTGCACACCGAGTACCGCAAAGGCACCGGCATTCCCTACATGGCCCATCTGCTTGGCGTGGCCGCGCTGGTCATGGGCGAAGCCGACGGCCGCGTCCCGGTGACAGAAAACATGGTGATCGCAGCCCTGTTGCACGACGCCGTTGAAGACCACGGCGGTATGCCGCGACTGCACGAAATTAAAGATCGTTTCGGTTCCGAAGTCTCCCGCATGGTCGCAGCCCTGTCCGACACATTCGCAGAGGATCACGACAAGAAGGAAGGCTGGGAGGATCGCAAGAACAATTACCTTGCCCGGCTGCGTGGTGAGCCCGACGACGTCCTGCTCATCTCCGCCGCCGACAAGCTTTACAACGCCAAGGCAATTCTGGATGATTTCAAGGAAATTGGTCCCGCAGTATTTGCAAGGTTCAAGCGCGGCGCGAAAGAGCAGCTTTGGTATTTCGACGAGTTGCTTAAGGTTTTCCGCGCGCATCCGCCGAATCGAATCGTGAACGATTTGGAGCGCGTCGTCCAGGAGTTGCACGCACAAACGTCAAACAAGGCCTGATTCTTAATGAGCGGGCCCTTAGTCCCTTAGTCCCGAGTCCCTAGTCCCTGGTTTCTCGTTCCCGTGTTCTCTCGCTCCCGCCACTTCCAATGCTCCCGTCAGGCTGCTCACCTTCGCCACATCGTGGCTCCTGCACCACGACTCAAGCCCCTTCGCGAGCCGCTCCGTTGCGCGTGGATCGGCGAAGCTCGCTGTCCCTACCTGGATTGCCGTCGCGCCCGCCAGCAGAAATTCCACCGCGTCCGCCGGCGTCACAATTCCGCCCATCCCCACCACGGGAATCTTCACGGCCCGCGACGCCTCCCAAACCAGGCGCAGCGCGATGGGTTTAATGGCCGGCCCCGACAGCCCTCCGGTCACATTGCTGAGCCGCGGCTTGCGCTCCTCTGCATCGATCGCCATGGCTAGAAATGTGTTCGCCACGCTCAAGGCATCGGCTCCGCTATCCGCGGCCACACGCGCCATGTGCGCAATCGAAGTCACGTTTGGCGTCAGCTTCACAATCAGCGGCCGACTCGCTGCGGTCTTCGCGCGACCCACAAGGTATTCCAGCGACCCAGCATCCGCGCCGAACGCCATACCGCCGGCGTGCACGTTCGGGCACGACACGTTCAGCTCGTACGCCGCAATCCCCTCCGCGTCGTTCAGCCGCTCGATCACTCCCACGTACTCGCTCACCGTGTACCCGAAAACATTCACGATGACCTTGCACCTAGGGTAGCGCTTCATCGGTGGCAGTTTGTGTTCTATGAACTCCTCGACGCCTACATTCTGCAGCCCGATCGCATTCAGCATGCCCGCCGCCGTCTGCACCAGGCGCGGCGACGCATGGCCCGCCATCGGCTCCAGCGAGACACCCTTGGTGACGATCGCGCCCAGCCGCTCCAGCGAAACAATCTCTTCAAATTCGATGCCGTAGCCAAAGGTTCCGCTGGCGGCGATCACTGGATTCACCAGTTCCAGTCCGGCCAACTTCACTCGCATGTCGGGTTTCACTTGGGTATGTCTTCCTTTGCGGCCAACTGGCGATCACATCATTGGCCGGGAGGAGATGCAGGCGGAGCTTTGGGCTTAAGCGCTTCCACCAGCACACGGCCCACCGCTGCGGAGGGGCGATTGACGCCGGCCAGCGAAGCAAATGTCACCGCCAAATCTACAGGCTCTACGGATTCATCATACTCGCCCGGCTTGAATGGCGAGCCGTAGAACGCCAGCGGCACGTGGCGGTCGTAGTTCCACGGGCTGAAGTGTGTCGTCCCAGCAAGCTGTCCCGAACCCGCCAGTTGGTAGGCGTCGAGCACCATCATCACATACCAGTTTCCGTGGTCCGTTATGCTGTGGCCAATCAATCGGCCCCACTGGGTTGGCGGCAACTGCCCATTCTGGAGTTGCAGCCGGGTGTACATGTACTGCACGCGCGGCGAGGGAGCAACTCTCTGCTGCGAAGGATGAAAGACCGGAGGCGGAAGGGTCGCGCGCACCTGCGGCGGCGGATTCGCATTCTGCGCATCGACTGCCTCTCGCAGCAGCGCGGCAACCGTATCCTCCGCCGTCTTCTCGTCCACGTCTGCCTTCTTGAAAGCTCTCTGATCGAGCGCGACATAGGGCAAGTCCAGGTAGATATTCATCTGGATCGGGTTAGTCGGGTCCGGCATCAGGTAACTGACGTACTCGCCCCGCGAGTATCGCTCGTTGAGCTTGGCGTTCACCGTTTCATAGAGCTTTCGCATGTCCACCGCGTAGGCATTGACTCCCAGCTTGGCCGCCTCGCCGGGCACCGGCGCCACGCCGTGATCCGCGGTGAGCGCCAGCCACACATTGTCCAGGCCCATCGTCTGGTCCAGCCAACCAACAAACCCATCTAGATCGCGGTCCAGACTCAGAGTCATCTTCTCCTGAAAATCCGAATCCGGCCCAAACTCATGTCCCAGAATGTCGTTCGCCGAAAGCGAAACCACCACCAGATCGGTAACCCCGTCCTGTCCCAGCTTCTCCTTCTCGATGAGCGCCTTGGTAAAGTCCAGCTCATAGCTGTTGGCCGCGGGCGTCTCTCCCACCAGGTTGTAAAAATCCGTGGTCGTGGTGTCGACGTTTGCCTCGTGCTCGGCTTGCGCAGTGCGGCCGCTCGCATTAAAGTCGCGCACCCACTGCGGCAAGTGCTCCATGTAGTACGTCGACGTTGTAAACTGCCCGCTCACGCTGTCGATCCAGTAGGCCGCATTCGCCGCCTGGCCGGATGGCAGAATCGCCGCACGGTCCTTGAGCGCGACTCCGAAGACTCGCGAACGCCCTTGCGTCGCCAGCCGCAGTTCGTCTCCAAGTGTTGTAGCGCGCAAATTCAGGGGCGAAGCCCCGACCACGAACTTCGCCGCCCAATCCGGCGCGCCCGGTTGGTTGGCGGGAAGCGATCCTTCAGGCAAATCGACCAGTTGATAACGCTCGTCTTCCACCGCGGTCACCGGCAGATCGTAGGAGCGCGAAGGATCCCACCAATCATTCGCATCGATGCCGTGGCCGTCGCTGTAGGCGCCCGTCCCAATGGTCGCGTGACCTGGAGCGGTCTTGGTGTTCGCGTAATCGAAATAACAATTGGTGAACCAGGCGCCCCTCTTCATGAAGAGATTGAAGCCGCGCTCTCCAAACTTTGCCTGATCGCGGTTCAAATAGTCCCCGCGAAACTGGTCGATCACGATGATGACGATGAGTTTTGGACGGCCCGCGTACACCTGCCCCCAGCCCTGAAGAGGAGAGACCAGGGCAAGCACAAGTGCCGCCAGCGTCGCTAAAAACGCACTTTGGATGCGAACTCGAAGAGGCATGGCAGAATTCTATTGACCGCGTTTTAACAACAGGTAAAGAAACGCTACTTCTTACCGACCCTGTAACCGCGCCGTTCGTCGTACCGGTTGCATTGTGCCACAAGCAAAAAGCCCTCCAGCTCAAACCGGAGGGCCTTTGTCTTTGTTCTTGCTTTTCCTATTCCCTGTTCCCTACTCCCTATTCCCTGCCTTTACGCCGTCACCGTCACGCTGGAGTCCACCTTCACCGGTGTCAGCCAGCCAAACCGGTCCGGCTTCAGCCCGTTGACGATGCCGAAGAACTCGTCAGCGATCTTCCTGGTAATCTCGCCGGGCTTGCCATCGCCAATCACCACGCGGTCAATGGAGCGGATCGGCGAAACCTCTGCGGCCGTGCCGGTGAAGAAAACCTCGTCGGCAATATACAGCAGCTCGCGCGGAAGGGCCTGCTCCGTCACCGCGAATCCCAGGTGGCGCGCAATGGTCAAGACACTGTCGCGCGTAATCCCCGAAAGCGCCGAATTCGAAAGCGGCGGCGTGAACAGCACACCGTTGCGCACAATAAATACGTTCTCGCCCGATCCCTCGCTCACCAGGCCGTTCACATCCAGCGCAATCCCCTCCTGGTAGCCGTTGATTTCGGCTTCCATGTGGATCAGCTGCGAGTTCATGTAATTCGCGCCCGCCTTGGCCAGCGCCGGCATGGTGTTCGGGGCCAGCCGGTTCCAGCTGGAGATGCACACATCGGCGCCTCCATGCCCGGCAATGTATTTGCCCCAAGGAAAATTGGCGATGTACACCTCGATCGGCGAGCCTTTCGGGCTCACGCCAATCTCGCCGTAGCCGCGCAGTACGATGGGCCGGATGTAGCATGGCGCCACGCCGTTGGCTTCAATCACATCCACCACTCCCGCGCACAACTCCTCGAGGGTGAACGGAACTTCCATGCGATAGATCTTGGCTGAGTCGAGCAGCCGCTGCATGTGCTCCGGTAGGCGGAACACCGCCGACCCGTGCGGTTGTCCGTAGCAGCGAATCCCTTCGAACACGCTGGAACCGTAATGAATCACGTGGCTCATCACGTGGATCGTGGCCTGCTCCCACGGAATCAGCTCGCCGTTGTGCCAGATCTTCTCAGTAGTTTGAATAGGCATGGGGGTTGAGGAACTCCTTCATGTGCGGAACTTACGCACTTCTTAAAAGGTTGTCATGCCTCGCCATGCGCTGGCAAGCGTGAAAACAGGGAACAAGGGACCAAGGGAACAAGGAGGCGAGTTGGCAGTTTGGCAGTGGAGTGGGGGGCAAAGGGCGTAGCACTGAAGATCTGAGGTTTTGGCGGGAGGAGAGCTTTCTGGGTGCATTGTTCCCTCGGTCCCAGTTTTCTCGGTCCCTCGTCCCCTTGTTCCCTCGTTCCCTGCTTCTCTACCACGGCAGCGTCTGTCCCAGATGAAAATACCCGCCCGTGGGCCCATCCTCAGGCAGTGTAGCCAGCGTCGCGCTCGTCTTAGCGCCTTCGCTTAATTCCATCGGCGCTTCCGGGCCGCCCATATCCGTCTTCACCCATCCGGGATGCGCCGAATTCACCTTGATCTTCGTATCGCGCAAATCATACGCCAGATGCACCGTAAACGCGTTCAGAGCGGTCTTCGATGCGTCATAAGCAAAGGACTTGGCATCGTAAATCGGTGATTTTGGATCAGCATGTAGAGTCAATGAGCCCAGAATGCTGGAAAGGTTCACAATCCGTCCCGCCGGGCTCTTCCGAATCAGCGGCAGCAGCTTCTCCGTCAGCGCCACTACCGCAAAAAAGTTGGTCTCAAACACTTTGCGCAGCACCGCCATGGGAACATCGGCGGCCCGGTGCTCCGGACCCGTCCCAGGAAATTTTCCGCCGGCAACTCCCGCGTTGTTCACCAGAATGTCGAGCCGGCCGAAACGCGAATTGAAATAGTCGTAGGCCGCCTGCTGGCTGGCCTCGTCCGTTACGTCAAACTGGAGCACATCGGCATCCACTCCTGCCGCGCGCAGCTTCTTCACAGCCTCTTCGCCCTGGGCAAGGTCCCGCGAACCGATCACAACTTTCGCCGCGCCCTTCAACTCCAGTGCAGTTTGGAAACCCAATCCGCGATTCCCGCCGGTAATAAACGCAATTTTCTCTGCCATTGATGAAAACTCTCCTGTGCAGTCTTGGATTCGTCCGGCGGAAAAAAGGTGCAATCTCTCCCTCCGTCCAAGAGTCCCGAGTCCCTTAGTCCCTCAGTCCCTGCCTTCTTGTTCCACGGCTTCTATACTCTCTCTATGGCCGAAACACCGCAGACCGTTCCCCCAGGCCAGAGCGACATCCGCATCTCGCCCGGCCCGCGCATGAAGGCCGCCCTACTGCTGGCAATCCTCGCTGACATCGTCCAGATCGTTCTCTTCCCCATCTTCCTCGAAGGCGCATACTCGCCCTACGACGACATCGTCGACGCTTCCATGGCCGGCATCCTCTCCTGGCTTCTCGGCTGGCACTGGGAGTTTCTGCCCACATTTGCCGGAAAGCTCATCCCCGGCGTCGACCTCGTACCTCTCTGGACCCTGGCCGTCGCCAACGTCTACCGCAAATCCCGGCCGCGCAAGATTGTTCCTGAGAAATAAGGAATTCGTTTTAAAGAAAATAGGGAATCGAAGAAACGGAACAGGAAACAGGCCGCCAGTAGTGCTACCCGCGCGGCAACTCTTCTACCGTGACGTCATACGGCGGCAAGACCCCGCACTCGGCGGCCATGCGGAAGAATCCCCGCATCCCCTCCACGCACTCTTCGTCTAGCACGTAGTGGATGTTGGTCGTCAGGTACGCCCGGATGGTCTCCTCGGGAATGGGAAATCGCGTGGACCACTCCGCTACAAGCGCGTCGATGTTGGCGAGCCCATGGTCACGGGAGCGAATAAAATCCCCCACAACACTCTCGTCCAAAAGGCTGCCGTGCGCAGCACCCCAGACGGCGGAGACGTAGGGCAAGCCGGTCAGCACGTTCCACTCCGCCGCCAGGTCACGATACACAAGCTCCTCGCCGCTCCGTTCCATGCGGTTGAATCGCTCTTCGAGAGCGAATAGCGCGGGATCACCGATCAGGATGGCAGCGTCGGCGCTCTCCAGCATCAGGTCAAGATCAGCGGCCATGGGCACAAACTGGATCCCCGGATTGCTCCACTTGTGGAAGAGGATGTGCGCGTAGGCAATCGTCGTGCGGCTGGCGGTGTCGGCGGCAACCGACTGCAAGTCGGTAAGCAGTTGGCTGGCCCGGTGCACTAACAGCAGCGAGCGCACGCGGCCCTTTGAAGCGATGGTGCAGCCGGGCAGGATGCGCAGCGCTGGAGACGTAGCCAGCGCGGCAATGGGAATCAGGCCGATATCCGCCTGCCCAATGGCCAGCCTCCCCGCACACTCTGCCGGCGTCATGCGGTCGATGCGATAGCGCTTGGCCAGCTCATCGCAAAGAGGCGGGTGCTCAAAATCCCACATCAGCGGCGCAGGGTTCAGAAAATCAATCGCCGCGATGCGCAGCCGTGAGTCTTGCGCTTCGTTCACATTCTTTAGACTATCAATCCGTGCTTCCGGTTTCACGGCGAAATGCGCGTGGGTAAACGGATTGGTCAACTCTGCGCCAGGCCGTACCGCCGGTCTCCAGACCGGCTGTCGTGCGGGCCTCCAGGCCCGCACTTGCTTCCGCGGAAGCTATCGAGTAATGCGGTCAACTCCGCGCGCACTTCGCAGCTGCTTGACAGTGCAAGCCCGCAGTCCCGGATAATCGTGCCCATGCGATGGATCGTTCTTTTCGCGTCTCTGGCTGTGGCCGCAGGCGCCTCCGCGCAACAAGCGGTTCCGCTTCCACCTCCACCGGCAGCGTCGGCGCCGGCAGCCGACACCTTCCGGTTCATCTCCGACGATTTCGCCGGCCCCGGATGGAGCCGTCCCGACGAAATCGCGCGCAAATATTTTCACGAGAATTTGACCGCGCTATTCGAACGAACTCTCACCCTCGACGCCGCCCTTCCGCAGCGCACTACGTTGCGTTGGATCTTTACCGGTCCGCGCGCCGGCCTTACCATCGAGCTCACTTCGAACAAGGTCCGCATCGCGGAACGCTATTACGATTCCACGGCCCTTTACGAAGGCCAGGGCAACTTTCCTGAAAAAACCACCTTTACTGCCGAGCGCCAGTACACCGGCGATGCGCGCTCGCTCACCGTCATTGCCGATGCCCATCTCGCCGTGCGTGTGCTGATCAATGGCCAGCAGATTCTCGAAGCTCCGCTGCTCTTCGACCTCACGCGCCACCAGCTCATGCTCGCGGCCTCGCGCACCGCGCACTTGGTTGTCTCCGGCTCGCTGGTCGACCCAGGCGTCGGGCCCGATCTCAAGAGTTCCACCATCACGATCAATGCATCGCAAGTCCACCAGACCATGCTCGGCTTCGGCGGCAGCCCCAGCATTGCTGCCTACGCGGAGTTGAGCTACGAAGGCAAGCGCGCTTACTGGCAGATTCTCAAGCGCTACAACCTGCTGCTCTCCCGCGAGTACCCGATGGGCACCGAGCTAAAGCCTGACCTGAGCAACCTCGAGGATCTCGCCGACGCCACGCCGCACTATTACGGCGACAACTTCCCCAACAGCGAGCTATCGAGCTTCGACTATAGCCGTCATGTGCTGAACCTGGGCGGCAGCGTCATCTACGAGCTGTGGGCGCTGCCCTCATGGGCCACTGTGCCCAACGACGGCCCGCAGGCCACGGACACCTGGAACAAGCCGATCAAACGAGTGGCAAATCCCGACGAGTACGCGCGCCTCATCGTCACGTATTGCAAAAAAGCGCAGGCCGCTACAGGCTCCGCGCCGGCCGTCGTCGGCATAGAGAATGAAGTCGACCAGCCACCCGAGGTGTTCAGCTCCATGGCGCTCACCCTGCGCCGCGAACTCGACAAGGCCGGATTCACCGCGACCAAAATCCACATGGCCGACGCCAGCTACATGTTCCTCGGCGTCGATCGCGCCACGGAGCTGCGCAAGAATCCTGAGGCGTGGAAGACCCTCGACTACTCTGCCGTGCACGAGTACGACTTTCAGGAATTCATTGCCAACCCCGATCTCTACGACGCGCGCATGATGCAAATGCACGATGCCACGGACGGCAAGCCCTTCCTGGCTACAGAGATCTGCATCAACGATCCGCACTACCAGGAGCCTTCGTACCGCATCGCCTTCGCGGTGGCGCAGCTCTACCACAAAAACCTCACCGAGTTGGACGCCGTGGCGCTGATGTACTGCTGGCTGCTGCTCGATGTGGAGCAGCCTACTTTCGCCGGTTCGCGCTCGCTGCTCGCTCCCGATCGCACGCGCGGCTGGATTCCCGTGCCCACAAGCTTTCAGTTGCGCGTAATGGGCGCATTCAGCCGCCACATCGTGAAGGGCATGCAGCGTATCAGCGTCGAAACCGGCGACCCCGACCTGCTCGCCACCGCGTTTGCCGACGCGCAGAACGAGACCCTCGTCGTCGTCAACCGCTCGGCCACCGCGCGCAAGCTCGCTATGCAGGGCGCCGCGCATCCCTGGGCCGAGATGGAACGCACCGGTCTCGAGGAAGAGAACGCCGTCTCCTCCGTCCCGGCAGAAGTGGTAGTCGAACCCGGAGAAATTGTCGTCCTCTCAACCGTCAAGGCTGAATGAATCCGCGCGCTGCGAACCTGTTTGTAGTTACTTTGAAAGGGCACGGCTTCAGCCGTGCCGCAGGCACCACCAGAAATGAATTGGGGCGTCAGCCCCAGAGGGATGATTTTTCACAAACTGATCCAATGCCAAAGCGACATAGCGGGAACGAGCAGTACACTTGCCTTTCGGGAATGTTCCCGCATCCATTGAGGTCTTCCGTGCTGCGTACTTGCATCCTTTCTCTTTGCTTCGTGGCTTTTAGTAGCGCTGCCGTTCTCTCCGCGCAGGCTGTCATCGATCATCGCTACACAAACACCGACGCGCAAAGTCTCATCGGTCTGCCCATGGGCAGCCACAAAACTATCGTCGACAAGCAAGGCGATCTGAAGTGGTCGCAATGGAGCCTGAAGCGCAAACCGCTCGACACACCCATCGGCTTCAGCGACCAACTTGACGGCGAACTCGCGATCCAGGCTTTTGCCGGGACCGATCCGCTCAAAATGAGCAGCCAGCAACTCTATCGTGGCCGCTATCCGTTCATCGTCTCGACGGCGCAGTCCGACAGCCTCACACTCGAAGAGCTCGCCTTCGCCGTCGATCCCGACGCCAAGCCTGGCGAAATCCCCACCGCTCACTCCGGCGCAAACGGCTTTGACGTCGTTCGCCTCACCATCAGTAATGACGGCGCGTCCGCGGCCGACATCACACTGAAGCTCAGCGGCCGTGAGCGCAATCTTCCCGGCCATGTCGTGGGAAAGATGCTCGAAAACGGCGCGGGTGAAGACGTTGCACTAGTCACCGAAACTGCCGGCGCCGCTGTCGTAGCCGAGGACAACGGCCTGACGCTTGCGTTGCGTCTATCTGTTCCCGCGCAAGGCAAGAAATTGATCTGGATCGAACTGCCCTACGAGTGGCCAATCGCGCGCAACGGCGAACTCTCGCGCGACAGCGGCGCGGAGCTCCTCGCCAAGGCCGTCGCGCAGTGGGATGCATTGTGGGCAGGCGCAACGAAAGTAGACTTCCCGCAAAAGGAGCTGACCGACTTCTACTACTCATCGATCGCCTACGTGCTCATTCTGACGGAATTCGACGCGCGCGGCGATCTGTGGGCGCTCGACGGTCCCGCGGTATACCGCCAATACTGGGGCCGCGGCGAATATTTCCAGGCCCGCGCCATGGAGGTCGCGGGATTCATGGAGCCCGCGCGCGAGAGCGTGGAGCACGCCTTCCACGTCATCAACGACGACGGCGAGTGGGATTTTCCTCCCACCAGCGGCTGGCCCGCGTGGGATAACTCTGGTGGAAATGCCGCCGCGGTCTGGGACTACTATCTCTTCTCGCGCGACAAGCAGTGGCTCGCCACGGCGTATCCATACATGCTCCAGGCCTCATCCTGGATTCGCGATCACCGCGAAGAGTCTACGCTCGAGGGCGTCGACAGTATTCCCGCCGGCGCGCGGCCCATTCATCGCACGCCTCCCTCAAAATGCCGCCCTGAACCCGATCCTCCGCTCAAGCCCGGCGAGAAAACTTATTGGTATGGACTGCTGCCGTGGAGTTATGGCGACTCGGGCCTCCCCGAGGGTCATTCCTTCTCGCACAATTTCCTCGCCGATTACGCGCTTCATATCACGAACGAAGCCGCGACCGTCCTCGGACATACCAATGACGCAGCCTGGCTCGATCGCGAGTACGCCGCTTTCACAACTGCCATTCACGAAGATGTGAATCGTGCCGTCACGCTCGAAACCATCACTCCAACGTATCTGCCTGCCATGCCCACGTATCCGCAAGGCGCTTACTCGCAGACTTTTCTCGCCGTGTATCCCACCGGCCTCTACGCGCCGGACGATCCGCTCGTCAGCGGATTGATCACGCGCATGGAACGTGAGGAAAAGCAGGGCCTGCCCACCAATGTTGCCTGGGCCGGGCTCGCCGGCGTCTGGGCGGGCGAGTCCATGAACATGGCAGAGACCTATTTGCTGCGTGGCGAAAAACAGAAGGCCGCGGACATGCTTGCTGCCGCGCTCAATCACAGCTACACCACGAATGTGTGGAAGGAAGAGATTTTGGTCGATGTCGACGCGCCGCGCGCCTGCGACACGCCGCACAGCAAGCGCTCCAACATGCAGGGCACCGGCGACATGCCCGAAGCCTGGGCCAACGCCAACCTGGTGCTCCTGTTGCGCGACATGCTCGTGAACGAGCGCGACGGCAAACTGCATCTCTTGCCGGGCTTACTCGATAGCTGGGTGCCCGAAGGCAAAACTCTCACGATGGACGACGCACCCGTCACCACTGGCGGCACGGTAAGTTTGCGCGTGGAACACGTGAGTGAGAAACTCTGGCGCGTGATGATCGATCCACATGGAGTGAACCGCGAATTCGTGCTCCACCTCCCGTTTGATCCCGGCACCCGTGTCCGCGTCGACGACAAGGGATTCACCACTTCCTCGGTGCTCAATCTCGGCCTCGACAAACCCTTGACCGTGGAGCTCGAAGTCCAATGAAGCGTCGTGAATTTCTATCGACCGCGAGCGCGGCAGCGGCTTTCTGCCTAGCATCTCCCCTGCTCCGCGCGCAAGACGCCGCACCCATCTCCGGCACGCTCACGATCGACGAGTTCGCAACGCTCGCCGCCATTCCGCCCGACTTCATCGGCCTCAGCTACGAATCCGCGCAGCTCGCCAACCCGGCCTTCTTCTCCGCGGAAAACACCGCGCTGATCGCACTCTTCCGTGAGCTCAGCGATCAAGGCGTGCTGCGCCTTGGCGGAGGCACGAGCGAATTCACAGCCTTCACCACGGAAGAGCCGCCTGCTGCTGCGCCCTTCGATGCTGTCGGCCCCGATACCAGCAAGAACGTCAAATCCGATACGCCCATCACGCCAGGAAGCCTACGCAACCTGCGCGCGTTTCTCGATGGCACAGGCTGGCGCTGCCTCTACGGCCTCAATCTCGGTCGCGGCCCCATTTCACGCGCCGCCGAAGAAGCCTTCTACGCCCAGCAAATTCTAGGGTCCAGCCTCATCGCGTTCCAACTGGGCAACGAGCCGGACGCATGGCGCAATCGCTACCGCCCCGCGACGTGGTCCTATGCCGACTACTGGAAGGAATGGTCCGCCGCGCACGCCGTCATCGTCGCGCGTGTGCCCAAGGCCAAATTCGCCGGCCCCGATGTCTCGAATAAAATGCCCTACGTCACCGGCTTTGCCGAAGACGTAAAGGGCAGCGCGCCCGATGTCGTGATGCTCACCTCGCACTACTACGCCATGGGCCCGGCTGGCGCCCCGGGCATCACCATCGACAAACTGCTCTCTACAGATCCCAAGCTCGAACGCGATTTGCAGATTGCCATAACCGCGGCGCACGGTGTCGGCCTGCCCTACCGCATGAGTGAGGGCAACTCATGCTGGAACGGCGGTCAGCCTGGCGTGAGCGACACACTGGCCAGCGCATTATGGGTCGCGGATATGATGCTGGACTTTGCTTCGCTTGGCTGCGCCGGCGTGAATCTGCACGGAGGCGGGAACGGTTTCTACACGCCCATCGCCGGCACCCTCGCTGAGGGCTTCACACGTCGCCCCGAGTATTTCGGCATGGAAATCATCAAGCATTTCGCGGGTGCGGAACTCATCCGCAGCAAGCTCGACTGCACAAACGACCGTGTACGTGCCTACGCCGCTCGCAATGCGAAATCCACGCTCGCGATCGTCATCAACAAATCAAATCAGCCTGCGGCGATTCACACCACGCTACGCCACGCGCAAAAACAATGGCTGCTCACAGGACCTGCCATCGATGCGAAGCAAGGCGTCACACTCGCCGAAAGTGGCGCAACGGCTCTTCGCAAAGGCGCGTTTCAAGTGCCCGCGTATAGCGCAATTCTGCTGGAGACATAAGGGGGAATCATGGCACGAGATAAGAAGACCTGGAGCCGCCGTCGTTTTCTGCACAACGCATCGCTGACAGGCGCAGTGCTGGCGCAGCGCGGTTCCCTTTCCGCGTTGAGCGCGGAGATCCCTGCGGAGTCAATCGCCAGCGAGCGCGTACTCTTTTTCGAGCAGTCCGCGGCTACGTGGCCCGACGCGTTGCCGGTGGGCAACGGACGCCTCGGCGCCATGGTCTTCGGCCATCCCGCCAACGAGCGCCTGCAATTGAACGAAGAAACGGTCTGGATCGGCGAGCGCCGCGATCGCAACAATCCTCAGGCCAACCGCACTCCGGAAGTGCGCAATCTGCTCATGGCCGGAAAGGTCCACGAGGCCGAAGCTCTTGCCGCGCAGGTGATGATGGGCGTGCCGGATCGCCTGCCCTGCTACCAGACGCTCGGCGACCTGTGGCTCGATTTCGACAACGTGCCCGCGAAGGTCAAGGACTACCGCCTTGAACTCAATCTCGACGAGGCCGTGGTCAAGACGCGCTTCAGCGCTGCGGACGCGCAGTGGACGCGTGAAGTCTTCAGCTCGGCGCCGCGCAATGCGATCGTCGCGCGCATTGAATCCACTCGCCCCTTCGCGCTCACGGTCCGCCTTGACCGCCCCGCACAAAGCGAAACCACCGCCGCAGCGAGCGATCGCCTGGTAATGACCGGCGCGGCACGGCCGGTGAAGCCCACCACCGATCCAGCGACGCAGGAACTGCAAGTCGGAGTAGCATTCCGCGCTGAATTGAAGGCCATCCCCGAAGGCGGCATAGTGCGCGCCGCGGGTAACACGCTGCGCATCGAAAACTGCCGCGCCGTCACGCTGCTGCTTACCGCCTCCACTGATTTTCGTGCGCACGACGCGGCCGGAATGGCGTTGGCCTGCGCCCGCAATCTCCGATCCGCCGCCGCCCGCTCTTACTCGGAATTGCGCGGCGAGCACGTGGCCGATTATCGCCGCTACGCAAGCCGCGTCAATCTTCGCCTTGTCGACGGGCCTGACCCACTGCGCGACGTCGCGACCGACAAGCGCATGGAGCGCCTCCGCAATGGTGCCGACGATCCCGGCCTCATGGCTACGTACTTTCAATTTGGCCGCTACATGCTCATCAGCAGCAGCCGTCCGGGCACGCTCCCGGCCAATCTGCAGGGCATTTGGAACGAGAGCCTCGATCCGCCGTGGGGATCGAAGTTCACGATCAACATCAACACCGAGATGAACTACTGGATGGCCGAGTCCGCGAATCTTGGTGAGTTGCACGCGCAGTTATTCGATCTGCTTGACTCGACGCGCACGTTCGGCTCCGCCACGGCCCGCAAATATTTCAACGCCCGCGGATTCGTCGTCAATCACAACACCGACCTCTGGGGAGATTCCATTCCCGTCGACCACGTGCAGGCCGGCGTGTGGCCTATGGGCGCGGCGTGGATCGCGCTGCATCTCTTCTCGCATTACGCGTACACGCTCGATGCAGCCTTCCTGCTCGACCGTGCCTGGCCGCGGCTCAAGGAGATTGCCGAGTTCTTCCTCGACTATCTCGTCGCCGGGCCGGATGGTACCCTGCTCAGCGGACCGAGCCAATCGCCGGAGAATAAATACAAACTTTCCAACGGCTCCACGGCCAGCCTCTGCATGTCTCCCGCCATGGACACCGAGATCATTCGCGCTATTTTTGATCGCGTCTCCCGGTGCAGCAAGATTCTCAACGTCGACGATGGTCTTCGCGCTCAGGTTGAGGCCGCCGCGAAACGCCTGTCGCCTTTTAAAATCGGCAAAACCGGCGCGCTGCAGGAGTGGAACGAGGATTACGCTGAGACCGAGCCGGGCCACCGCCACATCTCGCACCTCTTCGCGCTGTATCCGGATCACCAGATCACGCTGCGCGAGACGCCCGATCTCGCTAAAGCTGCGCGCGCCGTGCTCGAGCGCCGCCTGGCCAACGGAGGCGGCAGCACCGGCTGGAGCCGCGCCTGGATTGTGAATTGCTGGGCGCGCCTGGAAGATGGCGAGGCCGCGCACGACAGTTTGCTTGCCCTGCTGCGCAACTGCACGCGCCCCAATCTCTTTGACGTTTGCGGTATGAAGGCCAACTCGCCATTTCAAATCGATGGCAACCTGGGTGGAACCGCGGGCGTGATTGAGATGCTGCTGCAAAGCCACGGCGGCGTAGTGCGCTTTCTGCCCGCACTGCCCTCGGCCTGGCCTTCAGGCAGTTTTCGTGGCTTGCGCGCGCGCGGCAATATCGAAGTGGATTGCGCGTGGCACAACGGCAAAGCGACCATTGCAACTTTGCGCGCAAATTCCGACGCCCGTATAGCGCTGGCAGCGCCGGCAGGGCAGCGCATCCTGCGCGTCACGCGACTCGGAAAGCAAGTCCCTCTCCAGCCGGTCGATGCGCAAACCGCGCAAATGGACCTGCGCGCGGCTTCGCAGTATCGCGTTACCTTTGCTTAACTGTCGCGACAACGAGATGCTCTAACGGTGGCCGCCATGTGAGCCGCCTCCGCTGCTGCTGCCCCCACCACCACTCGGGTGGGACCCTCCGCCGCCTCCGCTGCTGCTGCCTCCGCCGCCACTCGGATGCGACCCTCCGCCCCCTCCGCCACCGCTACCGCCGCCGGAGTGCGGCGCACTGCCACTTGAGCCGCTGCCACCCGGAGAACTCCTCGGAGGAGAATACGGCGGTGGAGAATACGAAGGCGCGGGAGGACTGTGGGTCTCCGGCACTTGCCGCGGCGGCGGTGTATAGGAAGGAGTAGGAGCCCTATGGAACTCCGGCGCGGGCCGCGGCGGTGGAGTGTAACTCGGCGCGGGCCGGGTTTCACCCGCAGGACGGTTGCCGGTGAAGCCCGAGCCGGGTGTGGCAGGCGGGCCGCCCCTTGTCCCTGTTCCATTATTGCCGGGGCCGTTGCGATTGCCTTCGTAAGTGAAGCTCTGATGCGAATATACGGGATGCGACGGAAGCGGGCGCAGCGGCACGACTGTGCTTCCTGCAATCGTCACATGCGTATTCCTGTCTCGCGCCGGCAAGTTCGTATTCCCCAGCGCCATGCGCCGATTCACCGGAACTACCGGAATCGGCCGGTGATTAATCGGTCCGTGCGGCGGGAGCGGCCTAGGAATCGGGCGATACCCTCCGGGCCCATGGCCGATATTGGGACCGCCATAGAAACCGAATCCCCACCACGGCCGGCAGCCGCCCATTCCCGGCGCCCATCCCCAACCGAAGCCGTCGTAGAAATTCCACGCGCCGCACTGGTAAGGCATGTATCCCCACGAATAGCCTGACGCCCACACGTAGCCGTAAGAAGGCGTGTACATCCACTCGCCGTTCCCGTAGGGATCGAAGTCGGCGTTCTCCGCCTCATACGGAGACCAGACATAGCCTTGCCCAGGCACATCGTACCAACTGCCGCTGGCATCCAGATCGTTCCATGCCGGGTTCTGGGTTTCACCCAGATTCTCGGGCGCTCCCGTCTGCGCCGCAGCTTCGGCCGTCAGAGCCTGGTCGCGGTCGGAGTTCCACGCATCCCAGGAATTCGGCTCAATCGATTCGGCAAGGGAGTATTGACTCGGGTCGGCAGGGTTGAGCGCAATGTTTTCGCCGCCATGCAAATCGGCGGAGACTGCATCAGAAGGGCCAACCCGCACGTGCACATTTCCTGAAAAGACTGCGAGACCGCCCGGAGGAGTGTCCATGGCCACGCGCAGAACAGTAAATCCGCTGGTAGTGGCCACGCTGGAGTCAAAGTGCACGCTCATCTGGCCGGCCTGGCCGCCGCCCTGGAACTCGAAATAGCAGAGCCCGGAATTAACGGTCAACTCCGCGTCGGCCCCGGTGCCTGCGCCGCGCAGCACCAGCAAGGTCAGCATGCTGTCGGGCGCAATGCGCACCACGCTGCCGTCCTCAAACTGGATTTCGGCCTTGCCATTGTCGGAGGTGGTTAGCTGCGTGCCTTCAAACAGCGGCGTATTGGCCACAGCCTGGGTAGCCAGCATCTGGTTGCCCTGCGCCAACGTTACCTGGCCCTCTACAAAGCTCAGGCGCACCGCGCGAGCGGGCTGCCCTGTGCCCTGCGGAGCATCCTGGGCCGAAGCCACGGTGAACAGAGAAACTGCTCCCAGAGCCAGCGCTGCCAGTCCTGTACTTGCTTTGCGATTCCCTATGAGATTCATGGTGCCCCGCCTTCCCTTGCCTTGCGGCGACCCCCATCTCCGCTCATCGGCAACCCGACAATACGCTTGAACCAGTCTAAGGAGAAAATGTCGCCTGACGCCAAAAATTTATGCCAATCACCGAGCCGGTTTACGTCGCCCCCTGCGCCAGTAGCATCCGCGCCCGCTTTCTTACTCGCTCCAATACCGTATCGTCCTGCGCCAACCGCTCCAGAATCTCCCGGATCACGCAAACTTGTTGCGCCCGGCCGTCGTCCACGGCTTCCACGAGGAATTCCATTTCCGCGTCCAGGCCCAGCCGGTCGTGTTGCAGGAGCAACTCCATGCGCGCCCCCTCAAGAATAGTCTCCGCGACGGCCTCCAGCGAGTCTCCCAGATCCTGAATCTCCTTATCCTTCGAGTAATTGAACGTGCAGGAGCCCCGTCCTTGCGGTCCGGAGTAGCTGAGTGTCTTCCAGCCCTGAAAGGCCACCTTGAGATGGCTTTCGCAGGGCTCTTTGAACCATCTATGGCGCTCGGCTGCGGCAAAGACGCGTCCGGCAAAGGCCGTGCTCACCTGGATGTCGCGGTCCACGGCTGGGGGCACCATCTCCTGCTTGGCGTCGTCGGTGGGTTTGCCCATCTGGGAACGAAAATGGCCGGTTCCGTCAGTCCGAAGGGTGAGCGTCCATTGCGAAGGCGAGAGGCCGGGGTTGGTAAAGTCCAACTGGAACGTGGGATCCGCCACGGGAGGCGTTTGGCCATATGCGGCAACAGGCGCGGCGAGAGCCAGGAGTGTAACCGCCAACCCCAATTCCCTGCCTAA
>JARLFZ010000041.1 GCA_031296305.1 Occallatibacter sp. | reverse complement strand
GGCGTACGGAGTGAGCATCGCCCGTGCACTCGATGCGTATTATGGCGCGTTTTACCAGGCAGCGGACGGCGTTGCGGAGGCGCTCGACGAGCGCGTTTCCGCGCCGTTTGGCGCGCGCGTCATTCGCGTGTGCGAGCAGATCGGTGAGCGGGCGAATCTGCCGGCAGACCCTGTTGCGCCGCGCATCGAGCCCAGCCTGGCAGGCGCCGGCGCCAAGGCCAACATTCTCGTGCTGGGCGGCGCGGGTTTCATCGGCAAAGAACTGCTGCGGCAACTGGTTGCGGCTGGCCGCGGAGTGCGCGTGCTGGTACGCAGCGCGGCCGGCCTTGCCGAGGAGCTGCGCGCACAGGTCGGCTGCCAGACCGGCAATCTGCTCGACCGCGAAGCACTGCTCGGCGCCATGGAGGGCGTGGATTGCGTGGTTCACCTGGCGCGGGTCCATGTGAAGACCTGGGCGGAGTACAAGAAGTACGAGATCGACGCTACGCGGCTTGTTGGCGAATGCGCGTTGCAGGCGGGCGTCAAGAGGCTCATTTACGCGGGGACGATCGATTCGTATTATGCCGGCAAACGCGGCAGCATCATTACCGAGGCCACGCCGCTCGATCCGCACATCGCCCGGAGAAACCTCTACGCCCGCGCCAAGGCGCTTTCAGAAGCGGCGCTGCTCAAGATGCATCGGGAGCGGAAGCTGCCGCTGGTGATTGTGCGCCCAGGCATCGTGATTGGCCGCGGAGGCAACCCGTTTCATTGGGGCGTGGGCATGTGGCGGCACGATGCGGTCTGCCAGATCTGGGGCCGGGGCAACAACAAGTTGCCGCTGGTGTTGGTGGAGGACGTGGCGCGCGGACTGATTGCCGCGATGGACACGCCGGCCATCGAAGGCCGCGACTTCAACCTGGTCGCCGATCAAATTACGAACGCGCAGGTCACGAACGCGCACGGTCTGAGCGCGCAGGAGTATCTCGATGAACTCGGCCGCGCGGGCGGCATGCGAATTCAGCGTTACGCCACGCCGATTTTGCATTTCTATCTGCTCGACATGCTGAAGTGGGTGGTGAAAATCGCGGTGCGGCATCCGGAGCGGCAGGTGCCCTCCTGGCGCGACTGGAACAGCCGCACCCAGCAGGCGCGTTTTGACTGCACGGCAGCGAAGTCGGTGCTGGGATGGAATCCGGTGAGCGATCGCGGCGAACTGGTGCGCAAGGGAATTGAAGAACCGCTGCGCGAGTTCCTGCAGTGAAGACGATCAATACTACCGTTCAAGGGGTATATCTCCGCCGCCCAGATGAACTAATTCAGGCAACCCATTTTGATCGCATTGAATTGTATTGCCATCGTCTTTTGGATAGGGAAAACGTAGTGAATCCGCCTTAATTAGAGTTGGGCGATCTGCGATCACATATTGCCCTAAATAGCTTTGATTCTCAATAAATATGAGGCGCTGACTGAAATGGATAGCACGCCCCGGCGGGTTTGTTTCCTCCCAAGTGTAGTAGTAGACTCCGAGCGCTGCAGAACTACACCGCATATTTCCAAGAAATTTGAAGGTGATCTTGCCCTGCAGCAGTCCTGTAAAACCTTGCTTGGAGAGAATTTCTCTCAGCGATTTCGTATCCAGCTTCTGCGCACTGGACGTTATTGACAGCAACATCGCCATCAGCGATACGCGAATGAAATACGAGCTCTGGAACATCCCGCACCCCCACCGAATCTACCACGGCCTTGGCGGACTGACGCGCCCGCCGCGCGTCTGTTTCCACGCCTGTCGCAGCAGGCGAAGAAGCATCACGGCCTCACGCGCGCGCTCACGCCGCGCCGGCGAGCGACTGAAGCGGTTGCGCAGGAAACTCAGCGCGTAAAGGCCTTCCTCAAGCCAGCGCGCGAGCCACACCTTCGCTCCGTGGTGCTTGCGGTAGTAGAGCAGTGTCGAACGCATGCGCCAGAGCACGACTTGCGATTCATTCTCGGAAAAAACCTGCACATCGACCTGGCGCGAGGACTCGCCGTGCAAGTGCGTGACGACGATATCGGGCCAATAACGCACATGAAAGCCGGCGCGCTTCACGCGGCGGCACAGGTCCACCTCCTCGCAATAAAGGAAGAACGCGGGATCGAACAGGCCGGCTTTAGCAAGTGCTTCGCGGCGCAGAATCATGAAGGCGCCAGTAACCCAATCCACCTCGGCAGGCACGGCAGGATCGGCCCAGGTGCGTTCGGCGGCGCTGAAGAAGTGCGAGCGCGGGAAGCGCGAGGCGAGTCCCGTAAGCACAAAAGCATCCTGCAGAACGGTGGGAAACATGCGCGCCGCTGGCTGCCAGGCGCCATCGCGCCCCACGAGTCGCGCGCCGCCGACGCCTGCGGTGGGATCGGTTTCCATGTGAGCGAGGGCGCGGGCGAACGCGCCAGAATGAAAAAACGCATCGGAGTTGAGCAGGACCGGATAGCGTCCCCGAGCCGCCTCGATGGCGCGATTGTTGGCTACGCCGAAGCCAAGATTCACGTCGCTGCGGATGAGGCGAACCGGAACGCCGGAGCCGGAAAATTCCGCCGCAACCATATCGGCCGAGCCGTCCCGCGAGCCGTTGTCAACCACCAGGATCTCGGCCGATACGTCTTCGGGAAGCCGGGTGCACTCCTCGCGCAGCGAAGTGAGACACTTCCGCAGCAGATCGCGCGTATTGAACGAGACCACAATAACGGAGACAGCGCAATCATAGCCCGAGCAGACAAGGCCCTCTTCGCTTGCCGCCCGAGCTGCGCGGAATCCGGTTGGATCGGTCACGGTGCCTCAAGTATAGAGGGCTGTCGGTGAGGAAGAGCTGCGCGATGGCTGTAGGGACGACCGGAGCTGATAGCCCTCTTGGGCATTAATGTGCCGGCAGTCGAGAACGGCCGGCTCGTGAGAAGAAGAATATGCTGGGAGCGGGTGAGCCTCGGTGCATTTTCATTCCTCCAGTGCGAAAAGGATCGTTGCAGAGATGCAGAGCGGGAGCTGCACATTTCGCGGGAAGATCCTGCTTGCATTGCTCGTGCTTTCTGCGGCGTCGCCGGGCCCCGCGCAGACGACGAGCGAAGCCACGATGGGCATCACGCGCCTGCGGGTCACGAGCGACGTAATTCTTGCGAAGGTAACGCGACTCGGCGTGAACCTGGGCGAGCACAACTTCTACGACTCTGGCCAAGTGCTCAAAAATCTGCTTCCGCGCAATCCTGAGTTTGCGGGGATGACGTACCGCACCATCTTTCACTGTGGCGCGGGCGGTGCCGGCTCGTGCGTGGATATGTCGCCCGGGATTCAATTTCCGGCAGAGTTCTGGAATGGCGCGAGCTACGAAGTTCTGGATGGCTCGGCGGCGGGCCAGCGCGGCACGGTAACGCGCGGCGGGGCGGCGTACCGGGGGTATTCGTTGACTCTCAGTTCGGGCGTGGGCGCGGGCGACTGGATTGCGGTCGAAAAGAATGCTCCCGACGATCCGGGCGCCGGCTGGTGGCCGACGATGCATGGTGGCGCGCGGCTTGAACTCGAGGACACGGATCTTCCGCCGGGCGTGCCGGTGCATCAGACATTGAAAATCGACGCCTCGGGTACGGGCCAGTCAGCGGACCTGAACGCATATTTCGACTCCACGGCGGCGAGGTCGTTTGTGCATCTCCGCGGCCGCTACCGGGTGAGTTTTCGCGCCAAGGTGGTTGCCGGCGCCAAAACAATGCACCTGCACGTATGCCGCCTGGTCCCGGGGCTGCGCCGCTATGTCGACAAAGACGTCCATTTGACACCCGCGTGGGCCGAGTACAGCGAAGAGTTCACCGCGAACGAGACGGCGTTGCCAGCAGGAGCGGTCGAGACCGGTTTCACCGTTTCCGGCGGCTCCGTACTGCTGAGCGATGTTGCGCTGGAGCCGGTGGTTGGCGATGCCTCGAACCACACGGCGTTTCGCGACGAAGTTGTGGAGACGCTGAGAGAACTGCATCCCGGCGTGATGCGGCTGATGGAGGGCGACGCCGGACTGGGCAGCACCGTGGACAATCTTCTCGTCAGCCCGGCGGCGCGCGAGCGATCGGGCTACCTCGCGAGTTTCAAACCCTCCGATGATGTTGCGGTGGGGATTCCGGAGTTTCTGGAGCTGTGCCGCGAAATCGGCGCGGAGCCGTGGATCGTCGCGCCGACCGCCATGAGCCTGAAGGAGACGCGAAAGCTGGCTGAATACCTGGCCGGCCCGGCGACAACCCAGGGCGGAGCATTGCGCGTGGCCGCCGGACGCCGCGAACCGTGGACGCAGGCCTTTCGCACCATTCATATCGAGCTCGGAAATGAAACCTGGAACCCGGATTTCCGCGGAGAGGCGATCGAAGATCCCGCGGCTTACGGACGCAGGGCGAATGCGGTGTTCGCTACATTCCGCGCAGCGACAGGGCCGGCGCTTGCACAGTTCGATCTCGTGGTGGGTACGCACGCTTTCCATCCAGACCGCAATGCGGCGCTACTGGCCGCGGCGCCGCTGGCCAATTCCCTGGCGATCGCACCGTATCTGATGCGCAGCGTAACCGAGTGGGCGAACGACGACCAGCTTTATGGCCCACTCCTTGCGCAGCCCGAAGAAATGTCGCGCGAGGGATTTGTTGCCGCAGCGGCCCAATCGGCGGGCGGCCGGCAACTTGCCGTGTATGAAGTGAACCTGCACACCACGGGAGGGACGGCGCCCGAAGCTATTCTCGATCGATTCACTCCATCGGCCGCAGCAGGGCTGGCCGTGGCCGGCCACATGCTGCGCATGATGCGCGATCATGGGATCCGCGACGAGATGCTTTTCAGTTTGCCGCAGTACGAGTTTCTGCGCCCAGACCACACACCAGTGCGGCTCTGGGGAAGCGTGATTGAGATGGGCGCTGAGGGCCGCAAGCGGCCGCAGTTTCTTGCCGAAAGCCTGGCCAATCGCGCCATCTGCGGGGACTTGGTGAAGGTCGAGGTCACAGGTGAGAATCCCACGCACGACCAGCCCCCGGGCAACGACGGCGTGAGTCTGCGCAGCGCACACGAAATCGATGCCTACGCCTTTCAGGACGGAACGCGGCACAGTCTCATCGTTTTCAACTACGGCTTGCATCACACGCGACGCATCAGCGTAGAGGCTGCGGGCCTCGGGCACGACGCCAACGCCACGCTCTCACGGCTGGCCAGCTCCTCGCCGGGCGACACCAATGAGGAAACGGTCAGGGTCCAGATCGAGCGGGAGCACTTCGCAGGAAGTGAGATCATGCTGGCTCCCTGCTCGATGGCCGTTCTGGAATGGACAGAATAAAACTGCACGGCAATTGGAGTACATCCAGGAGATCTTCGCAGGCCGGCGAAGAAAGCCTTCAAATTGTGCAACTGCGGAAAAAGTAACCAAAGAACGGTTACTAGTGTACGGAATTCATGAGTGTCTTAGGAGGTATTTCTCCGTGCGTCTCTGCCCACCTTCTCGCCATTGTTCCTGTTGGTTCCAAAAAGGTAGTTTCTAGGCATCAGTCCGCCTGCGGCCCACAAAATGTCGCCACTGATTCTGACGGAGTCAAGAAGATTGGTTCACTTTCGGTGTACTCTGGAGGCCATAGCGCCAACGTGGCATTCGGTCGACCTCTGGAGACCTTCGTTTCCAGTTGCGGATAGGGATGCGGCGCGCAAGAGAAGGAATCAGCCGTGAAAGTGACGGCGATGGCATCCACTGCTTAGGCCAGGCGCGTGCGTAGGCAGGGAATGGACCCTGGGATGAGAGACCACTTGCAGCACCCGGTTGCAGTCATGGGGTTGCCGATCAACAGCTTGAGCGCCGATGAGGCGGTTGACACGCTGGAGCGCCTGATTCAGTCGGGTGGAACCCACCAGGCGTGCACCATGAACGTGGACATCTGGCTGAACGCGCTGGCGGATCCGCATCTGCATCGCATTGTTGCCGGCTCGAGCCTGGTTTTCCCCGATGGCATGCCGTTGGTCTGGGCTTCAGGGCTTCTGGGCTGTCCGTTAGCGGAGCGTGTGACCGGCGTGGACCTGGTGCCGAGGCTGGCCGAACTTTCAGCACGCGAGGGTTACAAGATTTTTCTGCTAGGCGCCAAGCCCGGCGTGGCCGACCGCGCCGCCCGGCTGCTCGAACGCAATTTTCCCGGGGTGCAGATTGTAGGCACGTTTGCTCCCGCCGAGGAAAACCTGATGCGCATGGATCACACTGAGATCCTCAGGAAGATTCATGCCGTTAGCCCCGATATTCTGCTGGTCGCATTTGGCAATCCGAAACAGGAAAAATGGATCTGGATGCACCGCAAGCGGCTAGGCGTTCCACTTTCCATGGGCGTGGGCGGCAGCTTCGACATTCTGGTGGGCGACAATTGGCGCGCCCCGCGCTGGATTCAGAGATGCGGCCTGGAGTGGGCGATGCGCCTCCTGCAGGAACCGATGCGGCTGGGCCCGCGGTACCTGCGCGACTTTGCCGGTCTGGTACGGCACTTGCCGATGGCATTATTGGCAGCCTGGTGGCAGCGGCCGTACCTGGGCGAATCCACAGTGACCACGGCCGCGACACCGCAAGTGCTGCACGTGAACATTCATGGCAGGCTGGGAGCCGAGATCGCTGCGCTGGTACAGGATGCAACCACGCGCAGCATCATGAACGGACTGGTGACGGTAGTCCATTTCCATGATGTGAAGCAGGTGACAGCGGCGGGACTTGGAGTTCTGCTGGGCGCGCGACGTCAGTTGCTGGAGGCCGGACTCTCGCTTTCGCTGGCAGGACTTAGCCTGAAAACACGCTTCGTGCTCCACGCGTGGAACCTGCAGCCTCTCTTCGACGAGTGGCAGCCGGCAATTTCGCAAGGCCGCCCGCTGGGTGCGGAGTCTGGATCGCCGGTTCCGATCGGGTTGCGGAGCGAACAAGACGTGTTCCCGGCAGAAAACGGGATTGGTGGATAGAACTGATTGCATAAATAGGGTTTTTGTATCAGGTCACGAGTTTACTCGTGCCGAAGAAGGCAAGGAAACAAGGGGTTTTACAGGCTGCGGAAAAACTCTCATGGCAAGGAGTTTTGCATCTGGGCGCGAGTTTACTCGCGCCGTAAGCTGCGCAAAAATCAGTGCGGGGCTTTAGCCCCTGCGTGCTGTTCTTACGCGGTCAGCCGCAAATTTGGCTTTTTCACGCAGCCTGCTTAACCCCCTGAGTCACGCCCTTCAATTGGCTTTGAGCATTTTTGCAACTAGCTCTGGGGTGGAAACGAAATGGCGGCGATCATTCTGGTACCGGCGTTGGCCTGCTGGGCGGTTCTGGCCATGGGTTCGGAGAGGAAGGCGTTGCTGTGGGTTTATTTGCCCGCGCTGCTGCTGCTGCCGCAGTACTACGTTCTTCGCCTTCCGCATCTGCCCCCGATCGGTTTTGCCGATGCCGCCATTCTGCCCCTGGGCATTGCCCTGGTGTTCAAGGGGGCGCGGCACTGGCGCTGGGCATGGATCGATCTGTGGGTGTTGCTGTTCGCCGTCTGCGCGGGACTTTCAGAGGCGTTCAGCACCGAACTGGCAAATGGAGACTGGACCCAACTGCTCTCGCCGAGCCTCGCGGTGTCGCAAAGGCTCAGCACCAACATCGCAGATGGCGGCCTGATGTTCGTTGCGGGTGTTTTGACTATGGTGCTTCCTTACATGGCCGGCAAGCTGCTCATCGAGCAGGAAGGCAGTGCGATGCGCAAGAAGCTCGTCGCGCGCATCGCCGCGTTGCTGGCCGTGGTCGCGGCACTGAGCGCCTACGACTTCCTCACCGGCCGCAGCTTATGGCAGAAGCTGGCCACGCCTTTCCTGGGCGCGAACCAGAACGAGGTGTGGCAGCCGCAAATGCGCTGGGGATTCGGACGCATTGCAGGACCCTACGGCCATGCCATTCTGGCCGGCATGATTTTTCTCATCGGGTTGGTGTACTGCCTCTGGTTGCGCAGCGCCGATCGCAACTGGGGCTCGCGCCGCCTCATCCACGGCCTGCCCATTACGCTGCGCGGCCTTGCGCTCGCCGCAATTGTGGCCGGATTGCTGATGACCCAGTCACGCGGCCCATGGATCGGCGTGGGACTGGCGCTGATTTTTGTGCTGCTCACGCGATACCTGCCTGTGGCGAAAGCGGCGATTGTGTTTGCGGCGTTGTGCGTGGTGTTTGCGGCAGGCGCCTTGTACTTTGCCAGCCAGTACACAGAGAAAGCGATGAGCCAGGCCTCTACGGAGGCACAGCGCAACGCTATCTACCGCCGCCAGTTGCTCACCAATTACACGCCGCTGGTGATGGAACGCAAGGCGTTTGGCTGGGGCATCACGACGCTTCCCGCGGTCAATGGCCAGGTGTCGATCGACAACCAGTACCTGATGCTCGCGGTCACCGAGGGTTTCACGGGGCTGGCGGTGTTCCTGGCCATCGTCACGAGCAGCGCGGCGAAACTGCTGCGCATGATCTCCCAGCCCATCCAGAGCGAGGACCGCATGCTGGCCCTTGCGCATCTGGCGGTGCTGATTGGGTTGATGACGACGCTCGCAACCGTCTATATGGGAGAACAGGTGGTGATGCTGTTTTTTCTTCTTACCGGCTGGGTGCAGGCGATGCAACCAGCAGTCGAGCGTGTGCCGCTACTGAACCCGTTGGCGCCGCACAAGGGTTTTCAGCGTGTGTTGGTTTAGAACTGGCTGTCCGAATCCGGTTTTGAAAGGGCACGGCTTTAGAGGTTCCGAAAAAACTCGTTGTTTTGAAAGGGCACGGCTTTAGCCGTGCCAGGAAAGGCGCATAAACAGCGGGCTTTAGCCCCTGAGGGACGTTTTTCAATCTGCTTCGAGCAGTTATGCAGCCGGTTTTGGAGACGAGAGAAGCATTGATTTTCGAAAGCACATTTCTGACGGAAGGGTTGGCGGCGGCGATCGCGATGCTGACCGCGCCGTTGCTCGCCGATCTGGCCGTGTGCATTGCTGGAAATCTGCGCCGCGGGGGAAAATCCAATGCTGCGAAGCTGCGGGAAATTCGTCTCGCGGTTGTGGTGCCGGCTCATGACGAAGAAGTGATGATCGCGCGCACCGTGCAATCGCTGCTCCGAGCGGGCTGCGCGTCCAGCTCAACGCTCTTCGCGGAAGATCGCGCCGCGTCGACCCAGACCGGCCCCATAACCGTCCCAGTAATCGTAGTGGCGCACAACTGCAAGGACCAAACCGCGGCGGTGGCTGCGGCAGCCGGCGCGCGGGTGGTGGAGCTGAACCATGTCGAGATGCGCGGCAAAGCCGTGGCGCTTCGCTCGGGCTTTGAGGTGGCGCGTGCCGCGGGCGCCAATGCATTTCTGGTGGTGGACGCTGACTCCGTCGCGAGCCCCAATCTCGTCGCGGCCACGACGATAGTTCTCGAGCGCGGCGCCGCAGCCTCGCAGTGCCGCTACGAGCTCGAACTGCCTAGCTCGCGGCCGGCCACCTCGCGCGAGCGGCTGCGCGTGCTGGCGTTCAGAGGCATCAATGTGTTGCGGGCCCGTGGTCGCGCCAGCCTGGGCTTTTCTGCGGGAGTTTTTGGAAATGGCTTCGCGGTAACAGACGAGACCTTGCGACGCGTGCCTTTCACCGTTGACAGCATCTGCGAAGACCTGGAATACCACGTTCGCCTGGTCATAGCGCGGCAGCGCGTGGCATGGGTTGAAGATGCGTACGTTCACGCCCCGCTGGCCCCGGTCCGTTCAGCACAGGCCATGCAGGAAGCACGCTGGGAGGGCGGACGCTTTCACGTTGCCACGCGGGCCACGGGCAGATTACTGGCGGCGATGGCGCGCGGCAACTGGCGTGCCCTTGAAATGCTTGCCGAGGCCTGGAGCCTGCCGATTTCACGCGGCATTCTGGCCCTCATTCTGGCGGCGTGTTTGCCGGTACACTGGTTGCGCGGGTTCACCATTGTGGGGGCGGCATTGGTCGTCGCCTATGTGCTTGAAGCGGTTTTCCTGGGCGACAACCCGTGGCGCGACTTAGCCGCACTGGCCGTCGCGCCCCTACACATTCTTTGGAAACTGGCCATCACTCCACTGGTCCTGCGCCACTCGCGCGGCAGCGCAGAGTGGGCCCGCACGCATCGGGAGGCGCAAACGCCATGACCGAAGTGCACATGATTCCCGACACGCCCGATAAGGAAGTGGACTGGACAGTCGATCCCGACGCGGGCCGCGAGCTGGCGGCCGCTAGCACCGCGCCTGCGCTACTCCATGAAGTGAATCGCAACTTCAGCCGCAATGTATTCGCCACCATTCTCGCCCGCGTCGTGAATATGTTACGCGGCGTGGTGCTCGTCCCCTTCCTGCTTTACCACCTCGGCCTCGAAGCCTACGGTATCTGGACCACGATCTTCATTCTGGTTTCGTATGTCGGCGTCACCACACTCGGCCTTTCCAATGTCTACATCAAGTATGTCGCCGAATTTCACGCGCGCCGCGAATACGACAAGGCCAACTCGCTGCTTTCGACAGGGCTCGCCATCACCATCCCCCTCTGCTGCGCCATCTTCCTCGCATTTCTGTTTGGATGGAAGTGGTATTCGCCCTGGCTGCACCTGCCGCCCGCTCACGCCGTCGACGGCAAAGAAGCAGTCCTGATCGTGCTCGGCGTTTTTCTCTCCGCCATCGCGCTCAACGGATTCGGCGACGTTCTGGCCGGTTCCCAGCAGATCGCCGCCACGCAATGGTTCCTGATTCTCGGCATTCTTGCGGAGTTCGTGGCCATCTTGTGGCTGGTGGGCGCGGGCCGCGGCATCCGCGGATTGGCCGAAGCTTACCTCATCCGCACCGTCGTCGCCGACGGCCTCACCATCTGGTGGACGTGGAAGAAGCTAAAGTGGCTGCGCATCTCGCCGCGGCTGGTGCGGCGCGATTCCATTCGCTACGTGTTGCACTTCGGCGGTGTCGTCCAGTTTCAGAGCATGCTGTCGATCTTTCTCGCCTCTGTGGAGCGGGTTGCCGGACTCGTCCTCATCGGCGCCGCCGCCGCCGGCCTGCTCGATGTGGCCAAAAAATGGCCCACATCGTTTTCCACGGTGCCCATGGCGTTTTTTGCCGCGCTCTTGCCGGCCGCGTCCCACGTCGACGCCGCTTCCCAAAAGTCCGTTCGCATCGACAACCTGCGCACGCTCTATCTCAGCAGTTCGCGCTACGCCAACCTGTGCACGTCGGCCTTTGTCGCCCTGTTTTCGTTCTTTGCCGCGCCTGTTCTGCATGTTTGGCTGGGCGCCCAGTTCCCCATGGGCCAAAGGCTGATCGTCCTGTTCGTAATATTCAATCTGGCCATGCAATTCCACATGCTCACCGGACCGGGCACGTCGATGTTTCGCGGCATGGGCAGGGTCTACGAGGAGTTCACCTACTCCATTCCCAACCTGATCCTGCTGGGTGTGACTTTACCCGCGGCGCGCTGGATCGAGGGCCGATGGACAGCGTTCGGAATCGGCGTGGCCGTGGCCGTGGCAACCGTCGTCTCGGCCTGCGTGCTCATGGGCCGCGTGCTCTTTGTGCTGCAACTTCCGCTGACGCGCTTCCTGCGCGTGGTCATCGTTCCGGGGCTTGCGCCGTATGTGATTGCGGGCGTCCTGGCCTGGCCGGTCGCGCAACTCGTGGCCGTCGTGAACCGTTGGCAGGGAGCCGGCGTGCTGCTCGCGGCAGGGATTTTGTACACGGCAGGCGCGATCGCAGTATTGAATCGCTGGGTGTTGACCGACGCAGAGAAGCAAAAGGAAATCGGGTGGTACCGCCGGGGCCTGGGAATGCTCCGCGGCAGGGAGGCAACTGCATGAGTCGCCGAATGTACATCGCCGCTCTTCTTCCATGGTTGATTACGGGCCTTGCCGCGGCGGCACAAGCGCCCACGGCATTGCCGCCCCAGCTTGCCGCAGAGGACTCCACGACTCAGGCCAACGGACCCGTGTTGAAGACTAATCCCCTCGAAGCTCTGCGCAACTTTGAGCCCGCCGCCGACGAAGCCTACCGCCTGGGCAAAGGCGACGAAATCACGGTCGACATTGCCGGCCGTCCCGATCTCGCAGCCAAGCTCGTGGTGGGACCGGACGGCTGCGTCACGCTGCCCTTGGCCGGCGACGTCAAGCTCGACGGCATGACGCGGCCTGAAGCTGGCAAGGCGATTGAGGCGGCACTTGCACGTTACTACGACAACCTCTCCGTCCAAGTCACGGTGACGAAGTACACATCGAATCGCGTGCTGGTGCTGGGCGCAGTGGCCACGCCGGGAGAAGTAACATTTGAAGGCACGCCCACGCTGCTTGAAGCACTGACGCGCAGCGGCCTCGTGACCGGCCCGAACAAAGTGGCGGTAATTCCCGAGCGCTGCGCCATTTACCGCGGCAGCGACCAGGTGATGTGGGTCGAGCTTCGGCAACTGGTCGAGTCGGGCAATACGCTGGCCGATCTGCGCCTGCGCCGCGACGATGTCATCTATGTGCCCAGCCTCGCGGAGCAGTTTGTATCGGTGCTCGGCGAGGTGCAGCATCCGGGCGCGGTTCCAGTCACCAGCAGCTCCACGCTGGCCAGCGTGCTCGCCGACGCGGGCGGCCTCACAGATCAGGCCGGCAACAACGCACACATTCAGATCGTCGATCCCAGCACGGGAACCTCGCGCGTGCTGGCATTCAAGGATGTTTTGAATCCCATAAAATCGCGCGAAATAAAGTTGAAACCCGGAGAGATTGTCTTTGTGCCCAAGACCGGCTTTGCGCGCGCCACATATGTATTCCAGCGGCTGAACCCGCTTTTCCAGCTCAGCTCGCTGGCCTATTTAGGAGCGGTGCTATGAACTGGACATTCGATCCCCATGCGCCTGCGCATTCGCCCCGTCTTACGGACGGCGCTTCCGCCGCGCCCTCTGCGCCGCGCGGCTTCACCTCCGACCAAGCGCTCTTCCGTCTCGACCTCATGCGCAGCCTGCGCATGCATCGTCGTCTCGCCATCGGATTCATCTTCGCCGGCCTGCTGCTGGCTGCCATTTATACCGTCTTTAATTGGTCGATCTACACAGCGCAGAGCCTGGTCTACATTCAGCCCACGCCATCAGCGGTGATGGAAGCGGCGCCCATGCACTGGCCATATAACTACGATCCGGCTACCTACGACTCCTACATTCAGCAACAAATGCTGAGCATGACGTGCCCCGACGTGCTGGTAGGCGCGGTGCATAAGCTCGCCCCTGGCGTCTGGCAGCAGGGCGGCGAAAGCGATCAGAGCGCGGCCGACCGATTGAAGGGCGCGCTGGAAGTGGCTCGCGTGGGTACCAGCTACCAGGTCTCCATCACGGCACATGCAACGAATCCCGACACGGCCGCGGCCCTGGCCAACGCTGTGGCTGCAAGTTATATCGAGAACACTGCGCACGAGCAAAAGGCCGGCGATGCAGGCCGCCTGACCATGCTCAAGGAAGAGCAGGAACGCATCACGAAAGAGCTGGCCGACGATCGCGCCGAGCAAGCAGAGCTCAACGCGCAACTGGGCGTGGCGGCCATTGGGCCTGAGGCTCCCCAACACTACGACAGTGACATCGCTCAGATTCACGCCGAGCTGGTGAAAGCGCGCAGCGATCACGACGAAGCAGCGGCACGGCTCACTTCGATCAACTCCGGCAGCGGTCTTTCATCGGCAGCTTTGAATGCGGAAGCCGATCAGCTCATTGCCACCGATCCTGGATTGGCGAGCCTGAAGCAAGCCTTGCTCACGCGGCGCGCCGCGCTGGTTTCGCATATGTCAGGCAAGACGCCGGACAATCCGCAGTACAAGCAAGATCAGGAGGAGATCCAGAAGATCGATGCCTCGCTCGAGTCCGAGACCCAGGACCTGCGCGCCAAGGCCGCAGCGCGCATTGAGGAGCAGTTGCGCACCGATCTCGACCGCACCGCAAGCCTGGAAGCGCGCCTGAATGGTGAACTGGCGCAGATGACCAGGGCCGCGGCCGGCGCCACGCCCAAACTGCAACGTTCGAGCGACCTCGCCAACGACATCACCCGCCTGCAGACCCGTTACAACACCGTGGACGAGCAGTTGCAGAACCAGACAATGGAGGACAGCGCTCCCGGCACAGCACACCTGGCCGAGGCCGCGGTCCCGCCCACTCATCCTGCGATTGCAGGAGTCGTCCGCAATGCGCTCCTGCTGCTGCTTGCGTTCATCTTCCTCGGCCTCGCGGCCGCGGTTCTCGCGCACAAGCTGGACCCGCACGTCTACGTCGCTGCGGACGTCGAGCAACTATTGGGGTATGCGCCGATGGCGCAGTTGCCGGACTTCGACGAAGTTTCAGACGAGGTAGCCGAGAAGCATTTGTTGCGGCTGGCCTCGAGCATCGAATTCGCCGCGAACGACGGTCATCTGACGAGCTGCGTGTTTACCGGAACCGGCCCAGGTGTGGGCGTGACCACGATTACTCGTCGCATAAAAGAAATGCTGGGAGTGCTGGGCCGGGAGGTTGTGCTGGTGAATGCCGCCGGACCAGTACCCGCGGAGGGACGGCCCGAACCGAGCGATGGGCCGGCCACGGCGGCGACCGAATTTGAGCGGAGTTCGCGGGGCTCGGCGCTGATGCCGCATATCGGCGAAGAGGCCGCTTCCGCGCACCAGGGCCTGATGCTGACCGATACTCCGCCGATCACGGTTTCAGCGGAGGCCGAATACATGGCGCGGCGCGCCGATTGCACGATCCTGGTGATCGAGTCGGGAGTGACTACGCGCGCACAGCTTCGCTCCGCGGCCACTAGCCTACAGCGCCTGAACCCCGCAGCCGTTGGCTTCGTGCTGAACCGCGTGAGCCTCAAGAATGCCGACGAGAACTTCCGGAATTCCGTGAGCGAAGTGGAACGGCACTTGCGCGTGCAGGGACGCACTCAAGCGCGGACGGTTGCGCAAAGTCCCCGCATCGTGCCTGAAGCCACGCACGCCACCCTCGTGCGCGACATCCCCGCACCGGCGGAGACCGCTAAGCGAACCGCGCCGCAATGGCCCGAGCCAGAACGAGCCGCCGTTGCGCCGCATCCCCTTCCGCAACCCGCTCCTGTGGTTGCAGAAAATCGAGAACCGCAATCCCTTCCGCAGCCGGCGCCGGTCGTTCCACCTTCCCTGCGGGAGCCGGCAGCACCAGCCGCCCCGCGCCGGCCGACAGCACTGGCTGCTCTGCGAAACATTGCACCACCATCTCTTTGGCTTGCGGAGGGCTCATCGCAGCCCGCGCAAGAGCCAGCCGCCAAACCTGTTCGAACGGATGTGCCGCAACCTGCAGTCAAGCCGATGCCTGCACTCGATCCCATAAGGGAGCCGAAGCCACAGTCCGCGTCATGGATAGAGACGCTGCCAGTCCAGCGGCAGCAGGATGAGACTCCCCATTGGTTGACCGAGGAGCCTCCCTGGTGGATGACGAAATCGCCCACCTATGCCGAGTCTGCGATGGAGCAGCAGCCCACACCGCGTGCAGGGGCGTGGCATTCCGTGGCTGCACATGATCGACAAAAACCTGCTGTAGCGGAAGTGCGGGAGGAAGAAAAGGCCGCCGACGAAATGCCCACGCGGCTGAGTGGATTGAGGGGCATCCTTTTCTCGTTGGGAGTCAAGGAGCTTGGCCCGAATAAGTATGCCGAACCAGACGGCAACGTCACATCCGTGGATGCGCCCCCGTCCCATCCTGCGCAAACGATGCAGTCAGAGGCATTGGCTCCGCAGCCGGAACCCGAACCCCCCGAGGCCAAAGTCGACGCCAAAGTCGAAGCCAAAGCGGAAGAAGCCGTTTCGCGCAGCGCCGCTTCGCGCTGGGTGACGGCGGAGCCCGAATTCCTGCCGCCGCCTATGGAAGAGAGCAATAAAGGCATGGAATCTCGTTGGAATCGTGGGAAGTACGACACCGGCGCCCGTGACGACATCCAGATTCTGCCGTCGCGGCGCGGACAATACAAACGCTGAACGCGAAGCCCGGGAAAAGGCAGTCGCCCCATTGCCGGCCCTGCCTCCGCCAGCGATTTTGCATCGGCGCGGCCGTGGCGATAAGATAGCCCCAAGCGCCGCGCGACGCTTTCGAAAAGCGACGGCGCTATCCCCGCAAGAACCGAAAGACAAATCCCGCAGGCCAGCGAGATGATCCCAGGCAATCCTGAAACCGGAGAAGCCACAATGCCGGAAGCCGACGGTCCCAAGGCTAATCAAAACCCATCGAAATCGATTACGAGACGCCGTTTCATTCTCGGCGTGATTGCCGGCGGCGCCGTGGTCGGCGCGGCCAGCTACCGCATTCTTGCGCCGGGACGCGGGCGGAGCTTCGGCGGCGAACGGCTGATCACGCTGAATGTAAACGGCCAGCCGCGCCGCGTGGAAGTGATGAAGCAGGAAATGCTGGCCTGGACACTGCGCTACAAGCTGGGGCTGACTGGAACCAAGCTGGGCTGCGATCGCGCGGAGTGCGGAGCGTGCACGGTGCTAATCGACGACGTGCCGCGCTATAGCTGCTCCGTGCTCACCAACACGGTCCGCGGGCGCAAGGTCACCACCATCGAAGGCCTCGCGGCGGACGATGGCACGCTGCACCCGGTGCAGCAGGCAGTAGTGGATGCGCAGGGCTTCCAGTGCGCGTTCTGCATGTCGGGCTTCATCATGGCGACGGTGGGATTTCTGAAGACGCATCCCGTTCCCACGCGAACCGAGCTCGCGCACGGCATCAGCGGCAATCTGTGCCGATGCCAGGACTACAACAAAATCCTGGACGCGATGATGCTCGGCGCAGAAAACATGCGCAACGCCGTGCCTGCCGCCGAGAAAGCGAGGTCCTGAGCCGTGGCGGATACACCACAAGAGAGCGCGATGAAGGCCGAGAGCGAAAAGCCGCACCCCTACGGCACGGGATACAAGCTGATCGGCAGTAACTACAAAACGCCGGACCTGATGGCGAAGGTGACGGGCCGTTCGAAGTATGCCGAGGATTTTCGCGCCGAGGGAATGCTGTTTTGCCGTCTTGTGCTGAGCCCCATGCCGCACGGGCGCATTCGGCACACTGACGCGAGCGACGCCCTCGCCATGCCGGGCGTGAAGGCGGTGCTTACCGCCGACGATATTCCGGCGCAAGCCGACTATCTGAACGACAACGGACAAACCATCAAGGCCAACAAGTGGGGTGAGCGTGCGCTGACCAACGAGCCCATGTTCCAGGGCGATCCCATTCTGGCCATCGCGGCCGTGGACGAGCTAACCTGCGCCGAGGCCATTGAAAAAATAAAAATCGACATGGAGCCGTTGCCGTTCGTCATCGATCCTCTCGACAGTTTGCGGCCGGGCGGCGCGAATCCGCACGCGGACGGAAATGTCTGGCAGCGGGGAACCGCCGGGCAGCAGGTCACAGAGCTGAAGTGGACCAAAGAGGATTTTGCCGAGTACGACCAGGGACGGCTGCCCATGGGCAAGTCCATGGGCCAGTCGACGTACGGCGATCTCGATGCAGGCTTCCGCGATGCCGCACTGGTGCTGGATGAGTCCTTTGTCACGCCCGACGTAAGCCATCAGTGCCTGGAGCCGCGCACCGCAATGGCGTACTGGCAAAACGGAAAGTTGTATCTGCACACGGGAACGCAGAGCACTTTTCAGACCGTGCCCGCGATTGCTCGGTGGATGAACCTGAAAGACGACCAGGTTGTTCTGGTCAGCGAGTACACGGGCGGCGGGTTCGGCAGCAAGGTGACGGGCACGGTGATCATGATTATTCCCGCGATCCTGTCGCGCAAATTAAACGCGCCTGTCATGATGCGCATCAGCCGCGAAGAGGAGCACTACATCGGGCGAGGACGGCCGAGCGTTCTCGGGCGCGCCAAGATCGGGTTTGCGAAGGACGGGCGCATTACCGCGCTCGATTATTACACCGTGACCAACAGTGGAGCCTATGACAACCAGGACGACGGCGCCTCGTCGGCCCGGATAGTGTCGCTGCTCTATCAGCCGCCGGCCATGCGCTGGCGCGGCGTCTCGGTAATGACGAATACCCCGACGCGCAGCGCACAGAGCGCCCCGGGAGGCATGCAGGGCATCACCATCATCGAACCGATTTTGGCGAAAGCAGCGCGCAAGCTCGGCGTAGACCAGGTAGCGCTCCGTCGCGTGAACTGCCCCGAGGGCAAAGCCGAATACGGTCCGCTGAATCACGGCAAACGAGCGCACGCGACGAGTTGCTTCTTGAAGCAGGCGCTCGATCAGGGCGCGGAGCAGTTCAAGTGGCAGGAGCGCATAGCGAAGCCGAAGCGAACGGGTTCGAAGGCGCGCGGCGTGGGTGTCTCGTTGAGCTGCTTCGTGGGTGGAACCATCGGGTTCGATGGCTTGCTGGTGATTACGCCGGACGGTCGCGTGCGTTTCCACTCAGGCATCGGCAACTTGGGCACCGAGTCGGTGATGGACGTACACCGCGCAGGCGCTGAGGTGCTCGGCGTGCCGTGGGAACTTTGCGACGTGGTGTGGGGCGATACATCGAAGATCATGCCGTACACATGCGCTTCGGGCGGCAGCCAGACTACGCATGCCATGACACGAGCCGCGTTCGCCGTGGCCACGGAGTGCAAACAAAAACTCCTAGAGGTCGCCGCGAAATCGCTAGGCGGCAAGCCCGAGGATTACGAGGTCGATAACGCGCGCGTTTTCCGCAAGGGCGGGGGCGCGGGGATGAGTTTCGCGCAGGCAGCGCAAAAGGCCATCGAACTCGGTGGCATCTACGACGGCCATCAGGCGCCGGACGACGTGCACAAGGTGACGAAAAACGCAGTAACGGCGCTGGCCGGACAAGGCCTCGTCGTAGCGGCGCGCGACAAGGCCCCACGCGACGGCGACACGTTCTCTTACGTGGCGAGCTTTGCTGAGGTCGAAGTAGATGTGGAGACGGGAAAATACTTCATCACGGATTTTCTGGCGTACGGCGACGTGGGTACCGTGCTGCATCCGCACTCGCTGGGCGGACAGATGCTGGGTCGGTCGATATTGGGCATCGCGCACGCCATCGGGCAGAAGTGGGTCTACGACCCCGAGTACGGCGTTGCGGTCGCCAAGCGCTTTTATCAGAACAAGCCGCCCACCATTCTGGATGTGCCGGTGGACATGCAATGGGCAGCCCTGAACATTCCCGATCCTGAAACCCCGGTGGGCGCGCGCGGCGTCGGCGAGCCGCCGGTGGGCGGAGGCTGCGCGTCGATTTTGAATGCGTTGAGCGATGCCCTGGGCGACGAGATCTTCCAGCGAGCGCCAGTGAATGCGGATACGATTCTGGCCTCGCTCGAAGTGGGACGCCCCGCGCAGCATCCGTTTGCGGCATCGATTTAAAGCGCAATGAACAGCAATTGAGGACAGATTGGCAACTGAGAACTACGAACTGTGAACTGAGAACTGGAGCTTGCGATGGCAGTCATCCGAGACGTAATGCCGGCTTTCGACTTGCTGCAGCCTAACTCTGCCGCGGAGGCGCAAAAGCTGTTGCAGCAAAATGACGACGTGTGGGTGATGGCCGGCGGCCTCGACAGCTTTGACTGGCTCAAGGACCGCATCAAGAAGCCGAAGGTGCTGGTGGATCTGAGCGGCGTAGAGGAACTCAAAGGAATTCGCGCGACCAGCGACGGCCCCCGCCCCAGTCTTGAGATCGGCGCCATGACCACGCTGACGGAGATTGCGAACCACCCAGCGATCCAAAAAGATTACGGTGTGCTGGCGCAGGCCGTGTCGCTGGTGGCCTCGCCACAGATTCGCAACCAGGGAACCCTGGGCGGCAACGTCTCGCAGGACGTGCGCTGCTGGTACTACCGTGGCGGATGGCCGTGTTACCGCGCGGGCGGAAACATTTGTTATGCTGACACGCCTGTCGGACGCAACCGCGAGCACGCCATCTTCGGCGCCAATCGCTGCGTGGCCGTGCATCCCTCCGATTCAGTCCCGGCGCTGATCGTGCTCGATGCGAAGTTCGTAGTGCAGACGGCGAAGGGCGAGCAGGTTGTGGACGTAGAAGATTATTTTGTAGGACCCGAGGCCGACATTACACGCATCAATATGCTGCGGCCAGGCGATTTGCTTACGGCGATCCGTATTCCCGCCACGTGGGGGGGCGCAAAGTTCTATTTCGAGAAAGTGCGTGACCGCAACGTGTGGGATTTTCCGCTGATGAACGTGGCCTCGGCGATCAAGCTCAACGGAAACACCGTCGACCAGATTCGGATCGCGGTGAATGCGGCATCGCCGCGGCCGATGCGTTTGAAAGCCGTGGAGGATGCGGTGCGCGGCAAACCGGCTAACACGGAAACCAGCGAGATGGCAGGTAAGCTCGCCGTCGAAGGCGCGGTTCCGCTACAATTCAACGGCTACAAAATTCCCTTGATGCGGAATCTTGTGAAGCGTGCCGTCGTGGGAGTTACACAGCCGCCGATGAACGGCGCGATGGCCGCGAACGCTGCTGCCGAGGAGGCGACATGCCGCAGCTAATCCAGTGGGCAACGAGTCCGTGGGGCAAATCGGTCCCGATCCACATCGCGTGGGGCCTGATTTGGATCGCGGTCATCGCGGGACTCAGCTTCATGATCGTGCACGCGCTTTACCTCATCGTCGTGAAGCCGCCGAAGCGATTTGCGGAGCGCAAGGCCGAAGCGACTGCGGCGGCGATTCCGGAGCGTGTACCCCGGCACTCGCTGGCCGCGCGGCTGTTTCACTGGATCATGGCGGCATCAATGTTTACGCTGCTGTTCACGGCATTTCTGCCCAGGGTCGGAGTCCGATTTAACTGGGTGGTCTATCACTGGATCGCGGGCCTGCTGCTCACGGCATCGATTCTGTTTCACATCGTCCATGCAACGTTCTTCCTTGATTTCTGGTCCATCTGGCCGGACAAAACGGATCTGCGCGACGCCATGAATCGCATGCGGGCGTTCTTCGGCAAGCCTGCGCCGCTGCCCGACAAGTTTGCCAAGTATCCGCTGGAGAACAAGCTTTACCACGGCGCCATCCTGCTCGCCGGGCTGGCCGTAATCGTCACCGGCCTGTTCATGATGAAGCGCGTGCAAACGGGCATCTTCACGCGCAATCCGTATTTATTTTCCGACATGACGTGGGGCCTGATGTATGTCCTGCACGGGCTTGCGGGAGTGGGATTGATTGCGCTGGTCATGGTCCATGTCTATATGGGAATCCGGCCCGAAAAGTTCCCCATTACAAAGTCGATGATCTTCGGCTGGATGAGCCGCGATTTTTATCTCGAGGAGCACGACCCTGCACGGTGGGACGTGAATAAGCCGGCCGGCTCCCAGACAAAGCAGGATTATGCCGCAAGCGATGGTGACTGAAATTCAGAAGCAGTGCGAGACCATTGAGGAGTGTTACGAGTTCACGCTCTCCTTTGCCGCGCGCGGCTTGGCGAGCGAAGAAGGCAGCGAACTGAGAGCGCATTTGACGCGCGCCATAGCGGCGATGCGCGGCCTGGAGTTGAGCAGCGCTGAGTCGATCGGGCAGGAAAAGCTTGCGGCCCCCGACAAATGCAGAGTCGACAAATATCAGGCATTCTTTGCGGTCCTCAAGCGCGATGCGGAGAGCGCACTGGCGGCGATGGAATTGGTCCTGGCGCAGCCGAGGATCGGCTCGCAGCTGATCGATAATCTGAATGCGTCTATTCATTTGCGTGCGCTGCTCGCCGACCTGTTTCTCGTGACCGAGATTCTGGACGCGCAGCAGACAAGAGCCAATGCTGTGGCCGCGAACGGAGCCATCGGCGAGCACTGAGCGCGTCAGGCAAGGCGACATGTATTCTGCAGAGGTTCTCGATCATTTTGAAAACCCGCGCAACGCGGGGACGATTGCCGATGCGGACGCGTCGGCGCGCATCGAGAATCCGGCGTGCGGCGACATTCTGGAACTCACCCTGAAAGTCGCTGACGGCCGGATCGCGGAGATTCGTTTCCGCGCCAAGGGCTGCGTGGCCGCGATGGCGTGCGGCTCGGCACTCACAGAGCTGCTGCGCGGCAAGAGCGTGGACGAGGCGCGGAAGCTGAACCGTGAAGAGCTGCTGCGCGCGGTGGGCGAATTGCCGCCAGCATCGTCGCACGCCAGCCACCTTGCGATGGATGCGCTGGAGGCGGTGCTGCAACAGCTTTCGAAGAAAAACTGAACTTCCGGAAACTTCTACTCGGCGACGGCGGCGTAGTCTTCCGGCGTGTTGAGCCCCGCCCTGGCCAGCGGCTCAGGCACCGGGACGTAGACCACGCGAGATGCGTGGGCGTGAAGAACTTCGCGCGCGTTGCCGGTGATGTCAGCCTTGAGAAAAGCCTCGATGAGATCGCGATTGGCGAGGAGGGGATGGCCGTGTTTGCCGTCGTGTTCGGGAGCGACAGCCCAGAAGCCCGCGGTGAGCGCACCGAGAAAGGCATAATGCAGGCGTTCCAGTGAGGAAGGGCTCAGTGGCGGGCAATCGACAGGCGTAATAATGGCCGCGTTGCAGCCGCGGTCGAGCAGATCGCGCAGACCGATCCGCAATGAACTGAACTGGCCATTTTCAGGAGCTGGATTACGGACGAGATAAGCCCCGCACGCACCAACCATAGTGGCGATGGCGTCAGCGTTCCTGCCGGCAACGACAACGTTGAAGCGCGTGAAGTTATCGAAAGCCAACAGCGCCGCGGAAAGCAGCGTGTGACGCGGCGAATCGGTCGCCCCCGCCGTCGGCGGAGGCCACGGGAGCATCGCCTTGTCTGCTCCCATCCGCGTGGAGTCACCGGCCGCGAGAACGAGCCCGGCGAGTTGAACGGGTTCATGCATGGAGAGAAGATACCGCTACAGGGAGCGCAGAAGCAAAGAGGAATGAATGGCGGAGATTATTTTTCGGCGCGCGCCGGAAGGCTTTCGCCCGGAGCCGCTGATTCGTTGGCAGCGGTGTGCCTGCCGCTTTGGAACCAGCTCATATGCGGCAAAGCCCGTTCGGCGCGGCGCCGGACGGCGACGAGCTCGGCGACGATGGAGACAGCGATCTCTTCGGGTGTGACGGCGCCGATGTCGAGGCCGACGGGAGAATATACGCGGTCAAAGAGCTCAGGGCTGAGCCCTTCGCGCGTGAGTTCGCGAAAGACGGTAATGGCTTTGCGTTTGGAGCCGACCATGCCGATGTACCGTGCCGGAGTCTGGACGGCCCAGCGCAGCACGCGCATGTCGTCGCGATGGCCGCGCGTAGCGATAACGATGCATGACGACTCGGCGGGCGCGAGTTCCTTGAAGGACTCGTCGAAGTCGTGAGCGACCACCTGAACCGCGCCGGGAAAACGCTGGGCGTTGGCGTAGGCCTCGCGGTCGTCGGCTACGATGCATTCAAAGCCCGCATTCCGCGCACCCTTGAAGAGCTCGAGGGCCACGTGGCCCGCGCCGAAGATGTAAAGCAGCGATGACGGCAGAACCGGTTCGATGAAAATTTCGAGCGTACCTCCGCAGACCAGCCCGGTGTCGTATTTGGGATCCTGGTTGAGTTCGAAGGAGAGGCTGCGCGGCTTTTCGCTGGAGATAACTTCACGCGCCGCCTGCCACACTTCAGCTTCAACGCAGCCGCCGCCGATGGTCCCGGCGATGGTGCCATCGTCGCGGATGAGCATTTTGGCACTTTGAAACGAGGGGATCGAGCCGCGCGAGTTCACAATGGTCGCCACCGCGCCGCGGCGCCCCTCGCGTTGCAACTTCACGATCTCCTCATATATATTCATTCCTCTCGATTATTGGATCGCCGGCAGTTGAAGTCAAACCGGGGCGAGACGGCGTTCGCGCAGAAGCCTGTTGCGCAGCCGCTGAACCTAGCAGCCTTCCGTGACCTGCGAGCCTATTGCTCAACGGGCGCAATTCGGTTACTTTCTAAGACTCACCATTCTTTTTGATGGAGGTCGCAATAAATGCCACAAATGGTTCGATGTTCGACCGCCAGCCCGATTTGTATGGGCCGCCGGTGGCGCCGCGGCGCAAAGGGGACGGCATGAGCACAGCAACCTTACCAGACGATCCACACCTTAAGGCGCGGTTTGGGGAACTGAAACCGGCGCTCACCTCGCAGGCAGCGGTGATTGAAGCTGACCGCTGCCTGAACTGTTTTGATGCGCCGTGCACGGCTGCGTGTCCTACGCATATCGACGTGCCGGGATTCATCAAGCGCATCGCCTCCGGCAATCTGCGCGGGTCCGCTGTGCGCATTCTCGACGCCAACATTCTGGGCGCAAGCTGCGCTCGTGTTTGTCCCGTCGACGTGCTGTGCGAAGGCGCGTGCGTCCTGCTGCGCCAGAATCACAAGCCCATTCAGATCGCGCTGCTGCAGCGGCATGCCATGGACGCGTTCTGGGCGTCTGGCGAGACGCCCCCGGCGAAGGTGGCGACAAAGAAGAAGCTGCGCGTGGCATGTGTTGGGGGCGGCCCGGCCTCGTTGGCGTGCGCAGCCGAGTTGCGTCGCGCCGGCGCGTGGGCCGCGGTAATCGAACGCCGCGAGCTGCCCGGCGGATTGAATACCTACGGCGTGGCGGAGTACAAGCTCCGCGCCGCCGATAGCGTGCGCGAAGTGGAGATGATCCGGCAGTTGGGCGTGGAGTTCCGTTGCGGCATGGAAGTGAATTCGGCTGCGGCACTGGAAGCCCTGGAGGCCGAGTTCGATTTCGTCTTTCTGGGGCTGGGACTGGGCGCGATGCAGCGGCTCAATGTTCCCGGCGAAGACACCAGGGGCGTGATGAATGCCCTGGAGTTGATTGCCGCTTACAAGACCGGCCATGTGCGCGAATTGCACGGGACGGTAGTGGTGGTGGGCGCGGGCAATACCGCGATCGACGCCGCCAATGCTGCGCGTCGGCTGGGTGCGGACACCGTATATATGTTGTACCGGCGCAGCGAACAGGAGATGTCGGCATTCGACTTCGAATTCGAGCATGCAAAACAGGAAGGCGTGCTATTTCTGTGGCGCAGGCTGCCGGTGGCGATTAGGCCCGAGGCGCATGGGCGTCTGCAACTGGAAACGGTGCAGGTGCGGCAGGCAGATGGCAAGCTCGAAGTGATTCCCGATTCAGAAGTGACGATCGATTGTGATCTGATCGTTCCGGCCATCGGACAGTCGCCGCTGACCGAGCTGCTGCAGAAGTTGCGCAGCGTAGAGGTGCGCGACGGGCGGATTGTGGCCGATCGCGAAACCGGGCAGACGGGCAACGCGCGCTACTTTGCCGGCGGCGATTGCGTCAACGGCGGGCGCGAAGTGGTGGATGCGGTGGCTGGCGGCAAGCGCGCTGCAATAGCGATGTTGAAATTTGCGGAGGTAGCCCATGCCTGACATTGGCGTGCGGAATTTTGCGGGAAAGATCAATTGCCCCAATCCGTTCTGGCTGGCCTCAGCGCCGCCCACCAACACGGGTGAGATGATCATGCGCGCCTTCGACGCGGGTTGGGGCGGCGCGGTTTGGAAGACCATCGGCGAGCCGGTGGTCAATGTCAGCTCGCGCTACTCGGCCACGGATTGGAACGGACAGCGCATCATGGGCTTCAACAATATCGAGCTCATCAGCGACCGCACCGTCGAACAAAATCTATCTGAAATGGCGGAGGTGAAGCGGCGCTACCCGAAGAACGCAGTGATTGCCTCGCTGATGGTGGCGTCGAACCGCGAAGCGTGGCACGAGATTGTGACGCGCGCCGAAGACGCGGGAGCGGACGGCCTCGAGCTGAATTTCGGCTGCCCGCACGGCATGAGCGAGCGCGGGATGGGCTCGGCAGTGGGCCAGGTGCCGGAGTACGCGGAGATGATCACCGCCTGGGTCAAAGAAAAAGCGCGCACGCCCGTGCTGGTCAAGCTCACGCCGAATATCTCCGACATTCGCACCGTGGCGCGCGCGGCCAAGCGCGGCGGAGCCGATGGATTGTCGGCCATCAACACCATCAATTCGATTACCGGCATAGATCTGGACACGCTTGTGCCGCGGCCCAATGTAGACGGAAAAAGTTCGCACGGCGGCTACTGCGGGCCGGCGGTGAAACCCATCGCGATGAACATGGTGCAGCAGATTATGGCTGATCCCGAAGCAGCGCTGCCTTTTTCCGGCATCGGCGGCATCGGTTCCTGGCGCGACGCGGCAGAGTTCATGCTGCTGGGCTGCGGCACGGTGCAGGTGTGCACGGCGGTGATGCACTACGGCTATCGCATTGTCGAAGACATGGCCGACGGCCTCGACAACTGGATGCGCGAGAAAGGCTTCAAGACGATCGATGATTTCCGCGGGCTGTCAGTGAATCGCGTGACGGAGTGGAAGCACCTCAACCTGAACTTCAAGATCGTGGCGCGCATCGACGAACAAAAGTGCATCGGCTGCGATCTGTGCCACATTGCCTGCTGGGACGGCGCACACCAGTGCATCCACCTCGATCGCGTATCCGGTCCCATCGATGGGCACGTGGAACTGCATCGCACACCGGCCGCGGAGCAGGCCGAGAGTCTAGCCGCGATTGCTGAAACGCCGGTAACGCGCAAAGAGCGCGAAGCAGCTTTCGCGCACGGTCCGTATCCGACGCCGCTCGCGCGCATTCCTCGCGTGGACGAGACCGAATGCGTGGGATGCAATTTGTGCTCCTGCGTGTGCCCGGTGGAGGGATGCATTACGATGGTGCGGGTCGATAAGGATGTGCCTCCGGAGTCCTGGGAGCAGCGAACCAAGGGCGCAGCCTGCGCAGCGCCAACCAGCGGAGACTAGTAGCGCCGTAAGAAATGAGGAAGAAGCCATCATGAAGACGCTTATTCAGAACGGAACAGTAGTAAACGCCGACGCCAGCATAAAAGCCGACCTGTTGATCGACGGCGCAATCATCAAGGAAGTGCGCGCGGGCATTCCGGCCAGCTCTGCGGATAAGGTCGTCGATGCCACTGGCCTCCTTCTGCTCCCCGGCGGAATCGACGCGCATACCCATCTTGACATGCCGTTCGGCGGGACCTATTCGGCCGACGATTTCGAGACCGGCACCCGCGCCGCTGCCATCGGCGGCACCACCACAATCGTCGATTTCGCCATCCAGGCCAAGGGCACCAAAATGCGCACCGCTCTCGACACCTGGTGGAAGAAAGCCGAGGGCAAGGCCTGCATCGACTATGGCCTGCACATGATTGTGACCGACCTGGGGGATGCGGGCCTCGAAGACATGGACGACATGGTGCGCGAGGGCGTGGCCAGCTTCAAGCTGTTTATGGCGTATCCCAACGTGCTCATGGTCGACGACGCCACCATCTTCAAGGCGCTGCGGCAGACGGCGAAGAATGGCGCGCTCATCTGCATGCACGCGGAGAATGGCTCCGTCATCGACGTCATCGTGCAGCAGGCGCTGGCCGATGGCAAAACTGCGCCCATTTATCACGCGCTGTCGCGGCCAACCAAGGCCGAGGCCGAAGCAGTGCACCGCGCCATTGCGATGGCAGAGATTGCCGGCGTGCCGATTTATATCGTGCATCTCTCGAGCGAGGACGCGCTCAATCAGGTGCGCGAAGCGCGCGACCGCGGCCTGCCTGCGTTCGCGGAGACTTGCCCACAGTATCTGCTGCTCTCCATCGAAGACAACATGGAAGGCAAGGGCTGGGACGGCGCGAAGTACGTGTTTACGCCGCCGCTGCGGGAGAAGAAGAACCAGTCCAGGCTGTGGGAGGGCCTGAAAAAGGACAACCTGCAGGTGGTGTCGACGGATCATTGCCCGTTCTGCTTCGCGGACCAGAAGAGTCTCGGCAAAGACGACTTCACCAAGATTCCCAACGGCGGTCCGGGCATCGAGAACCGGCTGCAACTGCTGCATCACCACGGCGTGGGGCAGGGGAATTTTTCCATCAATCGCTTCGTCGAGCTGGTGTCGACGGCGCCGGCGCGCATCTTCGGGATGTATCCGAAGAAGGGCGTACTGGCCGCGGGCAGCGACGCCGACCTGGTCCTTTGGGATCCCAACGAGGACTACACCATCAGTGCCAAGACTCACCACATGAAGGTGGACTATTCCATGTTCGAGGGCTTCCGCGTGCGCGGCAATGCGCGCGATGTGTATTCGCGCGGCGAGCTTGTGGTGAGCGGCGGAAAGTTCATCGGCACACCGGGCCGCGGAAAGTACTTGCGGCGAGAAGCGCGCGGAGGGGCGTGGAAATAAGACAGCTTTCAGCTCTCAGCTTTTAGCTGTCGGCTTGTTTGTGCACGGATGAGACTTGCGCCGTGCCGGTGTGCGCCGCTCATGATGGCATCTTTATAGTTCAGAAATTACATTCGAGATAGAGCAGCCACCCCACGGAGGAGGCCCCGTGAGCAGCATCGATCCATCCCTATCGAATCGCGATCTGCGGCCGACCGGGCCCCAGCAGCGCACGTGGGGTTTCTACAACTACACGGCGCTGTGGTTCTCCATGTGCATGGAGATCACCACCTATCGCCTCGCGTCGGGGCTCATCGCCAACGGCATGGACTGGAAGCAGGCGCTGGGCACGGTGCTGCTCGGCAACCTCATCGTGCTCGTTCCCTTGCTGCTCAACGCACACGCGGGCGCCAAGTACGGCATTCCCTTTCCGGTATTTTTGCGCGCGTCGTTTGGCGTGCGCGGCGCCAATATTGCCGCACTGTTGCGCGCTGTGGTGGCCTGCGGATGGTTCGGCATCCAATCGTGGATCGGCGGCAGCGCCATTGACGCCATGCTCATCGTCATCTGGCCCGGCGCGGCCGGCAATCGCGGCATCTTGTGGGCGTGCTTTCTTGGCTTCTGGCTGCTCAACATGGTCGTCGTCTGGCGCGGCGTCGAATCCATTCGCCGCCTGCAAGCCTTTGGCGCTCCGTTCATGTTTGTTATGGCCGCGGCGCTGCTGATCTGGGTGCGCGTCAAGGCGGGCAGCTTTGGCGCTATGCTGTCCACGCCCAGCCGCTTCCACTCTACGCACGAATTTCTCGCCGTGTTCTTCCCGTCGCTCACCGCCATGGTTGGCTACTGGGCCACGCTCGCGCTCAACATTCCCGATTTCACACGCTACTCCAAATCGCAAAGCGCGCAGTCGTGGGGCCAGGCGTTCGGCTTGCCGGTGGCCATGGTGCTCTACACATTTCTCGGCATCGCGGTCACTTCAGCTTCGGCGGTGCTCTTCGGCAAGCCCATTTGGGACCCGGTGCAACTGATCGGAATGTTTCGCCAGCCGCTGGTCGCATTTGTGGCCATGGTCGCCGTGCTGGTGGCCACGCTCAACGTCAACATCGGCGCCAACGTGGTCTCGCCTTCAAATGATTTCTCCAATCTCTATCCGCGGCTGATCAGTTTCAGGACGGGCGGTTTGATCACCGGATTTCTCGGCCTCGCCATGTGCCCGTGGAAGCTGCTGGCCACGCCAGACTCTTACATATTTGGTTGGCTGGTGGGCTACTCAGGCTTGCTCGGTCCCGTGGCCGGCATCATGGTGTGCGACTACTTCTTCATCCGCGGCACGGAGCTTGACGTGAATTCGCTCTACCACCGCGAGGGCGCGTACCACTACACCAAGGGCGTCAATCCGCGGGCGCTCATCGCGCTCGCTCTGGGTGTGGGGTTGGCGCTGGTAGGCGTTTGGTTGCCCGGCTTGCATTTCCTTTACGACTACGCGTGGTTCGTCGGCTTCTTCACCGCAGGCGCAACGTATGTGGCCATGATGAAGTTCGCGGCGCCGGTGGTACCGGAGGAGCGGTGGTCAGTGGTCAGCGATCAGTGATCCATCGCCGGCTCACGTCGCACAATTGGTAACTCCACCCGCCCGCGACTTTGAGTTCACCTCTTATCCGCCTGCGGAAGAGCGGATTCCCTCGACTCGGCCCCAATCCATCGCGGAGACTTGCATTAAGTTCCTTCCGGTGGAACTTGAGCCTTTGGTGGCAGCAGCCAGAGCACCGCAACAATCCCGATCAGCGCCAGAGAGGCAGCAGGCCGGTAGTAGGCCGCGGGAATCGCTGCGAGATAAAGCGAAATGGAGGCTATTTGCTTGCCCCAACTTGCGTGTGCGGGTGCTGCACTCTGCGACCGTACCTGGATCCACAGCGCCATATATCCGAGCCCCGGAAAAATGCTGACTGTAGCGTATAGCGCGGTGGTGAACGACGACAGCCCCTTGACACCGATCCAGTCAGTCGCAAACGGAAACAGCGAGAGGCAAAAGAGAAACACCAGGTTGGACCACAAAATACCGTGGCTGACCGTCTCCACCTCATCGACGAGGTAATGATGGTTCACCCAGTAAATTCCTATCTGCACGAAGGTGAGCAGGTAGAGGAAGATGGTGGGCAGCACTACGAGCAGACCGGCTAAGCCGTCTGGCCCAGGTACCTTCAGCTCCAGTACCATAATGGTAATGATGACCGCGATAACGCCGTCGGAGAATGCCTCTAAACGTGCCGGACTAAGGCCTTTTCTGCTCATTCTGATTCCAACTTAACATTAGGCCCAGTTCCCCATCCCCAAAAGCGGCATCCGAGCGAAGTTGACGGGGTACTTACGGAATGCCATGTCTGCAAGCGGGCAGAACAGAAACCGAGCTATACAAAAGAGGGCGATGATATGAGAGTGCAGGTCGGGCTTTGCGAGTGGTTGGTCGCCAGCCTTCCATAATTATCGCCGGGTGAAGCTCCGTGACAACCTCCCGGACTGCTTTGCATATTCGTTCGGATCGGACCTGCACCAAATTGCCCAAGCCATGGCGACGAACCAGCCAACGATCGTGGCCAAGGCTGGGCCAACCACGTCGTGCGGATGGATCGATGCCGTCTCAAGCTTCCACAAGCGCGTCGGCGATAGCGAGATGCTCGTCGAGCGCGGCGATGCCGAGATCGAGTTCTTCCTTGGTCACGATGAGCGGCGGTGCAACGACGAAGTGGCTGACCCACGCCTGTATCGACACGCCCTGCGCCATCATCTTTGCTGCGATCTGGTCGACCAACAGCGGCTTGCCTTCCACCTTGTCGCGATAGGTGTTGAAGAGCTGCTTGGTCTTGCGGTTCTTCACGATCTCAACGGCGAAGAAGAGGCCGAGGCCGCGGACATCGCCGACTGATACGTGTTTCGCTTTCAGCCCTTCGAGTTTTTGACGAACGTAAGGCTCGAGCTCGGCGGCGCGCTCCACAAGCTTCAGGCGCTGCATCTCTTCAATGGTGGCGACGGCGGGACCGAGCGTGAGCGGGTGCGCCTCATACGTGTGCCCATGCGAGAAGTAGTGATCCTCAAAGTAGTCGGCGATTTTGCCGGTGGTGGCGCAAAGGCCGAGCGGCACATAGGCCGAGGTGATGCCCTTGGCGGTCACCAAGATGTCGGGCTTCAGATTCCAATGGTCGATTGAGAACCAGCGGCCGGTGCGGCCCCATCCGGCCATGACTTCGTCGGCAATCATGAGCACGCCGTAACGGTCGCAGATTTCGCGCAGGCGCGGAAAATACTCCGGCGGCGGAACGAGCACGCCGTTGGTGCCGACCACGGGTTCAAAGATGATGGCGGCCACGTCGCTCTCGTTACGGATCATGTGTTCGATGTAGTCGGCGCAGGCGATGTTGCATGTGGGATAGGTATGCTTGATGGGGCAGTCGTAGCAGTTGGTCTCGGGCGCGAAGACCACGTTGGCGATTTTGCCCGCCGGTTCCATGGCCCAGCGGCGAGGATCGCCAGTGGCCGCGATGGAGCCCGCAGTGGACCCGTGATAGGAGCGATAGCGCGAGATGATCTTGTTCTTGCCGGTGTACATGCGCGCGATTTTGAAGGCCGCTTCGTTGGCCTCGGTGCCGCTGGTCGTGAAGAAGAATTTTTCCAGGCCGTTTGGAAGAACTTCGAGGAGCTTCGAACTCAGGCGCGCGCGGGCGTCGGTAGCGTAGCCGGGCGCAGCATAGCAAAGCTCGCGCGCCTGTTCGGCGATGGACTCGACGACGCGCGGGTTTTTGTGGCCGAGGTTCACGCACATCAACTGCGAACTGAAATCGAGGTAGCGCTTGCCTGCACCATCGGTAAACCAGCAGCCCTCGGCATCGGTGATGGTGAGCGGCTTCCAGCTTTTCTGGAAGCGCCAGGTGCCGTAGTTTGTTTGGCGCGTGATGGTGGAAACCTGTTCGGCAGTGAGCGCTGGGGTTGCGACTGATTCACTCATGGATGCGATTCCTCCAAGGGATGCAGACAATCGTAACATTTGGCGGCGTGGCGAAGGAACGGAAGGCAGGGAACTGGGATCAGGGAACAGAAAACAGGGAAACGAGGATTCAGATCCGGCCGGAGCCTGGCGCATGATACTCGCTGATGAGGCGATCAATGAGGACGGAGAGGGTTTCGCCGGTGCGGGGCAGAATGAATTCTTCCAGCTTCGAATCGTAGTCGAGTTTGAAGCTGGTGGCGAGCGCGGAAATCCAGATCTGGCGTACCGGCGTGTTGGGCGTAATAACGAATCGGGCCGCAGGATCTTCGAAGAGGACATTCAGCACGCCGCCCTGT
>JARLFZ010000040.1 GCA_031296305.1 Occallatibacter sp. | reverse complement strand
CCCCGCAGACGCGCGATGGCTCGTTCCACCTCCGGATCCGGCCGCAAACGATCGGCTTCTTCGAGGTGACGGATCGCGTCGGGGAGGCGGCCCGGGATGCCGGAGAGCGCTACTCCCAGGTTGTATTGCGCATCGGCAAAATCCGGCCTCAGACGAACGGCGGCTTTAAAGTGAATAATGGACTCGCGCTGGCGCTCAGGGAAGCTTGAGAGCGCGACGCCCAGGTTGTTTTGGGCATCGGCATCGTTGGGGTCGACGCGCAAAGCAGCTTCCAATTCGGCAATGGCGCCGGAGGCGTCGCCAGCCTTGAGCAAGGCGAGGCCGCGGCTTGAGTGGGTTTGAGCAGAGCCGCCGGCCTGGGCCGCGGCCAAATTGCGGCGCGCGTCATCGTAGCCGGGGTCCAGCCGCAGCGCAGTCTGGAATTCGGCGATAGCTTCGGGCAGTCGTCCGGCGTCGGTCAGGGCGCTGCCCAAATTGTTGTGCGGGATGGGCGCATTCGGCGCCAGCAGAATGGCCTCCTCGAATTGCGCGATGGCCCCAGGCAGTTGGCCGGTTCTCGCCAGCGCGCTTCCGAGGTCGGTGTGCGCGGGCGCGGAATCAGGATCGATGACTACCGCGGCTTCGAGATACACAAGAGCTTCTGGCAAATGGCCCGGCGAGGCCATGAGGTAACTGCCCAGGTTGTGAAAGGCCACGGAGTTGTCCTTTGTGACTGCGAGCGCCTGGCGGAACAGGGTCTCGGTGTTGCGCCAATACCCAATCTGGATCCAGGTGAGCACGGCGCAGGCGAGGCAGGCCGTTGCGGCCAGGGGGATTGCCAGCACCTTGACGTGCAAGGTTTCAAGGACCTCCCCAGTACCCCACACCAGCATGATGAGAAGGCCCACCATAGGAATGTACATATAGCGGTCCGCGCGGGCCTGACCACCCACCTGCACTAGTCCGATGACTGGAAGAAGCGTGATCGCGAACCAACCCCAACCCGTCAACAGATACGGCGCGAGGCGGCGCAGCAGGATCGCGACGGCGGTGACAGCGGCTAAAAGAAGTCCCGCTGCGACGAGCGGCAAGAAGTGGAAGCTTTGTGGGTAAGGATAGAAAACCGCCAGCCGCGACGGCCAGAATGTTTTCTGGATATAGAGTGCGTAGGAAAGCGTCGCGTTTGCCAGACGGGTTTGGAGCGGCAGAGCTTTCACCGCGCCAGCGTGTTCCTGCACCAGCCAGGTGATGACGGCGGCGGCGACCGAAAGCCCCAGCAACGGAAGTTTTTCCCATATGGCCTTGCGACCGCGCTGCCGCAAACGTGCGAGCGGCCAGTAGTCCAGCAGCAACAGAACAATCGGCAGCGTGACCACCATGGGCTTGGCCATCAACCCCAGGCACAATCCCGAAGCGACAACCAGATATCGGACCCAGCCGGGGCGTTCGGCATACCAGACATAGGCCCATAAGGTGAAAAACCAAAAGCAGGCGCTGAGTACGTCTTTGCGTTCCGCCACCCAAGCCACAGACTCCACATGCAGCGGATGCAACGCGAAAATATAAGCTACCAACGCGCTGCGCCAGCGTGCGCCCGTTGCCCGCTCAAGAAACATGCACAACAGGATGGCTGCCAGCGCGTGCAGCAGTACATTGTGCAGATGGCTCCAGCCGCTATCCATGCCAAAGATCTGGGCGTCGAGCATGTGGGAAACCCAGGTCACCGGGAACCAGTTGGCAGCGTCGTGCGACGTGAGCGCCCATTCCAACCCCTGCGCCGTCAGCCCCTGCCGAACGTGCACGTTGCCGGTGGTGTAATCGGGATCGTCGTAGTTGACGAAGTCGAAGTGGCGTACCTGGGCATAGACCGCGAACGTCGCCAGGAATAGCCCCAGATAAATCAGCAGATCGAAACGCCAGCCGGCGAAGGCGGCCGGCTTTTGCGGTTGGACGGGCGGCTTGGCGCGGCGCTTGGGCACAGAAGTCTCATTCTATCTATGCGCGAAGGCAGACGACCGTAATCAAAGCTAATTCGCCTGCGTACCCGCCCTGTCCGCAACTCTTCGGCGAAAGTTGCGGCCGGCATGAAAAGGCCAGCCATCGCGGGTCGCGATGACCGGCCCATGAATGTAACACCGATCACGAAACTGTTGCACCGCGACCGTGCGAGAGTCGCGGTGCGGGTTGGCTTAGAAGCGCAGAATACCTGCGAGTTGCAGTGACCGGCCGCCGCCGATCCCGTTGATCCCAGTACCACTGCCGACCGTACTCGTGACCTGTCCGAAGGTTCCACTGGTGAAGGAGTTGGACGGGCTGGCGAACTGGGGAGAGTTGGTGAGCTGGAATGCATCGCAGCGGAAGTCGAACGTCCAGCTTTCGTGCAGGACGAAGGTCTTGAACAGCGATGCGTTGTTCTGGATGTATCCCGGCCCGCGGTACGCGTTCCGGCTGACGTTGCCGATGCTCGTCCCGTAGACCAGGGGGCACGCGGTCCCCACGGCGCCGGTGCATCCCGTTGGCTGCGAGAATACAGTCTTGTCGAACCATTGATTTCCGGCTCCAACGCCGTGGAGGGCATGGAAGCCGCCAGCAATATTCGACATCTGTGTCATGCCGGAGGTGTTGATGTTGGTGCCGCTGGCGGTGATGTTCATAGGCAGGCCGGAGTAGCCGGAAACAACGCCGGAGAGCTGCCAGCCGCCCAGGATCGAGGCAACAGGACCGGAATTCAACCACTTCTGGTGCGGCCCGAAGGGCAGAATCCAGGTGACGCTTTCCTCCAGATTGAATTTGTGGTCGAAGTCGGTCGGCCCATAGCTGTGGCGCCGATCGAGCCAGAACAAAAGTGCGCCGTCGTCGTCGCCGCTGCCTGACGCGTAGTTCAGGCCTCTGCCCCAGGTGAACGACGTGGTCACGCCCAGGTTGCCCGTGAAGTGACGGTTCAACTCAGCTTGCAGCGACGAATAGTTCGTTGAAAAGCCCAGGAAGTCCTGGGTTACCGCCGCGGTTTTCCCAAATGCGATATTCAGCGGATAACCAGCCGAACCCTGGTTCAGCGCGGAGGCCAGGTTGATGTTCTGGGCAACGCCCATGCGCGTGCCGTGATTGCCCACATAACTCAACTGCGCGTTCCACTGCCAAGGCAACGCCTGCTGGATCGCGACGTTCCACGAATCCACGTAGGGATTGTGGTAAGTGAGCGGGATGTAGAATTCCGACGCTGCGAGGAGCTGTGACGTGTTGGCGGTAATGATGCCATTGCTCGGGATCGTAACCGGCACGGGCGCCGGAAATCCGCACTTGAATGTGAAATTGGTTGGCGCGGTGCATGTGCCTGTGCTGGTAGTGAGCACCGCCGGCTGGTACGAGTTGGGCGCGGTGTAGCCGTTGTTGGCGCGGACAGGATAGTTGTACGCGTAGGTATTGTCCTCGAATGGCGTATAGCTGATGCCGAAGCCGCCGCGAACCACGGTCTTTTCGCTCAAGCGGTAGGCAAAGCCCACGCGCGGGGCGAAGTAGTCGTAGTGAGTTTGCATGCCCATGTTGTTGGCGTTGCCACCCACGCCCGCGATGACCAGCGTATTGTTGGTCGGGTTGTAGTTGGAGAATCCCTGCGCGGTTCCGGGCGTCGCCGGCGGATAGAGCTCCCAGCGGAGACCCAGATCCAGGGTCAGTTTGGGCGTGACCTGCCACTTGTCGCCGCCGAAGGCAAAGATCCACCACTGGCGGAAGCGAGGGAAATAGGTGTTGACGTCGCGGCCCACCGTCGAGGGCTGATCCAGCAGGAGGCTGGCCATCTCATTGCCGATATTGGTGGCAGTGGTGCCGCTCGTGCTACTGCAGTTGGCGCAAGCGGTGTTGCCTTCAGAGAAAGTGATACCGCCGCTCGCGCCGTAGGTCTGGTCCTGCAGCAGGTCGTCATGAATGCGCCGCACGTCCACGCCGAACTTGAAAGTGTGGTTGCGGACGATCTTGGTCCAGTGGTTTACCGCATCGACGTTGGTTTCGGCGCGTATCCAGGGCAGGGACACGGAGTAGCCAATGAGCGGGTTGCTGCTGAAGTCGCCCATGTTGATACGGACCTGGCCGCTGGTGAACTGGCTGATGTTGACGCCGGGGATGCCGATCGTCGTGGCATCGTTGGCACCGTAGTCACTCTGGGTCGCGCTATTGCCGTAGTGGGCCACGCCGAAGCGCGCTTCGGTTAGCAGGGTGCTGGAAAACGCCCGGTCGTAATTCAGGCCGGTACTGTACACGTGCTGAATTCCCGTTCCCTGGAATGCGCTCTGCGCGGGACCGCCTCCCGCGGGCCCCCATACCGGCGCCTGGAAGATGTTGATGTCCTCACGTTCGTAGCGATAGCTCAGGTGATCCTTCTGAGTGACCTGATAGTCGATCTTGGCGTCGTAGCGGTTGGTAGTTTTCTGGAAGGGGAGAATGGCGGTGTAGTTGTTCGTAACAGAGTAGGTGGACCAGGTGGAAGAGCTCCCGTAATTGGGCGCCTTCAAGAGGCCCATCAGCTTGAGAGCCACGGGATCCGCGTAGGTGACGATCGGGTTGCTGAGGGTGCTCTCGTTCGCCGCGGCCGTCGCTGTACACGGGATCTGATTGTTGGGGTAAGGAGAACGATTCTGGCCGGAGGCGTTACCCGTGCCGGGATCGTAGATCTGTCCGGCTGCCTTGCTGCTGTTGAGCGCGCCGCTCAGGTCGATATAACCCGAGCTGTTGCAGGTGTACCAGGTGGGCGAGGGAATCGTGAGAGTGTTGTTGTTCGCTTCGTGATCGGGGGAGCGGAAGAAATCGCCGAAGAAGAACAGCTTGTCTTTCTTGATGGGGCCGCCGACGGCGCCGCCGAAGTAGTTGTAGGCGACGTGGCCCACGCCGGAATTGAAATAGGCACGCGCATCCATGTCGTTGTTTTGCAGGTATTCGGCGACTTGGCCGTGGAACTGGTTGGTGCCGGACTTGAGAATCACGTTGGCGACCGTGCCCACCGCGCGGCCCAGCTCAGGCTCATAATTTGAGGTCGCCACGTCGACGGTTTCGATGGCCTGTTCAGGCGGAATCATGATTTGCAGCAGGCCAGTGCGCTCGTCGTCATCCACGCCCTCGATCTGATAGCTGTTGCCCACGCGGGGCTGGCCGTTGACTTCAGTCTGGATGGAGCTGGAGGCATTGAAGAACTGCGAGTGCTGGAAGACCGGCGGCCCCACACCGGGAGCCAGGGTGAGCAGCGACTGGAAGTTCTGGTTCACCATGACCGGCATCGAATTGAGAGTCTGCGCCTCGAGGTTCGTGCTCACATCGGCGCGGTCGGTCTCCATGATGGGAGGCGCTCCGGTCACTGTCACCGTCTCCGTAACGGCGCCCGGCTGCAGCGCAATGTCCACGCGTGTGGTCGTGTTAACGGCCACATCGATGCCGGCCCGGACTTCCTTCTTGAAACCCTTCGATGTAACCGTCACCGAGTAGGTCCCGGGGGTCAGATTGGGAAACGTATAGTTGCCGCTCCCGTTGCTGACTTGGGCACGAGCAATTCCAGTGGCGCTCTCGGTAACCGTCACCGTTGCTTGGGGAACTATGGCGCCGGAGTTATCGGTCACCGTTCCTACCAGCGTGGCACTTACTGCCTGCCCGCGAAGCGCTTGTGAAAATCCAAGCACGAATAGGGCGATCATGAACCCAAAGATGGGTCTTATTACTCTGCTAGATGTCATTTTCAGCCTCCAAGTTCTTGGTTATTCATTTGGATCCAATTTGATCCGGGCCTAATCCGATCTGGGCCAAATTCGAGTTGGGCCCAATCTGAATTGGACCCAACTCTGCTTTGGACCCAGTACGAAGCTCGTTGCGATTGGAAAGGCGAACCAACACTATGCTTGAACTCTTCCCTATGTCAACCAATGGAATTGTTTTGTTTTGGGAAGCGTCCTTCTTTGAGCAATTCCCTTCACAGTTCCCTTTTAGGGCCGACACCGCATTCACGGCGTCGATCCAGCCGTGATACTCAATGCCTATCCGCCGCGCCGGCGCAGCTCCGATGCTCCGCGCCTTTCTTCACGCACACCGTAGACCGCCGGAAGGTCGTACCTTCCAGTGCGGGCGCAATTCTAGCGCTGCCTGCAACGAAGACAAGGATGCTACAGTATGTTACCGATCACGCTGCATTGGGCCGCGTCGCGCCGGATTGCGCAAATTACTTAAGTTAAAAAGGTTAGTAGATTAGAGCGGTACGCACACCCCCACCGCGGACGGATTGGAATTGTCGCTGACAATCATTTTGCAGAGTGGTATGATACCTCGGTCATACTGCTAAAAGATGAGCCGACGATCTGAAAACGGGAACGTCACCACACCTTGGAGGCCAGCTTCGGCAGAGGAACGCGCACTGGTTCTTAAAGAACTGGAAGCGATCCTGTCGAACTCACACTTCCGCACCAGTAGACGATATTCCGCCCTTCTGAAATACATCATCGAAGCTGCTCTGGAGGAGCGGTTTTCCGATCTAAAGGAGCGAACGCTGGGCGTGGAAGTCTTCGGCCGGGCATCCGACTACGACACCAGCATCGACCCGGTCGTGCGCATCAGCGCCGGCGAGGTGCGCAAACGGATCGCGCAGTACTATCACGAAAATGGACATGGCACGCGTGTTCAGATCGAGCTCCCAGTCGGATCTTACCTGCCGGAGTTTCTGCTGTATCCGTCGGATTCCTTCGAAGTCCAGGCGCGGCCTGAACCCGAGGAGCGGATTGTACCTAAAACCGGTGCGCGCTCCTGGTGGCGCCGCACTGGGCCAATCGTTTTCGCCGTGATTGCCATGGCCGTGGCGGGCACATTCATTGCCAGGCACCTTTTGAAACCCGCACCAGAGCAAAGTGACCAGGCGCTCCATGGGCTATGGGATCCGGTGCTTCAATCCACGAGGCCGGTCATTATCGTGTTGGGAACAACTCACCCCGACAAGATGCCGCCGGAATCGAAAAACACCACGTTAGACGATAACGTCAAACGTCCCTATCACCACGTCTCGGTATCGATTGCGCTCGCGCTGGCTAATCTTGCAGGCGTTCTCCACCAACAGGGGAAGGGCTACGAGGCGAAGGAAGCGACGGACACCAGCCTGACGGATATTCGTTCCCGTTCTGTGATCCTGGTCGGCGCCAGCAACAACGATTGGACCATGCGTCTGACACGGCCGCTCAGGATCCATTTCATTTTTGGGTCGGACGGAGTAGGCCGGGTTGAAGATGCGGCGAATCCCCGGCAAACTGACTGGGAACTGGACAATACCAAGCCATGGTCATCACTCACCTCGGACTACGCCATCGTTGCGCGTTTTCGAGACCCCACGGTAGAAGGAACCGTCATGGTGATCGCCGGCATCGGACCTTGGGGGACTGAAGCTGCAGGAGAATTTGTGCAGTCGCCCCAGGCTCTGGGACAGCTCGCCAAGATGCTGCCAAGCGGTTGGGAGCACAAGAACATCGAGGTAGTACTGAAGTCGAATGTAATCGGCGGCCAGCCCGGACCGCCTATCATCTTGTCCGCGATTTCCTGGTAACTTAACTTTGACTATCTCCGTCGCGGTTCATCAGTTTTTCAGCGTTGTCCTGTCTCTGAAGGTGGACTGCACCCTCAAAGTGAGACAGAGTGTATCTTGACAGTTTGCAGGGAAGGGGGAACTGCAAATGGTCCAGGATTAAAGGATTGCGTCCGATGTGCGTGCCTTCGAGCCGGGCGCGCCGCATGCCTGCGCGCACTCGCTCGATGATCAGGGAGCGTTCGAGTTCGGCGATCGCGCCGATGATGACCACGATGGCCCGGCCCTGTGGACCGCTGGTGTCGATGTTTTCCCGGAAGCTGACATCGGCGTCTTCCGATACAGATCCTCGCGGTTTTAAGCCAAGTCGAAAATTCAGTTCAAAGAAGTGATGGACGAGTTCACATAGCTTAAGCACGGACGGCTCGCGAAGCGAATATAAGATGTAAATCTCATCGCGTCTGCGATTCACAATTCCGGCGCGATCGAGGATCTGCAGATGCCTGGAAACGTTTGGCTGGTTTCCATCAAGCCATTGCACGACCTCTCCTACCGTCATCTCTCCGTGCCTCAACACCTGAATAATTCGGAGGCGATAGGGTTCTTCCAGAGCGCGGAACCGTCCGGCAATGAGGTCCGTCATTTTGCTGGTCATCATGAGGCTGCATGGTCTAAGAGTCTCGACCGTGTCACTCTGTTCAGGATGGCATATATCCATGTCGCTCAAATGTGCGCGTAGGGTGGCTCCGTCCGTTTAGGCGTTCGATGGAATCGACCTTTCGACCCACTGGCGCGCCCGATCCATCGACGCTGTTATGCGTGGGGAGCTGCTATCTCCTTCGCAGACAGGTCAATCACAATCTCCGGCGGCGTCAAGAGCGTGTTGTGCACCAGGCAGTGATGCACGGAGCGCATCAGGCCTTCCGTCTGTTCTTCCGTGAGAGAGATGGGACACGCAACATGCACACGGAAGTTGCCTATGCGGGCAGGCTGTTTCAACTTTTCGGCGGTCACTGTGACCTCCACGCCGGTCTCCGCGAGATTGCGCGTCTTGAGATACTGCACGGCATAGAAGGCCGCGCAAGAGCCTAATGATGCGAGCAGGAATTCCGGGGGCGTCATGCCCGAGTCTTCCCCACCATTTTCCGCGGGTTGGTCGCAAAGAATTGTGTGGGAGCGCGACTGAATGGCGAACTTCACTCGATCGAGATGTGTAATCTTCACTTCCATCGTGGCTTTCCTCTTCCATAAGAACAAAGTCACAAGGGCAGCAATTCGTTACATCATGGCGGGAGCATTTTTGTCGACGGGAATCGCCAACATGCGCAGGTATTCCCTGGTGAGGATGGCGCGCAGACGCGGCGCGACGGCCGAGTCGCAAGGAATCACCAAAGATCGGCAACGATCGATGGCAGTGCGCAGATCGCGCAGAAATGCCACGCAGGACGGGCATGCTTCAATGTGTTCGCGCATCTGTTCGCAGGTCAGTGGTTGCACGCGGCCGTCGAGATACTCAGAGAGATTGGCGAACAGATCGCGGCATTCAGCCGGGCGTTGCATGCCGTTGGCTCGGGCGCGCCTGGGCTTGCTCGCCGAGGGTCTGGCGTGTTTGGGTAGCTCTGGAATGGCCTTGAGTAGCTGGCTCATCTCCTTGCGTACGCTGAGACGCGCGCGATGGAGGCGAATCCGTACCGTTCCTTGTTGAAGCGAGAGAACCTGCGCAACCTGCTCGGTAGTCAGCTCCTCCATATCGTGGAGCACGAGAACGATGCGCAATGTGGCCGGGATGCGAAGGATTGCCTGATGCAGCAGGTGGTGTTGCTCGGCGGCGAGGACGTTGCTTTCCGGATCTGCCGCGGCATCCTCAAGCAGCCTGCCCAGTTCGTCACCGTCCGGCATCAATTCATCGAGCGAGAGAAGGTGTGTGGGGGCCTGTGCAGGCTTGCGGCGCATGCGCCAGCAGCGGTTTCTGGTCACGGTGTAAAGCCAGACGGCCATCTGCTCCGGGGTCTGAATTTTGGCAAGGTGTCCGATGGAACGCGAGAGCACCTCCTGCATGGTGTCTTCGGCATCCTCCGGATGGCCACAGACCTTCATGCTGAACGAATAAACCGTGTTCTGTAGTAAGCCGATTGCCTCTTCGACAGCTTCCGGAGTGTCTTGGCGGAGAAGGTCGGTGGCTCGTGTAAGTTCAGGTCGCATTATTTGGATGAATCGCGCGCCAGACAAGTATATTCGCACGCGGGAATGAAGTGAGAGTCGCTTGCACCGGAACCCGCCGTTTCACTGCGCACAGGGAAGCGTCGGGGTATTCCGATTCAAGGCCGCCTCAATCATCTGCACGCAAATGGGAGATACCTTACTGAGCCACTCCCGATTTCCGGTGCCTTCACGTTTGGAGTCTGTCGCGACCCATGCACGCAACAAGGCAAGTGCGAGGTCCAATTCGGCCCCGGAACGGCCTGCCTCCAAAAGATACATCTCGCGGTAGACCTCGTCCATCAATCGATGGATGTGCCGCGATCCGGAACGGGGTTTGTGATGCGTCCTTGTGCTCACGCGCCGCATGTTCAGACTCCCGCAGTCGCTTGAACCAGCCAGGAATACTTGCCGATGTTTCGCTGCGAGCCCGACTGGAAGCCCGCGGCGCCGAGTTCCGCTACAGCACTCGCCGGGGTCAACCGGTGCTCGATGGGTGGGCCGTGTTCCGGCTCGACATCGGGTCTCCAATCGAGGATTGCGATGCGCCCCTGGGCTTTCAGAACGCGTTTTGCCTCCGCAAGGGCCGCCGCTCGATCGGGGATCTCGTGCCAGACATTGGCGAGAAAGAAGAGGTCGCATGCGGAGCCGGGCAGAGCAATACGATCCGCTTCCGCGCAGATCAGTTCGATGTTCGACGCCGCAGAAGGGGCAATTTTTCTTCTCAGGAGTTCGAGCATCTCGTCTTGCGCATCGATCGCAATCACCCGGCCTGCGGCACCGACCGCGAGGGCAAACGGCAGCGCGAAATAGCCGGTGCCTGCACCTAAATCGACCACGGTAGCACCGGCTTCGAGGGCCAGAGCGCGAATCACCTCCTGCGGAGGCAGCCAAGTGATTCGCTCCGGGAGATCGAGCCGGTAAGCTAGCGTTGCATCAAATCGTTTTTCAGACATGTCGGCTCACTTTGATGCGCAAGTCGCATCCTTTAGCCCGATGGCCCGCAAAATCAACATGGCCGGGCACCAGTTGGTGATTGCCGACTGCAGCAGGTTGAGTCCCACGAAGACCGTGAGCCACAGCCAGTAGAGCGAAAAGTAGTGGGCAAGGACAAGCGATAACAACACCATCACGCCTGCCATCAGGCGCAGTCCGCGTTCAACGGTCATAGAGAATCTCCTCGTTCGGTTTCAGGTTGATGATGAGGCGCGGCTTGATGCCGCGAGTGGACCATGAAGTAAAGCACTGGAATAGTCGGCCACGAGAGGAAAGTCGAAGCGACTGCTCCTGCAATCAGCGAAAGTGCAAGCCCCTGAAAGATGGGGTCGGTCAGAATCACACTGGCGCCGACGACGACCGCGGCCGCCGTCAGGAGCATGGGACGGAATCGGGTTGCGCCAGCATCGATCACGGCCTCGGCCAGGGGCATTCCCTGGCTGATGCGGAGCTCGATGAAGTCGACAAGGATAATCGAGTTGCGCACAATGATGCCTGCGCCGGCGATGAAGCCGATCATCGAGGTCGCTGTGAAGAATGCGCCCAGAATGGCATGTGCCGGCATGATGCCCACGAGAGTTAGGGGGATGGGCGCCATGATGATCAGCGGCACGATAAAGGAGCGGAACCAGCCGACCACAAGCACGTAGATGAGAACGAGCACCGCAGCGAATGCAAGACCCATGTCGCGGAAGACTTCGATGGTGATATGCCATTCGCCGTCCCATTTCATCGAGTAATGGTCCGTGGACTCAGGCATCGACGCGTTATAGCGGACCAGTGTGTATCCAGCGGGTAGCTTAAGGTGGTCGAGTTCCTTGTTCATCTGCAGGATGGCGTAGACCGGGCTCTCCACCGCGCCAGCTACATCTCCCGTGACATAGACCACGCGGCGCAAGTTCTTGTGGTAGATACTCGGCTCGATGGTTGAATGCTCGACGATGACCAACTCGCGCAGAGAAACCATGCCGCCATCGGCGCCAGGCAGGCGGATATTGTCCAAACCCTGCTCGGAAGAGCGATCGGCGCGGTCAAGTTCGACAATTGCAGGCACAGGCTCTCGCGCTGTCTGATCATGAATCAGGCCGACTTCGGTTCCAGAGAGGACAAGCGCCAACGCATGGGACACATCGGAAACCGCGATGCCGTGTTGCGCGGCTTTGACTTCATCTACGCGGATCACAAGCCTGGGCTGCGGATCTTCGACGTACCAGTCTGTGTCCACGACGCCCGCGGTGTGCTGAAAGATCGATTTGATCTGCTGGGCAACTTGCGTCTGACCAGCCATGTCTGGTCCGTAAACTTCGGCCACAAGGGTCTGCACCACCGGTGGCCCCGGAGGTACCTCGCTGACTTGGATGCGCGCACCATACGAGTTGCCGATCGCGTCGAGCAACGGACGAAGACGCTTGGCGATGGCATGGCTTTGCACGCTTCGTTGCTTGGCCGGCAACAGGTTTACCTGGATGTCGGCCTGATTCGGCTGACGGCGCATGTAGTAGTGGCGCACCAGTCCGTTGAAGTTATATGGCCCAGATGTACCGGTGTAAGTCTGGTAGTTAAGCACGTCCGGCTGCCGAGCGAGTTCTTCTCCCAACGCCTGGGCTACGCGCGCAGTCTGCTCCAGGGGCGTGCCGTCGGGCATGTTGATAACTACCTGGAGTTCGCTCTTGTTATCGAACGGCAACATCTTTACTTTTACGAGTCCGAGCGGCACGAGCGCCACCGAGACCAGAAACAACACCACCACTCCAATGAAAAACAGAATGCGATTGCGCGCCGAATGAATCAGAGGTGTCATGATGCGGCGATAGAGTCTGGTCCGCCAGTTCTCCGTCTCGGGCTCCAGTATTTTGGCTCCTTCAAGATGGCGGCCAACAAGGCGGAGGGCCGCCCAGGGCGAAACTACGAAGGCAACCAGCAACGAGAAGAGCATGGCCGCAGATGCGCCCACGGGTATAGGGCGCATGTAGGGCCCCATCAGGCCGCGGACAAAGGCCATCGGCAATACCGCGGCAATCACGGCAAAAGTGGCCAGGATGGTTGGATTGCCCACTTCTGCAACGGCTTCGACCGCGACTTCACTCATCGGCCGGCCATGATTCTCAGGCAGACGGAAGTGACGCACCATGTTTTCGACCACTACGATAGCGTCATCGACAAGAATGCCGATGGAGAAAATCAACGCGAACAGCGTAACGCGATTGATGGTGTAGCCCAGGAAGTAAAACACCGACATGGTGAGCGCCAGCGTAACGGGAATTGCCAGCAGCACCACACCCGACTCGCGCCACCCGAGAAAAATCGCGACAAGCAGAGTCACGGACAACGTGGCCAGCAGCAGGTGCTCCAGCAACTCATCCGACTTGCTCTTGGCCGTCTCTCCGTAATTCCTGGTCGTCGTCACCGTTACGTCGTTGGGTATAGTCACGCCCTGCATCTCATGCACGCGCTTAAGCACTGCGTTGGAGATATCGGTGGCATTCGTCCCCTTGCGCTTGGCCACGGTAATCGTCACCGCCGGATACTGGCGCAATCCCTGCTGCGCTGTGGCGCCCGCGTTAGTCGTGCCGTAGACTACGTAGTCCGAAGGCTCCGCGGCGCCATCGACAATCTTGTCAGCCAAGTCGCGCAGGTACACCGGATGCCCGCGCACCACGCCCACGACTACAGCTTCAAGATCCTGGCGGCTGTTGAAGAGATTGCCGGCGTCGACGCGAACCTCCTGATTGTTATCGGAGAAATTCCCCGCTTGTAGACTTGCATTTGCAGCCTGCAAGTGTCCCACAATGGCCATCGGCGACAAGCCGTAAGCGCTCAGCTTTTCCGTGCTCAAAACCACCCGCATCGCGCGCGGAAGCCCGCCGATAATCGTCGTCTCAGATACATCGGAAACTTGCGCAATGTTGTGTTGCATCTCATCCGCGATGGCGCGCAATTGATAGCCGTTGTAATGCTCGCCCCACAGCGTCATGGCCAGGATCGGCACATCGTCGATAGAGCGAGCTTTGATCAGCGGCTGCGTAACTCCCGGCGGCATGCGATCAAAATTCGAATAGAGCTTGCTGTAGACCTTGATCAACGCGTCTTCCTGGGGTGTGCCGACCAGAAAACGCACGATCACCAGGCTCTGTCCAGGCGCGGATGTCGAATACACATATTCGACGCCCGATATCTGATGCACGAGCGTCTCGATCGGCAGTGTGACGCGCTCTTCCACCTCGGCCGGGGACGCACCCGGCATGGCGGTGGTGATGTCCAGCATGGGGACAAGGATCTGCGGCTCCTCCTCGCGCGGTATGATCGCCACCGCAAAGATTCCGATGCCCAGGGATGCGGCGATGAACAACGGCGTCAGCTTGGAGTTGAGAAATGAATGGGCCAGGCGTCCGGCGATTCCAAGGTCTTGCTTCATTGCTGGACCTCAATGCGTTTGCCGGCGAGGTCGCGGTCGGAGGGTGCGTCAACCAGTTTTTCGCCGGAAGAGATGCCTGACAGAACTTCGATGAGACTGCCGTGTTCGGTGCCGAGCGTGAGATATCGGAGTTGCGCGATCCCTTGACCGTCGAGAACGTAGATGCAGGCCAGTGAGCCGCGCATGACAACCGCCGAGCGCGGAATCAGAATCGCCTGACGGACGCCGTTCGAAAACTCAGCCGTTCCATACATGCCGGCGCGCAACTGAGTTGAAGAAGGCAAATCGATCTTGACGAGAAAGCTGTGACTCGATGGGTCGGCGGCGGGCACGATCTCCGCAACGGTTCCCGTTATGCTCGTGGAACTGGCGCCATCGATCGCCACCTGCACCTTCATCCCCTTGTGAACCGCGCCGATCGCCGACTCATCCACCGTTGCGTCCAGTTGCAACGCTCCAGCCTGATCAACCTGAAGCAGCGGCACGCCCGGTGCGGCCATCGTTCCAGGATCGGCCATCCGCGCGGTTACGATTCCGGAGAAGGGCGCCGCCACGCGCGTATACCCCAGGATGGTGCGTGCGCCATTTACCTGAGCTCGCGCCTCGTCGGTTTGCGCGCGAACCGCCTCAAGGTTCGCCTCCGCAGCCTCGGCCCGCTGCGAAATTTCATCCATCTCCTGCGGGCTCACACTCTTCTCTTGCTCAAGTTGTTTGTACCGGTTTAACGTGCTTGTCGCCAACGTGGCGTTGGTCTGCGCCGCAGCTTGCGCGTTTTGCGCCGCTTTCAAGCCCGCCTGTGCCTGCTCCAGCGCGGATCGCAAAGCTGCGTCGTCCAGCACGATCAGCGTTTGCCCAGCCCGTACCGTGTCTCCTTCGCGCACCAGCACTTGCTGGATGCGTCCCATCACTTGCGCGGATAGAACTGCGGTTTCCCTGGCATGAACCGTGCCTGTGGATTGCAGATTCACAGGCGCCTCTTGCACATGGCTTTCAACAACCCGCGCCTGCACAGTCTCGACAACCGCAAGGGACGCGGAGTCGGTACCATGACATCCGGCCACCATCGCGGCGGTAAGGGCGAGCACACTTGCCCGTAAGACAGTCTTCATTGCAATTCCTCCGCCGCATCGGGAGTCAGTGTCCCAGTCGCGTATAAAAGTTCGGTATAGGCCATGGCATTCCCGTAAACGGCATGCCAGTAATTGGATTGACTCTGCCGCTCGGCATCTTCGGCCCGCAACAGATCGGTGATGGTGGCAAGCCCCGCACCGTAACGATTCTTCAGAATGCGCAAACTCTCGGTTGATTGGTCCATTGCCGCCCGCGCCGTCTCGAGCGAGAGTTCCGCGGTCTTTTGGTGAATGTGCGCCTGGCTTACTTCCAGCCGCAGATGCTGCTGCGAAGCGGCCACTTGCGCATCGATCTTTTGCTTGGCAGCCGACTCGCGCGAGAGTTGGGCGCGCCTGCCTAAGGGCAAAATGTCCACGCTAATCTGCACGCCGGCCACCCAGTTGTTGCCTCCCGAGCCGGCAAAAGAGGATTGGTCTACTTCCCAATTTCCATAAGTGCTCACGCGTGGGCCGAAGTCCGACTTTGCCGCTCCCACAGCCGACGCCTGCGCCGATTGCTCCTGTCCTAGCGCCGCGAGATCCGGCCGCGCCTTTTCAGCCGTGGCCAACTCCTCTTCCAATGTGTCCTGCGGAAATGTGTGCGGCTCGATCGGCTTCAGTTCGGTTGATTTCAGCTCAGGGTCGCCCATGGCCTCGCGCAACTGGGCCCAAGCCAGTTCCAGGTCGCCCTGCGCCGCAATCAACTCCTCTTTGCGTGCGGCCACATTCACTTCGGCCGACATGCGATCCGACTCCACCGCAAGGCCAGCCTTGACGTGATCGTTCACTGAGGTCAGCAGCGCCGCAGCCGTCTCCTGCTCATGCTGGGCAACATCGATCTCCCGCTGCGCATAAAGCACCTGCTGGTAGGCCCCCACAACACGAAACACAATTTGCTGATCCACGGCTTTGGCAGAGGAAGATGCGCTTTGCCTGAAGAGATCGGCGCGCCGGATCTCCTTCTGCGTCTTGAGAGAGTCGAACGCCATCCATGAACCAGAGAAGCGCGTGGAGAAGTTGCCGATGGGCTGCGGAAGATTCAGCGCGTTCAGAGCAAAGTCAGCTTGCGTAAACTGACGCTGCCGAAGCCGTGTGCCGAAGGCATAGACCGGATCGTCGCCTCGGGAGATGTCTTCAGTGAAGTTGAGTTGCGGCAGAAGCTGGGTGCGCGCCATGATGGCCGCCGCTTTGGTTTCTTGATTGTCTGCGCGCGCAACGGCTGCCTCAGGACTTTGCCCAAGAGCAACGTTGACGGCTTGCCGAATCGTCAGCGGTTCCTGCGCCATGGCAGCCAATCCCCCCAAGCAAAGCAAGAGGGATAAGCCCGGAGACAGAAACCGGCGAGAACTGATCGAGTGAGATAACTTTGGATAGCGCATTCATCGGAATAAATCCACAAAACTTGGCATTCGTTACAGGAGAACAGGGAAAGATTTGCCTGCGGCCATGAAAGGCGTAGTGACAGCATAGGATCAGAATCGTGAACGCGCACCCGACCCGTCAGTGAACACCCCAGCGGCGACCAGGTGCTGAACTTGACTCGCTGACATGCTGTGAATTTCTCTGACATGGAGCTGACATGGAAGAGCGAGCGGTCCAAGGCTCATTCTCAACTGGGAGCTATCTGTCTGATTGTATGTGAGTTGTATGGTGCGCCCGGAGAGATTCGAACTCCCGACCTACTGATTCGTAGTCTCATTTTTGTCGGACACGGATCGGACACAAAACAAAGGCCCTTCTCTCTAACCCCTATAAACACTGGGTCTCTATTGACAAACCCTAAGACTATATGAGACAGTCAGAGACACAAAGAGACGTTTTCGTCGGACATGGGTCGGACACAGGAATTTTAGGGGTTTGAGGTGCAACCATGAAAATCCGCATTACACAGACGTTTGCCACTCGCGTTAAATCGCCCGCTGCGGGCAACCGGATTCATTACGATTCCGAGATTGCCGGGTTCGGCTTGCGCGTCACCGAGAAGGGCGCGAAGAGTTTCATTCTCAATTACGTGATTCACGGACGCGAGCGCCGCTATACTATCGGCTCCCTGGGCGAGTACACAGCGGAGACGGCCCGCACGAAGGCAATCGAGTTGCGCCAGCAGATACGGGACGGGCTTGATCCGTTCGCTGTGCTGGAGCAGCGGAAACAGGAATCTCTCGAAGCACAGGGCCGCGTGCGGACACTCAAGCAACTCTCCGATGCGTACCTTGAGAAGTGGGCGGAGCCGAACAAACGGCCCGGTACGGTTTACGACGACAGGAGCCTATTAAACGGCGTCATTCTGCCCGCTCTCGGAGACTTCCCCATCGGCGGGATCAAGCGGACGGATATTGCCGATCTGCACGCATCCCTGAAAGACACGCCGTACCGCGCCAATCGCTCGCTCGCTCTGCTCCATCACATGTTCACCTGGGCCATGTCGAACGATAGCGGCGAATGGACGATAGACAAGAATCCAGTGGACGGCATCAGAAAGTACCACGAAGAGAAGCGGGATAGATGGCTCTCGGAAGATGAATTGATCCGGCTGGCCGATGCGCTCGACAAGTACCCGCGCCAGTGCGGACAGGGCGCGCTCTCCGAAAAGCAACGGGAATGGTTGCAGACGGAAGCGCGGCGGGCAATGGACGCCCTGCGCCTCATCATGGTGACGGGATGCCGCAAGAGCGAAGCTCTCACCGCCAAGTGGACAGACTTCGATCTCGCTCGCGGGGTGTGGACAAAGCCGAGCCATCGCACCAAAGAGAAGAAAACCGAGCACGTCGCTCTAAACGCGCAAGCTCTCTCCCTACTCGAACACATGGAACACACAGGCGAGTACCTTTTCCCCGGCAGGGCGGGCGAAAATCTCCAAGAAATAAAGACGCCTTGGGCCAGTGTGTGCAAGCTGGCAAAGCTCAAAGGCGTGCGCATCCACGATCTGAGGCATAGCTTCGCATCGCACCTAGTCTCTAGCGGCGTGTCCCTGCCGGTCGTGGGCAAGCTCCTGGGCCACACTCAAGCCTCTACAACGCAGCGTTACGCGCACCTTGCCGACAATCCACAACGGGAAGCGGCCAACCTGTTCCCCGTGATCCTGCCGACCGCCCGCATGGTGCAGTAACGCGAGACAGCAATCAACCAACACAGGGGCAGCTCTCAACCGGGCTGCCCTTTGTGCGTGTGGTGACGGATGGTGACGCATCCACCCATTATCCGTGTAGCGCGCGCGCGTAACGGTGATAATAGTCAGACCCGTCATAACCCGTCACCGGGGGTCGAAAAGGGCAGTGAGAAGGATATGTCTCTGACGGGGGATGCCGTCATAAAAAAGGCACGCGGCCAGGGAAGTACAGCCACGGCCAGGGCTTGCCACTGAGTCCGTATCTTCGGGTTTGAGGCTAGCTCTCGGTACGTGTGCAGCATTACAAGTCAATCAATTACAAGGTATTACGTGTATTCGATTCCCCGGCCAATGAACCCCGGTTTCTTTCCTGTGTCCGACAGGTGTCCGCTGCGGCACACACACTCTTCTTTTGCCTCTCTCCGTTGCCCCGGAACGGAACGAATTTTTTGAGACCGGATGGACCCCAAAAAAGAGAGCCTAGTCGGACCCCATGCCCCCCATTCGGGCCGGGGGTACACACGTTTCTTATATGCGGCTCAGTAGATTTTCCGCTAAAAGCGCCTCACGGCTTTGAAAGATTCGAGTAGTTCTGATCCAAGCTCTTCAATAGTTCTCGACTGCCCTTTCCGTGTTTCGAAGAACACATTGCCGTCATCTCTGACAGACAGGGGGTATTCGGGCTTCGGTAGAACTCCGCAGTCAACGGTGATTCGATGAGGCCCGGAACCGGGCGTGGAATGGTAGGAAACCTTCATCGGCGGGCGGTCACGGTTTGTTTTTGAAACCTCGAAGAAATCGTACGGGTCAGGTCCGCCCCAAGGCTTGATCGTCCCCACTTCGAACGCCTGCTCTGGTATCTTGCCGCTGTAGGACTTCGCCTGCCCCTCCATCCATGCGTGCAGTTTCCCGAAGAGCATAATCCCGCCCTCGTCTTTGAGATGCTTGTCGCGCTCGCTCTTTTCCCTTGCTTCCTCCGCCTCTTGTGCTTCACGTTGTTCTTTTTCGGCTTCGCGTGTCGCCCAGTCCATCGGTCTCTCTTCGGCTTCCATAGGTTCCCCCTTGTCGGACGTGAGTATATCCGACGCAAGGCTTCACAGGATGCCCTACAGCGCGTCGCTGGCAGTGGGGTGGGCCAAGACCATGCCGGATTCGTCCTGGGGCAAGGGGACGCAGGTGCAAGTGTTGCACTCAGCAGTAGACGGGTCCGGTGATCTGGTCTCCGTGGTCATGCGGGTGCGGGCAGTCGTCGGGGTTCGCGCTCTGCCGCAAGATCGTCGCGCTCTCGCTGCGCGCGAATATCGGCCACGGCTTGCAGCAAGATTTCGACGCGGATAGTTGGCACGTCTCCCGTGAGGAGCAAACTTTTGTCTAGGAGCACGCCGGAAGAGATGCTTTTCTGTTGAAGGCTGGCTTTTTTGATGTCTTCTTCGCTGATAGATTCGACGATGTGGCGGGCCTTGCCCCGGTAGAGATCGGCCAGCACAGCTTTTTCATCTTGGACCCGCGTCTGTGCATCGGGCTTTGCCAAATGCTTCTCCACGGTGATGTGGTGCCTGCCTATCGCTTTCCCGATCTTGTGCGGTCCTGCTCCATCCGCGGCCAGGAGTTCGATTTTCCCCTGTTCGCGTTCCGTCAATGGCACGTTTTTCCCTCTCATTGCCTGCCCCCGAACCCAAACCAATTTTGCAACGCCTCGAAGAGAGGCTTCTCCGGGCCGTGCTCCCTTGCCGTGAGATCGCCGCGAGTGTTGGCTGTGACCAGCGAATACGGCAGTCCCCCGGTTCCGGTTTCGCGGGCGTAAGCCTGAATATCTTCCCATGCGTTATCGAGAGCCTCGCACATCGTTCGCTGCTCTTCGACCAGCGCCGCACGCAAGCCGGGGAACCACTCTTCAAAGACACGGCGGGCGATTTTTCTCTTCTCGGCGTCGATCTCTTCGATGCGGCTGGCAATGGTGGCCCGCCGCTGCTCCATTTCCGCCGGCGCGCGCTCCGCCTGTTGCTGCTCTTGACGCTTGAGTTCCGCCTCTTCGTATTTGCCTGAAAGTAAGAGTGTGTCAGCGACTCTCTGCGCCTCTCGCGCTCGTGCCGGGAGCATCAGTCTCAATTCATCGGCTGTTTTCAGGATCTCCGCAGACTCTTGCTCAAGGCTCTCGCGCTCGGCAACCAACCCGCAGACTGCCTCAGTGTAGGCCGCACGCAGTTCAACAAGCAACGATGCGACGATCTCGGTAATTGATTTTTCAGTTTTCATTTTTTCCTCTTTTCTGGAGTGAGCGAGTTAAGGAATGAGACTAGCTCGGTTGTGAAAAACAGTTTGGGATTTTTAGAGGAGAGAAACCCGTGACCAAGCTCCTCGAATTTCTTCAATGCGGGAGCGGACATAAGCTCTGCCCCTCGCGCGGTGCCTATTGCCCGAAACAGAGCATTGAAGCCTTCTTGCGGGGAACGATTCAAAGCGTTCTCGACTTGCGCCCGGACATGACGGCCAAAGTTGCGAATCTCAATCGTCTCGGTTTCTTTGCCGTCCGTGCCTCTCGGTATCTCGGCCCGATCTGGCAGATCGAACACGCCGAAGTCATAGCCCCGCGAATCGTTGCCGGGGTTACTGCCGGTCAGTGGCGCGAACGTCGCGGTTTTCTTCGCTGCGGGCGCGGGCTGTTCCTTTGCCGCTGTGGACTGTGGCCCGTGCGCGGGCAAGTTGAAGATGCCAAGGTCGTATCGTGAATCGCTCATCGTGCGTGGTCTCCTTTCGATGTTTGTGTTACCTGAATCAGCTTTCGCGGGTCCACGAGTTGTGAAAAATGCTGCGACCAGTACACCCGCACTTTGCGACCATCGAGAGCAATTATGGTTCCCTCGACACCCGGCAAACCGGCACGGATTACTCGGCTTCCAACTTTCATCGTCAAAACTCCTTCGTATCGGGCAGCCGTTGCCTGTCCCTCCATCGATGAATCAGGCGACGGCAGTTCGGCGGGCAGGGGAAGTTTTTCAGCGTCTCCATTTCGACACTTCCGGGCCAATCGCGTGTCTTGCATTGCACCAGCACCACGTCTGTTGAACCGATCCCTACAATGTCCCATGCGCCTAAACTGGCCGCTGCTCTGGTGCATTGATAGCCTGCCGATTCGAGTAGCCGGATCGATCTATGCTCGTTCCGTGTTCCTTTGCCTTTTGCGTTCATCGTTTTTCCCCTTCGGCCCGCGTTAGATTCTTCGCGCTGTGGTTGGAGTAATAGAGGAATCGCCAAGCCACGCGAAATTTTCCGCCAGGTGAAGTCCGCCGTGGCTGCGCTCGCGGTGCTCTGCCAGTTCCCGCCGCGCCTGCCGTTCATCGCCATGAGCGCCCTCAGCTTTCTGGAGAGCACGCACGCGGGATGTGTCGATGCGGTCGCGCCAGTAGCGGCACACGGCGCAATCGCTCTGAGGTTCCGCAATCACGCTCTTCCCCTTCCAGCCTTGCGCAGCTTCGCTGCTTTGGGCTGTGCTGGCGTCTCGCTGGCCGCTAGCGTGGCAATGGAACGCTCGCAGGCTTCCGCGTCTTCCCGAAGCATCAGGCCGTACACAAGCCCGTCTGCGCTCACGGCAAAGCCCTCTGCCTGTAGCTCCGCTGTGAAGGCCCGCCGTGACGCTGGCACAGGCCGCCCCTGCTCTGCGCACCATCGGGCCAGGTCAAGGTATAGCGCCCCGACTCCGCCCCATGAGCGGTCACGGTAGACGCAGCGTGCCAGCATCCAAAGTCCGAGAGCATCGCTTTCCGTCTCTTGCGCTGTCCGGCTTTGGAGCAAGGCGACAATCTCCGGTTTGTAGGTGCGCAGCGAATCGGCCAGGGGTAACGCGGCTGATAGTGGTTCGATAACCAGCTTTTCGCCTTCGATGGTGAGACGCCCGCCGCGTGACTCGACAATGCGAATGAGTTCCTGGGCTTCGTTCATACCTCAAACCGCCCTTCCACTTCGGTATCTTCGGGGAGCTTGTTCTTATTCGATGGAGCGGACTTGCCGTCATCCGCCACCACATTTTTCCGCAGACGGATTCCGCCGAATCCACGGGCTACTTTGGTCCGCACCTGGGCGAATCCACGGGCGGTCAGATTCTCAGAAAATCGCTTTTGAGAACCTCCAAACTCCCCGGCTGTGTCGGCCCACGTCTTCCAACTAGAAAACAGCGCGGATGCGGATTCCCAAGCGCCGTCTTTCTTTTCCGTGCAATCTTCGATCCAGCGGGCGAGCGCATCCTCCGCAGCGAGGTAACTCGCTGTCGCTTCCGTAACGGCCTTCGGAGCGAGCAACCCTTCAGACTGCCACGCGAGACAGCCTTCTATAGCCCACAGAAGGATTCCGCCCCATTCTTCGCGGAGTTTCTCGGTTAGCTCCACATCGCGCTCAGAGGGGGGAATCGTCACCGTGAAAGGCAGCAAATTGAATCGGCGTCGAATGGCCTCATCCACAGTCCGCAAACCCGGTTTGTGGTTTCCGGCAACCAGCAGCTTGAACTGCGGAGTGAACTGAAAAAAGTCTTGCCGCATGTAGCGGGCTGCGATGCGATCCCCGCCAGTCAGCGCCTTGAGTTTCGATTCGGCCCACCGCCGCCCATCCTCGGTTTCAACCGCAGTGACAAGGCGCGCGCCTTGGAGTCCGGCCAGGTCTGTAGGGTGACGCTCGCTTTTCGAGTCGATGAATGCTTCGATTGGAGCCGTCCTTGCATAATCGCCCATCAAACCGGCGATTGTGTTTAAGAAAACGCTCTTGCCGTTTGCTCCGATCCCGTAGAGGAAAAAGAGCGCGTGCTCGACCGTCACGCCAGTTGTGGTATAACCGACCATCCTCTGCAAATAGCCTTGCAATTCTTCGTTGCCGTCCGTGATCCGCGCGAGGAAAGACAGCCACAGCGGACACTTCCCGCCCGGCGCAACCGCAGTGATCTTCGTCATGTAATCTTCGCGGTTCGCTGGCCGAATTGTTCCCGTCCGCAAATCGACTACTCCCCCGGCAGTGTTCAACAGCCACGGGTCCGCGTCCCATTGATCGATCACCGCAGCGTGGCGTCTATCGGCGCGGGCGAGACGTTCTACGGCTGCCACCGTCATTGCGCTTGCGATGCGCGATGCAAGACGTTTTTCTTCACAACCCGCGCTTTGTTCACGGCAGACTGCGCGAGCAAGATCGAAGACCTTCAAAGTCTCGTCCTGTTTCCAGACGCGGCCATCCCACACGCGCCAGTGTCCCCACGCGGCAGTAAACCGCAGATCATCCCTGTGCCGCTCCGTAAACCTCAGAGCGAGCGCGTCATCTGCGTATTCCGCTGGCTTTCCATCTGACTCCGGGGAGGACGTGGCTGCCGGGGTTCCTGCCCCTGGGTTCGGGTATCGCTGCGGAATATCGCGGGCGATTGATCGGACTTTTGTCTCTGGCAATGGCGGGGAACACTTCGCCACATTCTCTGCGATCAATGCGGCCTCGATTGCTTCAACAGCCATGCCGCGCTTGTGGAGTGTTCCGGCGAGAGAAACCAGCCGGTTTGTACGACCGCCCTTCGTCACGGCGTCTTGGCTTACCTGTGCCGTTGCGGTAGGCATTGGCAGGCGCGCCGTCAGCCGCTCGATAACCCACGCAGGCGCGTCTGCAATCGGTGTATCAGGATCAATGAAGCGGTACTCTTTCCCGCTGGCATGAACGGACGGCGGACACACAACAAATCCGCCCGTGCCCCGCACGTCGATGTGCGAGCCTATCCTTCCCGATTGATCGTTGTGAACATCGACGCCGGACGGCATCCGAAAATAGCGATGCTCTCCACCATCCGCGCGGCCTGTAGTCACGGTGAGCGTAGCGGGAAACGTCAAGCCTTGCCGCTCTAGCTCTGCCACGGATGCGCGGCCCGCTTCGCCGTCCACATCGACAACAAAGACGGCGCTTGGCTGGCCGGTCGCTACTCCCCAGTTACAGCCCGGATATTCCTGCGCCCATGCTTCCAACACAGCCGGGTCACTTGACGCGCGGGCGGGCCATTCCGCTATCAATGGCAGCTTGCCCCGTGTCTTGACGGGAAACATCCGCCAGCCGCGACCCGCTGCGTCGATGATTACGGCGGGGAGTGTGCTCACTGTGGGTTGCGGAGTGGCTGGCCGCGCCCTTACTTGGGGAGCCGAAGGGCGCGGTGGTGCCTTTGGCGGAGCGATCGCAGGGGCAGGGCGCGCCGCGTGCTGGTCGTTGCTGCTGCTCTGGACACCCGCCGCGCGGAGTTGCTCCGCCGTCAGTCCTGCTCGCGCTAGGATTGCGCTCAGTGCTGTGCCCTGGGTCATCGCGCACCCCGACCGTTGCGATTGCCTTGCGGGCGGACAGCAGGTGTCTCGCGTGCGGCTAACCATGCCAACACGGAAGCGCGGCGAAACAGCCGTCTATTGCCAACCTGAGCGCAGGGAAGGCCAGCGCACAAAACCATCCGGTCAATAGTGCGCGGCGTGCGTTTTAGCTCTGCGGCCAGTTGAAATTTATCGACGTAATCGCTGAGTAGGGGGGATGCGCCATCGGGCGCGGGGGTGATTTGAGTGTTCATTAAAATCCTTCCCTTTCCCAAAACGGCGGGAGAGTGTCTTTCTTTATCCCATGAAATGCGCTAAACTGTCAGAGTTATGGTGTTCGCAATGGAGGAACTAGCATCATGGTAACGGGGAAACGAAGAATCTGGCTTGCCGATAAAACCGCGCCGCAACCAAAAACCGGGACAGAGTTGAGACAGAGGATTCGTTCGCAATCCTTTAGTGATGCGGTCCTAGCGGTCGAATGGTTGAACGCGGCCAAGGGGACTGCGGCCTATCGGCATGTACTGGACGTGCGCAGGGGGTTAGAGGAATTGCGGGCAGGGATAGACCGCTTTTCACGGGCGCAGGCGACGATGCGGGCGAGCGGAGTAATCAAGGTGAGAGAACAGGAGAGGGACATAGCGGAGCTTACGGCTCGGCATGACAAGCTCGACGCTTTGATGCGAGAGTACAGTTTCCATCCTGAGATGATCTATAGCTTCGCCTCCGGCATCTGGGCCTTAGATATGGTTCCCAAACACCCGCGCGGGCGGCAGGTGGTGTTACACGGCCAGGGGTTCGCGTTCCTGCCACGCCGCGTCCAGGTGAGCGAGCCGGTTGTCATCGTAGCTTTGGCGCGGTTGGCCGCGAACCACGAATTGTACAAGGTGCGATTGTGCGAGACGTGCGGAGAACGCTGGCGGGTGTCGGAACGGCAGTTGGACAGGTTTTGCAGCCCAAAATGTCGCGAAGCATTTCACTCAAAGTCTCCCGAATATCACGAACGCAAAGCAGCCAACCAGCGAAGGTATCGAGCAAACTTACCGCGCGCTCAAAAGCTCGGCCTTGCATGAAAACCCATCCCAGGGGCGCACAGAGCCGACCTTTGTCCTTTGTCGGACATGGGTCGGACACAGCCAAATTACAGGGGAATCGGCGGAGTGGCTTGATCCGCCACTAAGTATTTAGTTTTGTTGGATTTAAAATGGTGCGCCCGGAGAGATTCGAACTCCCGACCTACTGATTCGTAGTCAGTCGCTCTATCCAGCTGAGCTACGGGCGCACATGCGTCGGCTTCAGGGCGAAGCCGTGTGGACCTACTCAGATTACCAAGGTTGGGGCCGCGGCGCAACGCTGGTGCGCTTCAGGCCGTGGGGGCTGCGGCAGGCGGCGCGGGAGCGGGGATCTGAGGCAGGTCCTCTTCGATTTCGAGGCCGGTTTCGCGGACCAGCTTGGTTACGGCGGCGGGGTTCAGGCGGGTGGCGTCGAACTCGATGCGCAGGGTGCGGGCCTGGCGGTCGAAGCTCAGCTGCCGGATGCCGTAGACGTCGCGCGCGCGTGCCAGCGCTGTGGCTACCTGCTCCGTGGGCGCAGCGGCGTAGCGATATTGGATCTCCACCGTGGTCATACTGAAAGAATAGCAGCGACCGGGGTGGCCGGGCCGCGGGCTTACAGAGTGTTCAGATATTTGCGGATCTCGGTGCTGGTCCAGTCCTGGGGGCCTACGAATTTGCGGCGGATGATGCCGTTGCGGTCGATCAAGTAGGTTTCAGGCCACATGTCGGTGTGGTAGAGCTGCGCCGTGGACTCCGATGGGTCGCGCACCGTGATGAGATCGACGTGATGACGGAGGATGAAGCGGGAATACGCGTCGGGATCCTCGTCGACGCTGACGGCGACAATCGTCAGGTTGGGCTGCTCGTGGTGAAGCGTCAGCAGCGACGGCAATTCTTCCACGCAAGGCATGCACCAACTGGCCCAGAAGTTCAAGAGCACTACCTGGCCGCGGTAGCTGGCCAGATGCACGGTGGTTTTGCCGTCGGAGATCGTAAAGTCGGGCGCGGCCTTGCCGGTTTGGGCCGGATGCGCGCCGCGGTTGCACGCTGCGATAAGCGCGAGGGGCGCAAGAAGAACCCAGATCAAGATACGAGGAAACCGCACATCCTTATAATACGGAGCGAAAGGGCAAGATGAAAACGGTGAGTCACGATGGAGAGCGATAAGCCGGGTTTGCCAAGGTCGGGTAGTGGATCGGGCAGTTGGAAGCCGGTGCTGGGTCTCGGTGATCCGGCGGAGGCTGCACCGCCGACGGCGGACTGGCGCGAATGGGCGGCCAAGGCGGTTCCGGGGACGGTTTTCGATCAGCCGGAGCCTGAGGAGCTGATCGAACTGACGGTGATTGTTCCGGCGCGGAACGAGGAGGATTGCCTGGGCGACTGCCTGAAATCGCTGGTCAGCCAGTCGGAAGAGATTTTTGGGCTGGGCGAGGATTGGGATCTGATCGTGGTGGACGACGGCTCGACTGACCGGACGGCCGCGATTGCGCGCGGTTTTGCGGGAGTCACGGTTATCGCTGCGGAGAAACTGGAGGCGGGCCAATTGGGGCGGGAATGGACGGGGAAGAACAACGCCGTCTGGACGGCGGCGCGGCGGGCGCGCGGGCGCTGGCTGCTCTTTACCGATGCGGACACCATTCACGAGCCGGGCGGCCTGCGCCATGCCATGCATGAGGCGGAGCGGAACAAGGTGGGCATGTTGAGCTACTCGCCGCGGCAGATTGTGATGGGGCTCGCGCAGCGGTCGCTGATGCCGCTGGTGTTTTGCGAGCTGGCGCTGGCGTATCCGCCGGCCAAGGTTTCCGATCCGGCGCAGCGCATTGCGGCGGCCAACGGACAGTTTCTGCTGGTGGAGCGGGAGGCGTATCGCAAGCTAGGAGGGCACGCGAGCGTAGCCGGCGAGGTGCTTGAAGATGTGGCGCTGGCAGTGCTGGCCAAGCGGCGCCGGGTGGGATTGCGTTTCCGGTATGCGGACGATATTGTGGCGGCGCGCATGTATCGCACGACCGCGGCCATGGTCGAAGGCTGGACCAAGAATTTGAAGTTGCTGTTCAACAACGCGCTGACGCTGGCGATCTTCAGGGCAGTAGATATTTTTCTGCTGTTTGGACTGCCGGTGTTGGCCTTCGAACTGTGGAACGCGCGGCTGGGCGCGCATGGCCTGGAGTGGCTGGGCGCGGGATGGATTCTGGCTCTGCTTTGGCTACGCACATTGTTCCGGTTTTACAGGCGGGTGGCAAAGTCGAATTTTCCGTTTCTCGATTGCGCAATTTCGCCGCTGGGGCTGCCGCTGTTTGTGGTGCTGCTCTATCGAAGCTGGTTTCAGCACCGGATTTTGAAGCGCGTAAGCTGGAAGGGGCGGGAGTACAGGCCGTAGAGAATTGAGTTAAACTCATTCTCACTTTGCCGCTTTATGCCGATGGTCTCAGGAAAATACGCCGCAATCTTGCCGAGGCTCGATCTGGCTTGAGACCGAGGGCCGTAAAGATCGGATTCTTTACGGCTGAACAGCTCGCCGGTATCAACGAAGCCCGCGCCGAAAGGGGTTTCCCAGCGCTACTTCCCGAAATCGTGTTCCACGGCGCGCATCTTTATAGGAGCAGATGTGTAAGGGATGGTTATACGATCGATCAGGTGCTGGAGCAGATTCAAAGCGCCTTTTCGGATTCTTCCCAGGTCAATTTTTCGGCTTCATCATCGATCATGCGCAATCCCGATCAGAGAATGGACCACAACGGGAACCTGGTACATGACGAAGCGGTATTTGAATGCACTGGCCGGTATCCGTATGCGGATCTATTTTCAGTAATTCCAAAGGGAGATGGCAGGCCGGGACTCAAAAAAGCGAAAGGGCCACTCGAAGAGTGACCCTTTCAGGGTGTTTATGAAAGGTATCTGTGCCTGGGTAGCGTGTTCCTTCCAAGCCTCAACCTTTCAGTGTCATAAGGATGGCACTCTTTTTCATCGCTGTCAATGTTCTTGTGGCCGCACGAAGCCGACGCCGATTTCATGAAACCATAATGGGATTCGGGCATCTTGTTGAAATGAAGGGATCACATGATCTTCTTGACGCGGCGGGCGACGTTTTCCGCATCGCACTATTACTGGAACGAGGCCTGGCCCGCGGAGAAGAACGAGCGGGTCTTCGGCCGCTGCGCGAATCGCAATGGGCACGGGCACAATTACACGCTGGAAGTGACCGTGGCGGGCGAACCCGATGCCATGACCGGATTCGTGGTCGATCTGAAGTGGCTCAAAGACGTGATGGAGCGCGAGGTGCTTTCGGCGTACGATCACAGGCATCTGAATCTCGAGACGCCGGAGTTCAAAAACACAAATCCGACCACGGAGAACATCGCCGTTGCGGCATGGAAACGGCTGGAGCCGGCGATTAACAGTGCGGGCGGCGCGAAATTGACGCGGATTCGCGTTTACGAGACGCCGGAGATCTTCGCGGAATATCGAGGTGAGGCGTGAAGGCCTACTTCGGGCGCCGCTATTTGGTCAGCGCCAGCCACCGGCTGCATGCGGAGGCTCTGACCGCAGAAGAAAATCGCGCGGCGTATGGAAAGTGCAACAACGCGCACGGCCATGGGCACAATTATTTTGTCGAGGTGCTGGTGGGCGGCGCGGTTGATCCCGCGACGGGGATGGTGGTCGATCTGGTGGCGCTGGATCGGACGGTCGACGAACGCATTTTGCAGCGCTTCGATCACACCAATCTGAATCTCGATACCCTGTTTGCGGATCGCGTACCCACGACGGAGAATTTTTGCCAGGCGATTTTTGATTTGTTACGCGACGCGTTGCCGGCGGGAGAACTGGAATACGTCCGCGTGGAAGAGACGGAAAACAATTTCTTTGAGTGTTGGGCGAGAGGATAACGAGCGATGGCACACCCGATTGTTGTAAGTGACCCCGTACGGAAAGCGATTGAGGCCAGCGAGGGACTGAGCGCGTACACGACGCAGGAGATGTACCGCGAGATTCTCTCGCGCCTGGGTGAAGATCCCGATCGCGACGGCTTGCGCGCGACACCGGAGCGCGCGGAGAAAGCGCTGGCCTTCCTCACCAAAGGATACGAGCAGGATCCCGCGCAGATTTTGCGTGACGCGCTGTTCGAGGTGGATTACGACGAGATGGTGATCGTGAGGGACATCGAGATGTTCTCGCTGTGCGAGCACCACATGCTGCCCTTCTTCGGCAGAGTGCACGTGGCCTACATTCCCAAGGGCAAGGTCGTCGGGCTCAGCAAGATTGCGCGGCTCGTGGAGGTGTTCGCGCGCCGTTTGCAGGTGCAGGAGCGGCTGACGCGGCAGATTGCGGATTCGATTGAGGAGGCCATTGCGCCGCAGGGAGTGGGCGTGGTGATCGAAGCGCGGCACCTGTGCATGATGATGCGCGGTATTGAAAAGCAGAATTCTTCGACGGTCACCAGCGCTATGCTGGGCTGCTTCCGGCAGAAGGAAACCCGTGCGGAGTTTCTGTCGCTGGTGCGGCCAGTTGGCGCCGGGTCGGCTTAAGAGTTCATCCGTACATAGGTACCGCCGACCTCCAGGTCGGCTGTCGTGTGGGCCTCCTGGCCCGCACGCGGGCCTCTGGCGGCGTGGACGCCGCCAGTACAGCCGGTCTGGAGACCGGCGCTACTCGGATGCGCAGCTTGCGGATAAATTCTTAGCCGCGGCAATTCTTATCGGCTTCAGGCGCCCATCGCCGGGGGTATGTTCAGATATTTTCCGCGCAGGGCATTGGCGGATGTAAGCGCGCGATCGAATCTGCGCTTGACGGTTTCGCCGATGCGGTCGAGCAGCGCGCGGTCTTCTTCGAGGACGAGCACCTGGCGCGCAATCTCCTCTAGTTGGTGCCAGTCGTGCCAGTCGCCGATGCGGCGCTGCACGTCGCCCAGCGCTTCCACCAGGGCGGCGTCGGCCTGCTCGTCGAGTTGCAGAGTGTAGCGCAGTTGCTTCACCTTCAGCCGGAACGCATGCAGATTCTCGGCATCGAGAGGCGTCCAATCGCCCAGCTCGCGCATCACGTCCATGGCAGAACTGTGAATTTTTTCCTGGCTTTGGTTTGCGTCGGCGCCTGAGCGCGAAGCCGATTTGGCGTGCTTCGCAACCGACGCGACAAACTTGGAATACTCCTTGAGATCTTGGAGCACGGCCTTGCGCCGGTGGTGCAGCGCGTGCTGCAACTCCGCCGCATTCTGCTGCCGCGAAGTTTTCAGATGGGCAAGCAAATGGTTCAGCGATTCGCCATCGCGATACCGGGCCAGCTTGCGCGCGTCCGCCAGCAGCACGTCCATATCGCGCACGCCGCCGGCCGCCTTGCGCACCGGCTCGATGGCTTTGACGAGGCGCCGCGATTTCTTGCCGCCAGCGGCCTGGAGTACGCCGGCAATGGCTTCAACCCGCCGCGAAGCCGTGCGCAGTTTGTGCACGTCGTTGGGCGCGGATTCGCCGTGCAAGCTCTCGAGCGATTTGCCGAGCTCGCGCAACGCCTTTCGCACGCGTTCCAGTTCGCCGGCCATCCAGTTCTAGTCTCTCACCGCGTGCCAAACCCACTAACTCCGCTAGCTCCGCCAACCCCGCTAACTCCGCTAGCTCCGCCAACCCCGCTAACTCCGCTCGTTTCTAGATTCGTCGTTCGCCGGGCAAGTTGGCAAGGAGAGCCACGCGGACTAGAGTGTTGATGTGAACGGGCTTCTTGTTATCGACAAACCAGGCGGAATGACCAGCCACGATGTGGTGAACCGGCTGCGGCGAATCACCGGGGAGCGGTCGATTGGACATTTGGGCACGCTGGACCCTATGGCGACCGGAGTGCTTCCGCTGCTGATGGGCAAATACACGCGGCTGGCGCAGTATTTTTCGGCGGCTGAAAAATGCTATTGCGGAGACATTCGCTTCGGTTTTGCGACCGACACTTACGACGCGGACGGCGAGCCGGCGGGACCGGACTGCTGGCCGGAGAGGTCGACGGCTATTACTTTGGACCGGGTGCGAGCGGCGGCGGAGCGGTTTCATGGCGAAATCGAGCAGATGCCGCCGCAGTTCTCGGCCAAGAAGGTTGACGGCCAGCCGGCGTACAAGCGGGCGCGCGAAGGCAAGCCGGTGGAATTGAAGCCGGTGCGGATTCGCATTGATGCCTTTGAGATTCTGGCGCTGGAGGGACCCGCGGCCAGCTTCACCATCGATATCAGCTCCGGCGGATACGTGCGGTCGGTGGCACACGAGCTGGGGCAGGAGCTGGGATGCGGAGCGCATCTGAGCCGATTGCGGCGCACGCGGGCCGGCATGTTTGCGCTGGAAGACGCGCACACATTGGAGGAGTTGGAAGCGCTGGTTGGCAATCCCGGCGCGGGCAACGCGACGCTCGCCGCTAATATTGACGCTGTATGCGTGCATCCGCGCTTATTGCTGCCGGAAATGCCTTCCGTCACCGCCGACACGATGTCGCTGGGGCGGTTGCGGAACGGCGCGCAGGCCAATCTGCCGGAGTTCTCTGGGGCGTCGCTGGTAAAGGTGTTCGCGGGACCGCGGGAGCTGGCCGCAATCGCCAAACGAGTGGCGGGAACGCTGTTTCAGCCGGTGGTGGTGATGGGGTAAAGACAGGGAACAAGGGGACAAGGGACCGAGGGAACAAGAAGACAAAGGGGTATTGCGATGATCGGGAGTTTTCGTCGTCCCGTTTCCTTGTTCCCTTTTTCCCTTGATCCCTTGTTCCCTGTTTTCGTCTTCCGGCCCCTACCGCTTAGACTAATATTTCGCAGTATTCCCAAGGAGCAAAACCGCCATGGCTTATCCCAAGAATTATCGTTATACCCGTGAGCATGAATGGATTTCGGTCGAAGGCAACATCGGCTCGATTGGCATTACGGATTACGCGCAGAACTCGCTCGGCGACATCGTCTACGTGGACGCGCCCAAGGTGGGCGATACGGTGACTGCCAACGCCACCTTCGGGTCTGTCGAGAGCGTGAAGGCCGTCAGCGATCTTTATTCGCCGGTCAGCGGCAAAGTGACCGCGGTGAACGAGGCGCTGAAGACCGAGCCGGATAAGATCAACCAGGACGCGCACGGCACGTGGATCATCAAGGTAGAGCTGGCTGATCCGGGCGATGTGGCCGGGTTGCTCGATGCGGCGGCGTATGAGGCGTTTGTTGCGGAAGAAACAACGTAGCTGCTAGCTTCTAGCTCCTAGCCTCTAGCTCGTGGGTTGCGGCTGGAAGCGGCTTGGTTTTTCCCGGAACGTTTTCGAGTTATCTGTGGGCCTTATCTGTTCTTTCCGCTTTTAGCTAGAGGCTAGAAGCTAGGAGCTAGAAGCTGTTATGCGTTATCTCCCCAAATCCGACGAAGAGCGCCGCGCGATGCTGGCCGAGATTGGCGCGGGGTCGATTGACGATTTATTTGCGAGCATTCCTGCGGAATACCGCATCAAGCGCGATCTCGATGTGCCGCGCCAGCAGGCGGAGAGCGAGATCATCAACTACTTTCGCGCCGCT
>JARLFZ010000039.1 GCA_031296305.1 Occallatibacter sp. | reverse complement strand
CCCGCGGTGGCAACAATGCGCGCCTGGATGATGAACTCGCCGGTGTACACGCTCAGCTTGGTTGTGGGGTCGTAGGTCAATGTCATTAAGGAGCCTGCCGGATAGGTCGCGGCATCGAGCCGCACGCCCGAGTCGTCGGGAATCGAGAATGTAGTCGGGATCAGGAAATCGTCGCTGGGAGTGTGCGAGTTGATGTGCAGCCCCTGAGCGACGCGGAAGTGCAGCGCCACCTGCGCGGGCTTCCCCGCCGGCACGCTCACCTGCTCGGGAAATAGATACGTTACCGCTTCGGACTTCACGAGCGGCCGGCTTTGCGCGTGCGAGCTCAAGCTCTGGCCGTACGCAGCCGGCGCAGCAACGGCGAGCGCAGCAATCACCGAGACAAAAACGACTCTCCAGAACCTCATCGATCCTAATCCTCAAGCGTCCGACCACTAACCACTAATCACTGATTCAGCGCCTTCTGAATCTTGCTTTCGATGTCGCTCTCTGAAGTCAGGGCCACTTGCGCCGTAACCACGATGCCCTTGCGGTCCACAAAGAACGAAGTGGGCAGGTCGTCGAGGCCGCCGTATGCGCGGCTGATGGAGTCGCCGTCCAGCAGCACCGGATACGGCACCTTCTCCTGCGCAACAAACTTGCTCGCAGCGGCGGTGGCCTTCGCCCATCCGGCCTTGTCGCCGGGCTTAAGATCGTCGCCTTCTGTGTCGACGCCCAGCACCTCGAATCCTTGCGCCGCGTACTTGTTGCGCAGCTCGATGATCCATGGCGTCTCGACCCTACAAGGCCCGCACCACGTGGCCCAGAAGTTGATGAGCACCGCCTTGCCGCGGTAGCTTGCGAGCGAGACTTTGTTGCCGTGCAAATCCTTGAGCTCAAAGTCCGGTGCGGGCTTGTCGATCAGCGGAGAAACGTATTGCGGCGTGCCGCCTCCGGGCGCGGGCACCAGTTCGCCATGGCCGGCGCCGGCGAGTATCCGCTCAGCCTCCTGCCGGCGATACTCCCAGTTGGCCCACCCCGCCCAGGCAAAGATGGCCAGAATCAAGAGCGTCGCGCCCAGAACCAAAGTGTTTCGCCGCATGGGGAATGCCTTCATAAATCCATTCTACGAGCCGCTCCCAACCTCTACGTCCCTTAGTCCCTCAGCCCCTTAGTACCTGTCATTTGTTACCATCAAAGGCCGATGAGTTCTCACAAGCAAAAGGATGCGTTCCAGCCGGCGGCGCTGGTGCGCACTGAGGCTGCCGCGCTTGAGGTTCTCGCCGCGCGCCTCGAGGGGAGCATGGCGGCGCCGTTCGCGCGCGCCGTCGAAATGATTCTCCGCTGCGGCGAGTTGAACGGCCGCGTCGTGGTCACCGGCATGGGCAAAAGCGGCATCATCGCGCAGAAGATTGCCGCCACGCTCAGCTCCACCGGCTCTCCCGCGCTGTTTCTGCATCCCGCTGAGGCCGTGCACGGCGACCTGGGCGTGCTCATGCCCGGCGACGTGGTCATCGCCCTCTCGGCATCGGGAGAAACGGAGGAAATTCTGCGGCTGCTCGCCACCGTCAAGCGAAAAGGCGACGCGCTGGTTAGTTTCTCGTGCAATCTGCTGTCGACCTTGGCGCAATCAAGCGACGTGGCGCTCGATTGCTCGGTCGAGCGCGAGGCCTGCGGGTTGAATCTTGCGCCCACCGCCTCTACTACGGCGATGCTCGCGCTCGGCGATGCGCTGGCCGTTGCCGTGAGCCTGCGCAAGGGCTTCCGCGCCGAAGATTTTGCCGAGTTGCACCCCGGCGGCAAGCTGGGCAAGCAACTGGCCAAAGTGCGCGAGCTGATGCACTCCGGTGAGGACATCCCCGCCGTCACGCCGTTCACGCCCATGGCCGATGTGATCTTCGAAATGTCGTCGAAGAAGCTGGGCATCACGACGGTGCAGGAGGACGGCCGCCTCTGCGGCGTGATCAGCGACGGCGATTTGCGGCGCCTGCTCGAGCGCGAGGGTGGAGCGGCGTTGAGCAAGACCGCGGGCGAGGCCATGAACCCGCATCCACGCACCATTGCATCGAGCGAACTGGCCGCAAGAGCGTTGGCGATTTTGGAAGAGCGCAAAATCACCTCGCTGGTCGTCGTCGATGCGGACGGAAAAGTCGAAGGCATCGTGCACCTGCACGATCTGTGGGGCGTGGAATTGATCTGAAGGGCAGGCACCGGGGCCGCGCCACCCGCACATCACTCATCGAACATTTAGAATGAATGCTGCTGTCATTCGCACTTCGTCCGCGCTTGGCGGGCGGGAAAGTTCGCCTTTCTTTCTATGCATCGTTGGTCGAAACTCTTCATTCCTACTCTCCGCGAGGCCCCGGCAGACGCCGAAGTGGCCAGCCACAAGTTTCTGCTGCGCGCGGGCTACATTCGCCAGCTCGGCGCGGGCATCTACAACTACCTCCCTCTCGGGCAGCGCGCGCTGAACAAGATCATCGGCATCGTGCGCGAAGAGATGGACAAGATCGGCCAGGAGTTTTATCTGCCGGCTCTCTTGCCTAAAGAACCGTGGGAAGAGAGCGGCCGCTGGACTGGCATGGGCGACAACATGTTCCGCCTCAAGGACCGCAAGGGCGCGGATCTGTGCCTGGGCATGACGCACGAAGAGATCATGACCACAATTGCGCGCGGCGAATTGCGGAGCTACAAGCAGTTGCCGCAGATCTGGTACCAGATTCAGACCAAGTTTCGCGACGAGCCGCGGCCCAAGTCGGGCCTGCTGCGCGTGCGCCAGTTCATTATGAAGGACGCGTATTCGTTCGACATCGACAGCGCGGGTCTCGACAAGAGCTTCGATCTGCATGACGCGGTCTATCGCGCCATCTTCACGCGCTGCGGACTCAAGTTTGTTGCCGTCGAAGCTGACTCGGGCGCCATGGGCGGCTCGCAATCGCAGGAGTTCATGGTCTACACCGATGCGGGCGAGGACTTCATCGCAAGCTGCCCGTTGTGCGGATACGCGGCAAATCTGGAGAAAGCAACTTCTTTGCTCGGACCTGTGGAGGAGTTGGTCGCCACGGGAGACGGCAAGCCGGAAGAGATTCATACGCCCGGGATGGGCGCAATCGCCGATATCGCCGCATTTCTCAAGATGTCTCCGGCGAACGACATCAAGTGCGTGGCTTACATGGCGCTCAAGCGTGGGCCGGCGGCAAAAGACGGCAGCCGGAAAGATACCTGGCACGGAGTGGCCGCATTTTTGCGCGGCGATCACCAGGTGAACGAGACCAAGCTTCTCGGCGCCCTCGGCGCTGCGGAACTGCGCACCATGCAGGCTGAAGAGTTGCAGCAATGCTTCAACGGTCCTGCGGGTTATCTCGGGCCGGTGGGGCTCAAGCACGATGCTGAACCGCTCGGCGAGGGCCTGACAGTAATTGTCGACCGCGCGCTCGATGGCCGTATAAACATGGTCTGCGGCGCCAACCAGCTCGACTACCACTATCGCAACGTGACGCCGGGCCGCGACTTTACCTGGACGCTCGCCGCCGATATCCGCAGCGTGAACGAGGGCGAAGGCTGCCCGAAAGATGGTTGCGCGGGCAAACTCGTGGTCGGCAAGGCCGTTGAGATCGGCCACATCTTCAAGCTCGGCTACAAGTATTCCGAGTCGATGGGCCTGCGCGTCCTCGACCCCAACGGAAAAGAAGTGACGCCGATCATGGGCAGCTACGGCATCGGCATCGAGCGCATTTTGACGGCGGCCATCGAGCAGGAAAACGACGCCAACGGCTTTTGCCTTGCGGCCTCGATTGCGCCCTTCACCGTGGTGATCACGGTGACGAACGTGGGCGACGCGGCGCTGCGCGAGACCGGCGAAAAACTCGCTGCCGAACTTGAAGCGGCGGGGCTCGACGTGCTGCTGGATGACAGAGACGAACGTGCCGGCGTCAAATTCAAGGATGCGGACCTGGTAGGTATTCCCTACCGCATCAACGTGGGCAAGAAGGCCGCCGCGGGCCAGGTGGAACTGGTGGCGCGCTCCACCAGTACCAGCGTGGATGTAGGCTTGAACGAAGTGGTGGCGCTGGTGAAGAGGCGCGTAGACGAAGAAAAGCTGCTGGAAGACAGCCATTAGTGTTTTGACCGCGGGAATTCGTAATGCCTAAGAACATGTGCGGGCGTGGACGCCCGCACGACAGCCGGTCTGGGGACCGGCGCTGCATCGCGGCGGTTACGAAACATCTATACGCGGAACGGACCGGGAACTCCCAGTCCTCTGCGCGCGTATCTGGATGCTGACTTTGGCCAACAACATAGAAGCGTATCGAGGCAGGAAAAGCTAGAAGCTGGAAGCTGTTTTTCAGGAGCATCGATGGCGTTAAAAGTCCGGTTCGCGAAGCCCGCTGCGGGCCATCACCTCAGGTCGCGGATTGTGTGGGGCCTGCTGGCAGCTGTCGGCTGCGTGGTGCTGCTGGGCATTTGCGTCTTCACGTTTTTCTACATCAAGTACACAAGCATTGTGGACGAGCGGCTCAAGCAGCCGATCTTCGCCAGCACCGCGCAGATTTTTGCAGCTCCCCGCGAGGTGCGGCCGGGGCAAAAGTTCACCGTCCAGTTGATGGCCAAAGAGCTGCGTGAGGCCGGCTACAGCGGCGACGGTGCTGCGCAACCATCTCTGCTGGGCACGTTCAGCCAGGGCGCGCAGCAGATCACCGTGCGGCCCGGCCCGCAGTCGTATCACGCGCCCGATAGCGCCACCATCCACGTGAGCGACGGCGTGGTGGACGCCATCCGCGACGAGCACGGGCAGGCGCTTTCGAGCTACGAGCTTGAGCCGCTGCTCATCACTGGCCTGAGCGAGGGCACGCAGCGCACCAAGCGCCGCGTGCTGACCTACGACGAAATTCCGCCCAACCTGGCGCACGCCGTCATCGCCATCGAGGACCGGCGATTTTTTGAGCACAGCGGCATCGATTATTTGCGCATCCTGGGCGCGATGCGCAACGACATCTTTCACCTGCATCACTACACCGAGGGCGCATCGACCCTCACGCAGCAGTTGGCGCGCGGCTTCTTCCTCACGCCCGAGCGCACTTATTCGCGCAAGATGCGCGAGGCCGTGATCAGCATCATCCTCGAGCACCGCTTCGATAAGAAGCAGATCTTCGCCATGTATGCCAACGAAATCCCCCTCGGCCAAATCGGCAGTTTTTCCATCGACGGCTTCGGCGAGGCATCGCAGGACTACTTTGGCAAGGATGTGGCCCAACTTGACCTGGCTGAGTGCGCTCTGCTCGCCGGGCTCATCCAAAGTCCCAGCCGCCTGAATCCTTTCCACCATCCGGAGCGGGCTATTGAGCGGCGCAATCTGGTGCTGGATTCGATGGTGGAAACCGGCGCTATCAGCAAGGATCAGGCCGAAACCGCCAAGCGAGAGCCGCTGCACCTTGTCCCGGGCAGCGTGGATGAAAGCGAAGCGCCCTACTTTGTCGACCTGGTGCACGATCAGCTTACGCAACGTCTCGGCGATCGCGACTTCAACCGCGAAGGGCTGCGTATTTATACCTCGCTCGATCCGGAGCTGCAGCGCCTGGCATCGGAAGCCGTGGATTCGACGATCCACATGGTGGACGCGAAGGTCGACAAGCTGCATGCTCGCGACAAAAAGCTGGGCAAGCCGTATGTGTATCCGCAGGTGGCGTTGATCGCGCTCGATCCGCGCACCGGCCAGGTGCTGGCTTTGGTGGGCGGGCGCAATTACGGCGCGTCGCAGGTAAATCACGCAGTGGCGCATCGGCCCACCGGCTCCATCTTCAAGCCCTTCGTCTACGCTACGGCCTTTCAAACGGCCGTAGAAGGCACCATGCTTCCGGAGCAGACGAGCCTGTTCTCGCCGGTCACCATGCTGGACGACTCGCAGGCCACCTACGGTGAAGGAACGCCGTACGAGTACTCGCCGCGTAACTTTGGGGGCGAGTATTACGGAGTGATTACGGCGCGCTATGCGTTGATGCGATCGGACAACAACGCAACCATCAAGCTGGCCATCATGGTGGGTCTCGATCGCGTGGCCGCGCTGGCGCGCAGTGCGGGTGTGAAGAGCGCGCAGGCCACGCCGTCCATGGCCATCGGCTCCTACGACGCCACGCCGCTCGATATGGCCGGAGCTTACACGGTATTTTCCAATAGCGGCGTGCACATCGATCCCTGGATGCTGGCCAGCGTGCGCACGCCTACCGGCGACATCATCGACGACTACACGCCTGCCACGCGCCAGGTGCTCGACCCGCGCGTCGCCTATCTCACAACCAACATGATGGAGGCGGTGATGAACGGCGGCACGGCAGCGGGTGTGCGCGGCATGGGCTTTACTGCGCCGGCCGCGGGAAAAACCGGCACCGATCATGACGCATGGTTTGCCGGTTACACCAGCAGCCTGCTCTGCATTGTGTGGGTGGGCAACGACGACTACACGGACATCAAGATTGAGGGCGCCGATGCCGCCGCGCCCATTTGGGCCGCGTTCATGAAGAAAGCTATCCTGTTGCCGCAGTACTCCGACACCAACGAATTCACGCCGCCCGACGGCGTCTCGCTCATCACACTGGACAAGAACACCAACTTGCTGGCCGACGGCGCCTGTCCCGACGATTACACAGCAGCCTTCCTCGACGGCACCGCGCCCAGCGAAACCTGCGACCACAAAGGCCTGGGCGCCGAAGACCACCGCAACATGCTGCAAAAGATCTTCGGCATCGGCAAGAACGGGAACTGAGAGTTTGCTCTCGCGTTCCTCTCCAGGGATCAGGGAGCGATGCGATATGTCGCAGTGATCGGAGTGCCGCTTTTCAGCATGTTCCAAACCGGACAGAGCTGGTCTTCGGAGATTTTGAGCGACTTCTTCACGGCTTCTGGATCTACCGCACCCTTCACGATGAACTCCAGGGAGATTTCGGAGAGGACGGTCGGATGTTCTTCGCGGCGCGAGCCGCGGGCGTTGACTTCGAGTCCAGTGACCGGTTGATTCAATTTCCGTTTCAAAAGCGCCAGGACGCTGTTTGCGGCGCAGGTTGCCAGACTGGCCAGCAGCAGCTCCAGACTAGTGAGGCCCTCAACCGGCCGTCCCGCAGGCAGCGGATAGTCGGTGAGAACCTGGTGGTTTCCGGTTTCTGCGAGGACACGCATTCCATCCAGATACACGGCATGAACGGAAAGTTCGCTGGCCATTTAATTGTCTCCTTGAGCTTTATGGACATGATAGGCCAGCCCCAGGAGCCAATGCGGCATTCCTTGGAACCACGAAGTTGATGGAGCGAATTCAAACGGCCAAAGAACTAGCGCCGGCGCGCAGGCTTTTCAGGCACACGCCGGGGCCGCTGCTTGGCTGAGACTGAGCGGATCACCAGAGTTCCTCGCCCCGTCGTGGGCAGCGGTGCTTTGCCTTGCGCAACCGCCGCGCTAATCAGAGCTTCCACTTCGGCCTCGCGCAAATCGCGCGCGCTCGCGAGCCGGATGAATCGATTCTGACTCCCGCCGCCGAGCAGGATTTTCGCTGGATCGGGAAGCGTGGAACCGTAATAGAACGCGAGCCGCACGCCGTGGGCGTCGGCCACGAGCGAGACAAAGCAATCGGACGGCCTGAGAGTTGAACAGTAGCCGATGACGAAGAAGTTGTAGTTGTCGTAGACGAGTTCATTCGCCGTGGGCAGCCGTTTGCGCAGGGCAGCCCGCACGGCGCGAATCGCCTTGGCCATCTCCGGCGTGAACTTGTCGATACACTCGGCAAGTTGGTCTTCTGCGGTATTTTTCGGGGAAGTTATTCGTGTATTCATTGCGCCTCCTGTTGCGGGGATTTGTTCCTTTCAAGCTCCATCCACGTCCGACCCATCCGGCATGGGCTGGCAGCGCGGACACCAGAAGGTGACGCGCGCATCCGCGCCTTGAATGCGGCGGCGGATGGGTTCGCCGCAACGCCGGCATGGCTCGCCGTTTCGCCCGTAGACCCACAGGCTCTGGCTCGGATCGGAGTTGTGTGTGGTGCGCCGTTGCTGCCCGCGATAGGTCACGATTGTGTCGCCGGAGTCTTCGAGCACATTGGCGCGGAGAAGCTTTTGCGCGCAGGCAATGGCGGCTGCGGCCTCGTTGCCGGTGAGGGTTCCGACTGCGCGGAATGGGTGCAGGCCGTTGACGAAACAGATCTCCGATTTGAAGACGTTGCCCACGCCGGCAAGCACAGATTGATTGAGTAATGCGTCGGCGATGGCTTCGTCGGGGCGCGACCTCAGCCTTTCCAGCGCCGCCGCGGCGTCGAACTCCTTGCGCAGCAGATCGTTCTCCGCGACGGCGACGCGCAGATCGCGATCGAGTGACTGCTCGGTGTGCATGCGCGCCACGGGCACGCGAAAGCCGATGGCCTGATACTGCTCGTTCTCAATCAGGATGCGCATGTGGATGTGCGAAAGCTGCCAGCGCTCGCCGCGCCGGTAGATGTGCCAGCGCCCGTTCATCAGCAGATGCGAGGCCAGAATGCCGCCACCGGAAAAATGCACCAGCAGCCATTTGCCGCGCGCTTCGACTTTGTCGATAGTTTGCCCGGCGAGCGGCGTGTCGTCATTGAAGCGCATGAGCCACGGGAACGTGGAGCGAAACGCGGTGACGGGTTTGCCTTCGAGCGCGCGGCCGAGGTTGCGTGCGGTGCGAAAGATGGTGTCGCCCTCGGGCATAATCTATTGCACCTCGGGCCGGGGCGGGTGGGTTTGCGCCACTGGCAAATGAATTCTTCGCAGGTGCATGCCGAGCGGGCCGGGATGAAAGCCCGCATCCATGAGGAAGCGCGCCAGGAAGTGTGCTGCGGCGGGCTGTCCGTTAATGGTGGTGATGAGCACGCCTTCGTGGCTGTGGGTGTGCATGCGCGCCTGGCCGCGCGCGCACAGGAAATGCGCCAGCCCCGCCGCTGTTTGCGAGCGTTCCGGTTCATCGGCAGGCAAAAACACCAGCAGGTTGGGGTTGCCGCGCTTGAGCCACGCCACCAGCCGGCCGTTACGCAGAATCACTTCCGCATACGCTGCACGCGTGAGTACGCGCGGCGCGGATTCCGAATCCTCATCGGCGACGGGCAATTCGGGCCAGCGCAAGATTGAGCCATAAGGGTTCGCCGGATCGGTGGCAGCCAACTGCACGAACTCCGGTTTTTCGAGAGGTGGCTCGGTGCGCAACTGGCGCAGCAGATCCACGGCAGCGGGCAGCGCGAATTGCGTAGCGCCAAGGCCGCCAACAAAATATCCGCGGCGAATGCGGCCGCTTTCTTCCAGAGCCTTCAGCACGTCGTAGACCGCGCTGAATCCGCCGGGAACATTTTCCGCAGCGACCGATTCGCGCAGCAGCACTCCGTAACGGTGGAGTAGTTGCAAGGCCAGTGCGTGGCTGCGCTCGGTTTGCGACGGAGAGTAGCGCCGGTCTCCAGACCGGCTGTTGTGTGGGTCTCCAGACCCACGCAGATCGCTTGCCTGCAAAGAATCAGCGTCGTTTTGAAAGGGCACGGCTTTAGCCGTGCCACCAGCCGCCGTAGAAAATTCTCGGGGCTTTAGCCCCTGGGGGACGGATTCGCAGGAAGCGTCCTTTCCCTCAGCGGCTAAAGCCGGAACATTCAATTGCCCACTATCGGCACGGCTGAAGCCGTGCCCTTTCAAATCCCGCGAACTGAGTGCGGATCCGAGCGGCAGCAGAGACCAGCGCCCTTGCGCGGTCGGCGGCGTGGTGCGGCGCGAGCGGAATACCATACCGGTTTGCAGCCGCCGCGGAGTACGCGCGCTATCGGGCCGGGAAATGTACGCGCGCAGCGCGTGCAGTGAGTCGTTGGTGATGAGCCCGCGCCACACCAGGCTCCACAGCGCATCGATGGTTTCGCCTGGGTAGCCCGAGCCCGCCGCCTGGTGCAGCGCATCGAAGAAACTCGCGCCCGTGGATTCGAGAACTGCGAGAAGTTTCTCTTCGCGCTCGGTCAGCGGTTCCAGTAACGGCCGCCTCTGCGCCAGCAGTGGGAGCTTGTCGGCAAGAAACAATGCGATGCGGCCGTCACGTTCGCCGATCGGTTCCACCCCGGCCCAAGTCACTTCGCCCGCGGCAACGAGCGTATCGAGCCCCGCAGGCACATAATCGGCAATGCGCGCGGGCAGAATCGACGTCTCAAGCAACGATGCAGGCAGCGGCGCGCCTTGCAGATTTTCAATCGCATCGAGCAGCGCGTCAAGATGTGCCGTGCTCGTACGTCGCGGCGCGAGCAATCCCTGCCAGTGGGTGAGGAAGCGCGCCAGCGTGTGCTGCTCCACCGGTTCCACTTCGCGACGCAACCGGGCCAGCGATTTGCGGCGGATCTGCCGCAGAATCTCCGCATCGCACCACTCGCTATGGAGGCCGCCGGGGCGGAAACCGCCTTCGAGCACGCGGCCCTCTGCTGCAAGCTGGCGCAGCACTTGTTCCACCGCCTCCGCGTCGAGTGCAAATCGATCCGCCGCCTCGCGCAGCGTGAACGGCCCATGCGTGCGTGCATAGCGGCGAACAAGTTCGAGCACGGGATGCGCCACCGGCTCGAGCAGTGCAACCGCCAGCCCCGGCGGCAACGGAATGCCTAGCCCATCGCGGTAACGCGCTGCGTCCTCGGCGGCGATCAGCCGTTTTTCGCCGGCGATGCGCAGATCGAGCAAGCGCCGCGAGCGAATCAATCGGTCGACATGTGCAAGCAAATCTTTAGAGACTACGCGGCGCGCCAATTCTTCACGCGAAAGGTCACCCAATTTGAGGCACAGATCGTGGATGCCGTCGGCAGAGCGTGCGCGGTAATTCTCCGCAAGACATTGCGCGGCCTCTTCTACTTCCGCGATGGCGTCCGCATCGAGAAGCTCGCGCAAATCGGCCTCGCCCAGCAACTCGCGCAACTGATCCTGGTCGATGGAGAGGGCCTGGGCGCGGCGTTCGGCCAGCGGCGCATCGCCTTCGTAAAGAAAATTGGCCACGTAGCTGAAGAGCAGCGACGAGGCAAAAGGCGACGGCTTGCGGGTCTCGACGACATGCACGCGGAGTTGCCGCTGCTCGATGGCGCGCAGAGTTTCAATCAGCGCGGGCATGTCGAACACGTCGCGCAGGCACTCGCGATAAGCCTCGAGCAGCAAAGTGAACGACGGATACCGCGAGGCTACGCTGAGCAGATCGTAGGAACGCTTGCGCAACTGCCACAGCGGCGAGCGCTGGTCGGCGCGGCGGCGCGGCAAGAGCAACGCGCGACCCGCAGCCTCGCGAAAGCGCCCCGCAAACAGCGCCGTCGAGCCCAATTGGCGCAACACAAGCTGCATGGCTTCGGCGGACTCGACGAGAATCCAATCCGAATCGGGTGGCTCGTCGGTATCGGGAAAGCGCAGCACAAATCCGTCGTCGCCCCACAGCGTTTCGACTTCAGGGCCGCCGGCGGCGCGGATGCGCGCGCTCACGGCCATGGCCCAGGGAATGTGGATGCGGCTACCAAAAGGCGTCAGCACGCACACGCGCCAGTCGCCCAGCTCATCGCGAACGCGCTCCACAACAATGGTGCGATCGTCGGGGACCTGCCCGGTCGATTCGGCTTGATCGGCCAGAAAACGCAAGAGATTTTCGGCCGCGCCGGGATCGAGGTCGTGCTCGTTGACGAGGCGAGTAAGCGCAGCCGCCTGCGGCAATGCGCGCAGCTCGCGGACCATGGCGCCGATGCGCCGCCCAAACTCCAGCGGACGTCCTGGTCCGTCGCCCTTCCAGAAAGGCATCTTGCCTGGCTCGCCGGGCGCGGGCGTTACCAGCACGCGGTCGTGCGTGATGTCGGTGATGCGCCACGTTGATGCGCCCAAAATAAAAGTCTCGTTGGGATGTGACTCGAAGACCATCTCTTCGTCAAGCTCGCCCACGCGCACCGATTTGCCTTCAGTGAACGCAAGAAAAACGCCATACAGACCGCGGTCGGGAATGGTTCCGGCGTTGAGAATTGCCAGCCGCGCCGCACCGTCGCGCGCCGTGACCACGTTGCGCACGCGGTCCCACGTCAATCGTGGCCGCAGTTCGCCGAACTCATCGGAAGGGTAGCGGCCGCTGAGCAGATCGAGCACGCCCTCGAAGGCCTTCCGCGAAAGCGATCCGAACGGGGCTGCCCGGCGGACGAGATCGAAGAGATCGTCGACGGAGACTTCGGCGGAGAGGGCCTTGGGGACTAAGGGACTAAGGGACTGGGCCGCTGAAGCATCCGGAAAGAGAGATGCCGCGGCGGTCTTGCCCCCTTGCTCGCTTGCTCCCTTGCTCCCTCTTTTCTTGCTCCCTTGTTCCCTTTTTCCCTTGCTCCCTGCACTCGCAACGATCGCCACCAACTGCTGGCAGAGCACGTCGAGCGGGTTGCGCGGAAAGCGCGTGGACTCGATGTGGCCCTCGTGCATGGCGCGCGTTACGGCGGCGCAGGCCACGAGATCGGCGCGGTATTTGGGGAACAGAATTCCCTCGCTCACTGCATCCACGTGGTGACCGGCGCGTCCGATGCGCTGCATGCCGCTGGCGACTGAAGGCGGCGACTCGATCTGAATCACGAGATCCACGGCGCCCATGTCGATGCCAAGCTCGAGCGTCGAAGTGGCGCAGAGCGCGCGAATCTGTCCGGCTTTGAGCTGCTCCTCGATCACCGAGCGCTGCGCCGCGGCCAGCGATCCGTGATGGGCGCGGGCGATGGGTTCGCCGGCAAGATCGTTCAACGCGCCGGCCAGCCGCTCGGCAGTCTGGCGCGAATTCACAAAAAGAATTGTCGAGTTGCGCTCGCGAATGATTTCGAGCAGCCGCGGATGGATCGCGTTCCAGATCGAAACGCGGCGCGGCGTTTGCGAGGCCGGCCCCGAAGGAATCTCCTCCATCTCGCCGAGGCGCGCCATGTCCTCCACGGGAACCTCGATGCGCAGCTTGAGTTGCTTGGGCGCGGCGGCGTTGACGATGGTTACGGGCCTGTAGCGTAATGCGCCGGAGTCGGCAATCTCGCCCAGATTGGTGTTGTCATCCTGAGCGACCGCAGCGGCAGCGGAGGGAGTCGAAGGATCTGCGGTTGCTTGTCGCCGGTTCTCCGAAAATGCGTGCTCATTTGAAGTCGCCGCATCTGAGCGAGCGCCTATGGCCGCCTCGCTGACTTGCTGACCTGCCGACTCGATTTCTTGCCTTCGCCCAAGCTCAATGCCCCCCAAAAACCGCGCCACCTCTTCGAGCGGCCGCTGCGTGGCCGAGAGGCCGATGCGCTGCAGGGGCTTCCCCGTCAGCGCTTCCAGCCGTTCTAAAGTCAGCGCAAGATGCGCGCCGCGCTTGGTGGGCACCAGCGCGTGAATCTCGTCGATGATGACGGTCTCGACGGTGCGCAGGGCCTCGGCCGCTTGCGATGTGAGCAGCAGATAGAGCGACTCGGGCGTGGTGATGAGGATGTCGGCGGGGTGGCGCGCGAAGCGGGCGCGTTCGCGCTGCGGCGTGTCGCCGGTGCGCACGCTGATCTGCGGCTCGTGGAACGCGATGCCCATGCGGCGCGCCATGTTGGCCATGCCGGCCAATGGTGAGCGCAAATTCCGCTCCACATCCACGGCCAGCGCCTTTAGCGGCGACACGTAGACGATGCGGCAGCCGCGGCTTCGATCGGGTTGACCAGGGGCTAAAGCCCCCGATTCATTTCGCGGCGTTTTCGGCGCGGCTGAAGCCGCGCCCTGATACAAGGCTCCTTGACTGAGGTTCCTCTTCGTTGCGTGGTTTTCTCGTTCCCTTGGTCCCTTGTTCTCTCGGTCCCTGTCTTCAAGCATCAGCCGGTCTAGGCACCACAAAAACGCGGCCAGTGTCTTGCCGGTACCGGTCGGCGCAAGGATCAACGCACTCTCTCCGCGCGCAATGACCGGCCAGCCCATGCGCTGCGGCGCGGTGGGCGCGTCGAAGACCGCCTTGAACCACGCTGCCGTCACCGGGTGAAAGCAGGCCATGGCATCGGCGCTGGGGTCGATCTTTGATTCGGAATGGGGCTGCTGGGGAGACACGCTTTTCTGAGGGTAACGCAAAAGGGATGGCGAATACAAAGCGAAAAAGCAGGAAATAGGGAGTAGCCAATAGGGAATAGAAAAACTAGCCGCCGACTGGAGTGTTCTACTCCCCACTCCCTACTTACTACTCCCTGTATTTCCCCAGCGCGCCACGCTGAACTGCGCGCCGGCAAACAGGATCAGCCCCGAAATATACGCCCAGAAGAGCAAGCTCACGGAGACATAGAACGGGCCGTACATGCTCAGATCGATGTGAGGAATTGCCAGGGCAAAGAGGAAACGTGCCAGAAGCCAGATGAGGCCCGTGATAATGGATATACGCAAAACCGGCCGCCAAGGCACCTTGCGATTGGGGAGCACGTAATAGACCGAGAAGAGGAACAGGATCGCCGCAGCGCCGCTGGAGACGGTCAGACAGAGAGAGGTGATTCCATCGGTAGTCCATGTGATGAAGCCATTCGTGCTGTGGAAAGTGACGAAACCGAGAGCGGCCTTCACCCACACGGTCACGCTCATGCTGAGGAGCGCGAGCACAGCCATAAGAATCGCCAGCCCGAAAGCAATCGCCTGGTTGAAGAGGTAATTGCGGCTCTTGGCCACGCCCCATGCCTGGTTAAGAGCCACCTCCAAAGGCAGAAAAATCCCCGTGCAGGCAATGAGAATCATCACCACAGAGAGGGCTTGCGCGCTCTTATGCTTCAGGATGGGCAGTACCGCCTCGAATACGATTGTGTTCACCAGCCAGTCCTTGGTCTTGGCCGCGGACGGAAGATAGTAATTCACCATCTGGTCGACGACCTCCTTCATGGCTTGCGAGTGAAAGACTGAGAGCGCCAGCGTGTAAAGCAGCACCGCGAACGGAATGAACGAAATGATGGCGTTGGCCGCTACGCTGAAGGCGAAGGTGTGCACCTCGCTGTCGAGCAGGTAGGCGACGAGCGCCGTGCCGCTCTTGCGCCAGAGGTACCATTTCGACTTTGTGGGCGGCTCCGGAGGACCCTGGGCCGCGGCTGCGAGCGCCTCACCGGCGTCGTGGGCTTCCTCGAGAACGGAGTGTGAGTCTTCGGCCAACGGTCGAGTCCCTTCCTGGAACCTGTTCCTGCGTCAGGTCTCTTGCTGTTTGATGCGCTGTGCTGGGAGGCGCTCATTCAAGGATAGCGCGCAACGTCCGGGCTGCCTAAGCGTCGTGGCTGCGAAGGCCGCGAAAGTGCCGTACGGATTGAGATCGCAGGCTCGCCGCGGATGGTTTACGTGCGGAGCTTTGCCAGTGCCCATTGCGCCGCGGCGCGCAAGCCTTCGTCGCTGGCCGCGGCCCACTCTTCGAGTCTCGTCGTGAACTGGGAGAGTCCACTGTTGCCCATGGCGATGGCCACGTTGCGGCGCAAGCCCCAGAATCCCGCGCGGCGCACCGGCGAGCCGTTGAACTCCCGCTCGAAGGACTTCTCGTCGAGGGCGGCGAGCCAATCGAGTGCGGGATTGATGAGTTCGGGGCGGGGCTCGAGATCGGGATCAACGACGATCGGGCCGCGGCGCAGCGCTTTTTCATTCCAGGGGCAGACATCCTGGCAGATGTCGCAGCCGAAAACCTGGCGGCCGATGCCCGACATCAGTTCCTCGGCAATCGGGCCCTTGTGCTCGATGGTCAGGTAGGAGATGCAGCGCCGCGCGTCCATCTGGTAGGGCATATCGAGCGCATGCGTCGGGCAGGCCTCAATGCAGCGGCGGCAGGTGCCGCAATGATCCTTCACCACCTCCGGCGCCTCGGCTGCTTCCACCGGCAGCGACGTCAACAGCACCGCAAGAAATCCCCACGAGCCCAGTTGGGGATGAATCAGGCACGTGTTTTTGCCTGCCCATCCCAGCCCGGCTGCCACGGCGAGCGCGCGTTCCACCACGGGGCCCGTGTCGACGTAGCAGCGCGACTCAAACTCACCCAACTCCGCGTGCAGCCGCGCCTCGACTGCGCGCAATTTTTTCAGCAGCACCTTGTGATAATCGCTCGGCCGCCGCTCACCCTTTGCATCGACTCGACCTGGCAATACACGACTCGGCAATATACGACTACTCCAGGCATACCGCGCAATCCAGCCATTCCACGGCTTTGACTCTTTGGTTGAGAGTGGTGCGTCTGCGTACTTGTAGCTGGCAAAGCAGACCAGCGCCGAGCGTGCCCAGGGGAAAGGAACGCGCACACGCTCCCGCGTCAGTCGTCCGTCTTCGCCGGTCCGCTTGAGATACTGCATGGTTCCCGCGCGCCCCGAGCGCACCCAGGCGGCAAACCGCTCCGCGTCCCGCTCCTCGGCCGCGTAGGGAATCGCCACCAGGCCGGCCTCGGTAAATCCTGCAGCCAGAGCCAGCGTCCGCGCCCGCTCGCGCGTCAGCCCCGATGCAGAGAGGCCGGCCGTGGAGGATGCGGGATGCGCGGATTCAGTCGGCATGGGAACTCGCTTTGGGGGAACTTGCCTTGCCGGGCAATCTCAGCATATCCCCCCGCGTGCCATGGAAATGGGCCCCCGGCTGCGGAACCGCTCCCATGCCCTCTTGAGCGCCATCGTCGCATGTTCGTGAGACCGGATTCCGGTGAGTGTACGATTCTCCCCATACGGGATACAATTGGCGGAACAGGCAATCGGGAAACCGGTCCCTGCAGACCTGCAAATGCACACTCAAATTTCACCTACTGGTCCTTTGGCCGCCAAGCTGGACCGTCGAGCGCACACCCCGCTCAGTCTCTATCTCGTCCTGGTTTGCGTTGTCGGCTCAACCGGTGGATTCCTGTTTGGCTTCGATACCTCCGTAATTTCCGGAGTGATCGAATACATCGCGAACCCAAAGGTCTTCAACCTCGGCGAAATTGCCAAGGGATGGACGGTGAGCTGCATCATCATTGGCTGCATGATCGGCTGCGTATTGGCCGGCCCACTGAGCAGCCGTTTCGGGCGCAAGAAAACGCTGCTTCTCACCGCGATGGTCTTTCTCGTTTCGTCGCTGGGATGCGCCCTGTCTTCCAGCCTCCAGGCATTCATCGCATTCCGCATCGTTGCTGGAATTGCCGTGGGTGCGGCATCCATGCTGGCGCCCATCTACATCGCCGAGCTGGCTCCTCCCCGGCATCGCGGCAAGCTGGTTTCGCTCAATCTCTTCGCCATCTTTCTGGGGCAGTCGTCTGCGTTCTATTCCAACTATTTCCTGCGCGACTTCGGCGGCGCCGCCAACTGGCGCTGGATGCTTGCGGTCATGGCCGTTCCATCGTTCCTGCTGTTTGCTTCGCTGCTCTTTGCTCCGGAAAGCCCGCGATGGCTGGCCGCGAAACGCCGGTATAAGCCCGCGCTGCGCATCTTGACGCGCATCAACGGAGCCAGGGAGGCCGACCTCGAACTCAACGACATACTCGATTCGCTGCAAAACAAGTCGCGTGTCAAGTTCGCGGAGTGTTTCCGTCAGGGAGCACGCGGCGTTTTGATCCTCGGAATTCTTCTGGCGATCTTTCAGCAGGTGACCGGCATCAATGTCGTGATGTACTACGCGCCGGCTATCTTCAAGTCGGCGGGTTTCGGCAACAGCTCGGCGCTTTTTCAAACCGCATTGATGGGCATGGTCAACTTGACCTTCTCCGTCGTCTCCATGTTCTTCGTTGATAAGGTCGGCCGCAAACCGCTCATGGTCATCGGCAGCATCGGCATGGCCATCGCCATGTTTCTTCTGGCCATCACCTTCATCAGCGGTCACGCCCAAGGCTATTTTGTGCTCATCTGCATTATGGGCTACCTGGCCGCGTTCGGATTTTCGCTGGGGCCCGTGGTTTGGGTGCTGATCTCCGAGCTCTTCCCCAATCGCATTCGCAGTTATGCGGTCGCCATTGCCACGTTCACGCTGTGGGGAGCGAACTTTGTCGTCATGCTCACATTCCCTTACTTGTTGAGCCACCTCAAAGGCTGGTGTTTTGTGATTTACGGAGCCATGTGCGTGCTCTGCCTGCTTTTCGTCGTGAAGTATCTGAAAGAAACGAAAGGTAAGACATTGGAACAGATTGAAAGCGAGATTGCAGGGTGCGGCGCGCAAAGGACGGCGGACCCGGCTATTCTGCGCAGGCAGGGGCAGATTCCCGGATAGGGAAGACGCAAGCGGGAAGGAGCTTTGCCATGATCGCGCTGGAAAAGTACGGCAATGGAGCGTCACCGGCTTTAGAGCAAACCGTCTCTGAAAGCATTCAGACCGGCTTTGTCGAGGCCGACCTGGTGATGTATCGTGAGGAAAAGGAAATTCTGCAGATATTGGCCGAACGAGTGGCAACATTGGCCGCACTACCTGCAATGAGAGACAAGCGCGAGCTGTGGCGCCGCCACAACCGTCTCGAAGCCACGCGGCCCGTCATCTTTTGCGATCCCGAAAATGGCTGGAACGAAATTATCACCGAGCGGCAAATGCGCTGCAAAACCAAAATCGCGCGCCGCTGGGAGATGAACCTGCGCAAGGAGATCTTCTGGGGCGAAGAGATGGGCGACGATCGTCCGGTGGAAGCGATCTTCAACGTGCCCTACACCTGCTCGCCCGACAACTGGGGCGCCGAAATCAAATTTCACAAGGCTGAGCAACTGGGATCGTTCGTCTGGGACAGCCCCATCAAGGATTACGCGAAGGATCTGCCCCGCATCCATCCTTTGACCTTCGAAATCGACTGGAAGGTTTCGCGGGGCTGTTTCGACCTGGCGTCGGAGATCTTCGCCGGCATTCTCACGGTCCGCCCCAAAGGCACCTGGTGGTGGTCGCTGGGCATCACCTATCCCGCCATTTTGCTGCGCGGCATGCAGAACATGTTTACAGACTTTCGCGATTACCCAGATCAGATCCGGCAATTGTTCTCCATCATCCTCGAAGGCCACATGAAAAAGCTGGATTACCTGGAGGCGAATCATCTGCTCTCGCTGAATAACGATGGCACGTATATCGGCTCCGGCGGTTATGGCTACACCGGCGAGCTGCCGGCGGAGAAGTTCGACGGCATCGTGCGCTTGAAAGACATGTGGGGATTCACCGAAAGCCAGGAATCGGTGGGCGTTTCACCGCGCATGTACGAGGAGTTCATCTTCCCCTACGAAAAGCCGATCATGGACCGCTTCGGCCTCACCTGTTATGGCTGTTGCGAGCCGCTGCACTCACGCTGGAATGTAGTCAAAAACCACCACGGCTTGCGCAGGGTCTCCTGCTCGGCGTGGGCGAATCTCGAAAAGATGGCGGCCAATCTGGGGAGCGATTACATCCTCTCGCTCAAGCCGAATCCCGCCGTCCTGGCGGTGCCGTCGCCCGATTGGGGCGCGATCCGGAGCTATTTACGCCAGACCGTCGAGACCTCGAATGGCTGCCGCCTCGAAATCATCATGAAAGACAATCACACCCTCGCCGACCACCCCGAGCATGTGACGGAGTGGGTAAGAATCGCGCGCGAAGAAGCTGGCGCTGCATAATCAGTACCGCCGGTCTCCTGACCGGCTGTACTGAGGGCCTCCCGGCCCTCAGAGCCTTGGCCCAGCCCACAATTCCGGGCCTTGGAACTTCCTGCCCTACCCCTGCGTATACCTCATTGCAGCCCATCCCCGAGGGGGCACACGATGACCATTCAAATCTTTGCATTCAACGAAATCACTGAGCTGGTGCGCGGCAACGAACAGCAGTTGCTGGAGCGCCTGCAGCCGCTGGTGCGCCGTCAACATGTCACACTCGATCTCGAAAACATCGAGCGCATCGACGCCGCGGGGCTCGCCGCGCTCATCACGCTCTATTGCGACGCCTGCCAGGCCGGTTACCGCTTCGCGATCGAAAACCCGTCGCAGCATGTACGGGAGATCCTTGCCATCGTCGGCCTGGACAAGCTCCTTATGTCCCAAAATGCGGATGAAATTTCCTATTGTGGGCAGCAATTGCAAGAAACCGCTGCCTGATTTCCCCGCGTTTTCTTCGGATATAGCCCCAAACCGCCGCTTTCGTATCAAATTGCGATGCGTCATGTCGGCCCGTGGAATTACCCTCCCCCTTCTCGTTCCTCCCGTGTGACCCGAAGCACAGGCATTCCTAACCACCAGACTGTATTCCTATTTGGGACACCGCTGCTTGGCCAGTCCCACATTTTTGCAGGGGCCGCGTTCGCTCAGCTTCTTTGCCGATTCTTAATTGGCGCTCAGGCCCCGAGTTCCGTTACCCTTGCATGTGGACCGCGAAGCGGAATCCTACCATGGAGATTTGATCGAATGACTCAAGCTGTATTGGAATCACCTTCCGCGACGGCGGACTCAGGTTCGACTGAACAGTATGTGTATTTCTTCGGCGGCGGTAAGGCCGATGGCAACGGAAAAATGAAGGATGTGCTGGGCGGCAAGGGCGCCGGCCTGGCCGAGATGACCAACGCGGGTCTGCCGGTTCCTCCCGGATTCACCATCCAGACCGAGGCCTGTCGCGAGTACATGCGCGGCAAGGTCAGCCCCAAGATCGACAAGGAGATTCTCGCGGCGCTTGCCAAGCTCGAGCAGTTGCAGGGCCAGAAGCTGGGCCAGGGCGACAATCCGCTGCTGGTTTCGGTCCGCTCCGGCGCAAAGTTTTCCATGCCCGGCATGATGGACACGATTTTGAACCTGGGCCTCAACGATAAGGCTGTCGAAGCTCTGGCCAAGCGCAGTGATAATCCCCGCTTTGCATACGATTCCTACCGCCGTCTCATCCAGATGTTCGGCGACGTGGTTCTCGATGTTCCCAAGAAGAAGTTCGAGCACATCTTCGACGGCGTGAAGGCCGCCAAGAAGGTGAAATACGACTACGATCTCCAGCCCGATGCATTGCAGAAGATCATTGCTGAATACAAAAAGCTGATCAAGAAAGAGACCGGCAAAGACTTCCCGCAGGATCCGCTGGAGCAGCTTTTCGCCGCCCGCGATGCCGTTTTCAGGAGCTGGCAAAACGATCGCGCCAAGACCTATCGCCGCATCAACCATATTGACGACTGGCTCGGCACAGCAGTGAACGTGCAGGCCATGGTCTTCGGCAACCTGGGCGAAAACTCCGGCACAGGCGTAGGCTTCACGCGCAATCCCGCCACCGGCGAGCACGTGTTCTTCGGCGAGTACCTGATGAACGCGCAGGGCGAGGACGTGGTTTCAGGCGTGCGCACGCCGCTCTCCATCAGCGAGCTTGAGAAGGCCATGCCCAAGGTCTACGAGCAGTTGAAAGACATCACGCGGCGCATGGAAAAGCACTACCGCGACATGCAGGATTTTGAGTTCACCATCCAGGATGGAAAACTCTACATGCTGCAGACGCGTAACGGCAAGCGCACCGGTCTGGCCGCAGTTCGCGTCGCCATCGACATGGTGCGCGAGGGCCTCATCACGCAGGAGGAAGCCATCTTCCGTGTCGAGCCCAACCAGCTCTACGACTTCCTGGTTCCGCGGCTTGTCGAAAAGGGCGAGAAGATCGAAGTGCTCGCTACCGGTCTGCCGGCTTCACCCGGCGCGGCTGTTGGCCAAATCGTCTTCACCGCCGAGGAAGCCGTCAAGCAGCACCAGAAGGGCTGGAAGTCCATTATTCTGGTCCGCGGCGAAACCACACCTGAGGACATCGCCGGCATGGAAGTTGCCGACGGCATTCTGACCTCGCGCGGCGGCATGACCTCGCACGCGGCTGTCGTCACGCGCGGCATGGGCAAGTGCTGCGTGGCCGGCGCAGGCGACTGCGTGGTCGACGAAGCCAAGAGGGAATTGCGCGTCAAGGGCAAGACCTTCAAGCACGGCGATTATCTCTCGCTCGACGGCACCACCGGCCGCGTCATCGCCGGCCAGCTCAAGACGCTTGAAGCGCAGCCTGACGATCCCGATCTCGTGAAGTTCATGAGCTGGGTCGACCCGGTTCGCAGGCTCCAGGTTTGGGCCAACGCCGACATTCCGCGCGACGCTAAAACCGCGCGTGCATTCGGCGCGCAGGGCATCGGCCTTTGCCGCACCGAGCACATGTTCTTTGCAGAGGACCGCATCGGACACATGCGCGCCATGATCCTGGCCGACAACGAGAAAGATCGCCGCGTGGCGCTCAAGAAACTGTTGCCCATGCAGCGTTCCGATTTCGCCGGCCTGTTCAAGGCTATGGAAGCGCTGCCCGTGGTCATCCGTTTAATTGACCCGCCGCTGCACGAGTTCCTGCCCAAGCGCGAGGACCTTCTGGTTGAAATCCAGCACCTCGTAGACACCAAGCCGCGCTCGCCCAAGCTCAAGGAACTGCGCACGCTTCTCGCGCGCGTTGAAGAGCTGCACGAGCAGAACCCCATGCTCGGATTGCGTGGATGCCGTCTCGGCATCACGTTCCCTGAGATCACCGAGATGCAGGCGCGCGCCATCATCGAGGCCGCGGTTGCTGGCAAGCTGAAGGGCGGCGATCCGCATCCCGAGATCATGATTCCGCTGGTCGGCTCGATCGAAGAAATGCGCAACCAGGCTGCCATCGTTCGCCGCGTCGCCGATGAGGTTTTCGCGGAGAAGAAGGCCAAGGTCGACTACAAGGTTGGCACCATGATCGAGATTCCGCGTGCCGCTTTGACTGCCGATCAAATTGCGGAGGAGGCCGAGTTCTTCTCGTTCGGCACCAACGACCTCACGCAGACCACCTTCGGCATCTCGCGCGACGACATCAACAACTTCCTGCCCGCGTATCTCAAGCTCGGCATCTTCAAACAGGATCCCTTCGCCACGCTCGACCAGGTGGGTGTGGGGCAACTGGTGAAGATGGCCGTAGCCAAGGGACGCAACACGCGGCCCAATCTGAAGGTCGGCATCTGCGGCGAGCATGGCGGCGATCCCGAGTCCGTCAAGTTCTGCCACAGGATCGATCTCAACTACGTCTCCTGCTCGCCCTTCCGCCTGCTCACGGCGCGTCTCGCCGCGGCACAGGCAGCGCTCGAAGAGAAAACAGGAATGGCGCACACCAACAAGTAGCTTTCATCAAACAGCCCTCCTCCAGGGCCAATCCAAAGGCGCAGCCAATCGGCTGCGCCTTTGGTGTCTTGCGCACGTTTTTCACAAACAACCGCGCCAGCGGTTGTCATCCCGAGCGTAGCGAGGGATCTGCGGTTGCTTTTCTCGCCGTCCGCCGGCGTACCATGTGCACATGCACGAAGGCGCCTACTTTACTTACATCATGGCCAGCCGCAGCCATACGCTCTACATCGGAATCACCGGCGACCTCCAGAAACGCGTCTTCCAGCACAAATGGAAGGAAGAAGACGGCTTTACCGCGCGCTACAACTGCGACCGCCTGGTCTGGTTCGAGAACCATCAAGATGTGCAGAAAGCAATTGCGCGCGAAAAGGAACTCAAAGGCTGGCGACGCTCAAAGAAGATCGCCCTCATCGAGGCCGCCAACCCAACCTGGACCGATCTCAGCCGTAACTGGTACGACTGCGAGCCAGCCGACTACCGCCGAGCCCTGGACCGCATGGACTCCTGAGAAGCAACCGCTTGAACTCCTGAGAGATAACCGCATGAACTCCTAAGAGACAACCGCGCCAGCGGTTGTCATCCCGAGCGCAGCGAGGGATCTGCGGTTGCTCTTGGCGCTGCTCGCGGCGCATAAACATGCGCCATCTTCGATAACCACTCTCCGTGCATTTCGTCTATCGAACATCGAGGCTTCGAGGAATTCTTCACTCGCTCCGCTCTGAACCCGGAATCCGCCCAGCCATTGATCGCGCGCCAGAGGTGTCTATGCATCGCTCCGATTTCTCGCGCTCTCGCGCCCTATCGCGTGAAAGCCAGGCCTTCGCGCTCTTGTCTGACCGCATGGCAGCGCACACCAATCCGTGGGCCATCGGCACGGCAACCGTCGTCAATGGCAGCATCGTAGCCTTGTTTATCCTGCTCGGCATGAAAGCCGTTATCACTCGCTTCGTGCCGCCGCCGAACGCGGCTCCGATCCACCTCTACGACCTGCAAATCTTCGCGCCGCACTCCGCCTCCAACGGCGGTAACGGCGCCGGCTCCAACGATCCGGTGCCGCCCACCGAAGGCCGCACTCCGCCCTACTCCGCCACGCCTCTGGCTCCGCCCATCATTCCCGTGATCGTGCAGCCCAAGCTGGCCGAGGAGTCCACCATCGCCATTCGCTTGCCCGACGACAGCACAATGCCCTCGATCGGCGTGCACGGCTCCACAAACGCGACACTCATCTCCAGCGGTCCCGGGGGCCCCAACGGCGTCGGCACAGGGAAGTACGGCCAATACGGCCCCGGCACCGGCCCGCTTGGCTGGGGCCCCGGCGACAGCAGCGGCATCTTCTATCCCGGCCAGTCGGGGGTCGTTGCGCCTACGCTCATCTACGAGCGTGAAGCCGAGTTCTCTGACGAGGCCCGCCGCCAGAAGTATCAGGGCGTCTGCGTCGTGGGCATCATCGTCGACGCGCACGGAAATCCGCAGAATGTGCACATCATTCGCGCGCTCGGCATGGGCCTCGACGAAAAAGCCATGGAAGCCATCCGCCAATACCGCTTCAAGCCAGGCACCAAAGATGGCAAACCCGTTCCCGTCGCGATCGCCGTCCGCGTAGACTTCCATCTGCTCTAGCAGCCGCCGCACCCAAACAACCGCGCAAGCGGCTGTCATTCGCCCACAATGAACAACGCGAGCCCTCGCCAGCCTTAGCACAGACCAAAGCGGTTGTCATCCCGAGCGCAGCGAGGGATCTGCGGTTGCTCTTGGCGCTGCTCGCACCCCCCCGGGAAGCGCGGTCTCCGGATGACAGCGTGGCATTCGGAGACCACGGCAGGCAGTCAGCTTGTATCGGCTCCCTACCCCATCCCTTCGGAAGTCAAGGGCCCATTTCTAAAGCCGACTGAATCCAAATAACTTAATCGAGCCTTTTCGCTGCAGATTAACTCCGCAAATTCTCTAAGCTCGTCTTAGCCCCCGAAGAGACCTCGGGAGCAGACCGAAAGGCCCGTAGCCCCTGGTATATACCCCTCCCATAACTCCTGTGTTTTCAAATATGGAGATACGGCGTATAGGGGCGGGGGTAGTCGGTGCGCAAAGGAGCAGAGAATGAAACCCGAATGTCGGCACATCATGCCGTCCGGCAAGCAATGCCGTGCCCACGCCCTCAGGGGCGAGTACTTCTGCTTTTTCCACTCGCAACTGCACCGGGCCGCCAAACAACCCGTCAGCCTGATCGATTCCTTTGACATTCCCTTCCTCGAGGACCGCTGCGCCGTCCAGCTCACCATCACCCGCGTGCTGCGCGCTTTCGTCAACAAAACCATCGACCGCCAAAGCGTATCCACTCTCCTCTACGGCCTGCAACTCGCTTTGCAAAGCGTCGATCACGGCAGTTGGGCCATCGGCTTCGACACCGTCGAAGGCATTTCCGAGACTCAAGATGGCGATGAAATCGCCTTCGATGATGACGATGATCTCGAGGACGACGAAGACGAAATAGAGGAAGACGAAAACGAAGAGGAAAACGAGGTCGAAGAAGAGGAAGAAGAGGAAGAAGCGCCGTCAGATGCCGCCTCCAACCCTCGCGATGAGGGCGCAGGCGACCCCGCTGGCGAAATCGACTCCGAAGATGTCGTGGCCGAAGAAGGCGAGAAGGAATCCATAGAACAGCTCACCGCAACCCTCCACCAACTTCGGTACGTCTACGAAGCCCTGGAGGCGGGGGATATGCGCCCTGTATCGCGCCTGCTTGGCGTCGGCAGCTGAATGCTGAATCGCAGCAGCTATCATGAGTAAGGAGCCTGCTCTTCACGCAGGCCTACTGTCACTGAATCGAAAGCCATGCCCACCTTTCCTCATGCAATGCTGCGCGAAATCTACGAGCAGCCTGAAGCGCTCGAGCGCACGCTGCAGCTTTATCTTTCCGGCCAGTCGTTGAAGCCGGAAGTTGCCGCGCGTCTCGCCAACTGGCCCAACGCCGCGGGCGAAGTCCTCATCGCCGCCAGCGGATCAAGCCGGCATAGTGGCCTCTACGGCGAAATTCTTCTCGAAGACCTTTGCGGTCTCGCGGTCGACGTTGAATACGCGAGCGAGTACTGTTGCCGCGGCGGGCCGGGCTACGTCGATCTCCGCCATCCCAGCGTGCTTGTCCTCTCGCAATCCGGCGAAACCAGCGACACGCTCGCCGCGCTTGAAGAAGCGCATCGCCAGGGCCACAAGTCCCTCGCCATTACCAATCACGCCGAATCCACGATGGCCGTCGAGGCCGATGTCTCCATGCCGTTGGCCGCGGGCGTGGAAAAAGCCATTCCTGCCACCAAAAGTTTCACCTGCCAGTTGGCCGTGCTCTATCTGCTGGCGCTTTACGAAGGTGTGCGCCTGGGCCGCATGGATTCGGCCGCTGTCTCTGCGCACATCGCCGAACTCAGCGCACTTCCCGGCGAGCTCGCCGCGCAACTTGATGCGTGGCGCGATCAGGCGGCCGCGCTGGCGCGCAAATACGCATCGGCCGTGACCTTTCTCTACCTCGGCCGCGGCATCCACTATGCCATCGCCCGCGAGGGCGCACTCAAGCTGAAGGAATCGTCTTACGTGCACGCCGAGGGCTACCCGGTAGGCGAGCTCAAGCACGGCCCCAACGCGCTGGTCAGCGATCGCGTGCCGCTGGTTGTGCTCGCGACAATTGATCGCGCGCTTGAAGCCTCAGTATTGCGCTACGAAAAAACTCTGCAGCTTCTCGCCGACATGAAAGCGCAGGGCGCGCGCGTCATTGCGTTGGCTGATGCCGGAGACATAGAGGTTCCCGCGCTCGCGGACGATTGTATTTTTATTCCGCGAGCCAGCGAATACCTGCTGCCCATCCTTGAAGTCGTGCCGCTGCAGCTCTTCGCCTACTTCATGGCGCTGGAGCACGGCGTCGACGTGGACCGCCCGCGGAATCTGTCAAAGGCTGTCGTGGAAAAATGAGACCGCGCCCGGAATGAAAAGCTACGAGCTACGAACTGCGTTTCCCTCAAAGTGCGCCTCAATCTCTTCGAGTGTCTTGCCCTTGGTCTCCGGCAGGAAGAATGCCGCGACGGACATGTAGACGACCGTGCAGCCGGCGAACAGGAAGAAGATTGACGAGTAGCCGTGCTTGCTGACGAAGGGCAGAAAGATGGCGGCGAGCGTGGTCGAAACCATCTGGTTCAGAACCAGCGCAACGCTCATGCCGTTGGAGCGGATGCGCGTGGGCATGAGCTCGCTCAACGCCAGCCACACGACCACGCCCGGTCCCAGGGCGTAGAACGCGATGAACAGGTAAAGCCCGATGGCCACGAGCCAGCCATGGCGGGCGTCGGGCACTCCGCCGAGCAGCGCCTTTTCAATTTTCAGCGGGGCGGTCTGTGCGGCCGCGAGGTTCGCAAAGGGATTGCTGAAGAGCGCGACGATCTTGTTCGCCGGCACGCAACTGGCGCGCGTGATTTTGATGGGCGCGGCCGCCGCATCGTCTGAGCGGACATAATTTGTCGCACAAGTGAAGTCGCCGTAGGAATAAATCACTACCAGCGACGCGTCATTTTCCGTGATGCCGAGGGTGTCATCGCCACCGATAAGACGGTTTGCCGCGGCGGCGTCGAAGCGCAAAGTCATTTCCTGATTGGGCCCGGCCATCGCTTGCACGGCATTGCGGCAATCCACGCCGACCTTTTCCGTGGTTCTGAACAGCAGGCCCACGCCGGCCGTGGCCACGATCACCCCGCATGTGCCCATCACCAGCAGGAACTTGCGGCCCTTGCGGTCCACCAGCACCATGCCGATCGTGGTCGCGAGGAAATTCATCACCGTAAAAATCACGTAGCCCCAGTGCGACGCAAGATCGCTCAACCCGCTTTGCAGCAGAATGCCCGCGTTGTACCCGATGATGGAGTTGATGCCCGTGGCCTGGTTGAAGGCGAGAATGACGCAGGCCAGCAGGAAGGGGATCAAGTATTTGCGTCGCAGCAGCGAATCGCGGACCCGCGCGCCGCTCGAGCTTGCGGCCGCGTGCGCCGTAGCTTCCATCTCTTCGAGTTCCCGCGACGCCTGCTCCGGGCTTCGTGATTTCAGCAGCGCCGCGTAAGCGTGTTCCTTGCGGTTTCGCAGGAACAGCCAGCGCGGCGACTCGGTCACAAAGAATCCACCGAGCACAAACAACAGCCCTGGCGGCAGCGAAACCCAGAAAATGCTGCGCCATGCATGATCTTCAAAATGGGACAGGGCCGTTGCATCGTTGAGCTTTGTCACGGCCGCCACGCGATAGCTGAAGTACATGCCGATGAGCGCCGCGGCCACAATGCCCAGCGTTAGCAGCCATTGAAAAATCGCTGTGCCCTTTCCGCGATTCGATGCGGAGAGGCATTCGGCGAGATACAGCGGAACCACAACGCCAATGAGTCCGCCGCTCATGCCCTGCAGCAGGCGGCCGAAGAACAATGGCGCGTAGCCCTGCGAGAGCGCAATGATGGGAATGCTCAGCGCAAACGTGCAGCCACTCAGAATCATCAGCGGCTTGCGGCCCATCCAGTCGGCCAGCAACCCGGCAAAGAGAGTGGACAGCACGCTGCCCAGCAGCACCGCCGCCACAATGACCGAGAGCTGCGACGCGGTCAGGCCCGACGTCGCAGCGAGGTAGGGGTACGCTCCGCCAATGATGCCAACATCGATCCCGTAGAGCAGACCGCCCAGGCCGGCCACCAGCAGCAGAAATGCATTGTAGCGGCGTATCGCGGCAGAATCGGGCGGCGTGATTGCATGCGGAGAGCCGGTGGCGCTCATCTCTTTGATCTACCCCTTTCACAACTCGGTGCACGGCGAGGGCAGAGCCGCTTGCCGAAGAGCAAAACCTGGCGATTCCCCAGTCTACAATGGTCGCATCGGGTCCATCTGCTCAAAACCCCTCAACTCAAGGCGGTCGCAATTGGCAAGTCGCAAATCCTCCTTCTTCGCTTCCTTCCGAATCGTCGTAACGCTCCTCTGCCTTGTCACGGCGTGTGCACTCTGCGCCGCGCAAACGCAGTTGAAGCTTCTGCCCGCGCCGCGCGAGGCCAATTTTGGGCAGACCACCAATTTCCCGGCCAGGGTTCTGGTCGCTGTCCCCGGCCACGATGCACAAGATGAGTTCGCCGCGCGCGATCTTGAGGACGCGATCAAGCGCATCGCGCCGTCCGCTGAGGATTCGCATGCGGCCGCGCAGCCGCCTTATCGCATCTCGCTCCTGCGTACGGACTCCGCGGGAGCGACGGCTATTCTGGTGCGCAATCATCTCGCCTTCGATGCGGTGATGGAGTCGGAGGGCTACGTTCTGATCGTCGAACAGCACGAAGCCACGATTGTCGGCGCCACCGGCGCGGGTGTCTTTTACGGCGTGCAGACCTTCAAGCAATTGCTGCCATTGCCCGGCGCGGCCCGCGTGCTGCCGACGGGCACGGCGCGCGACTGGCCTGCGATGAAATACAGGGGCATTGACGACGACCTCTCGCGCGGCCCGTTTCCCACGCTCGAATTCCAGAAGCGTCAGATTCGCGTCTTCGCCGCGTTCAAGATCAACATCTACTCGCCATACTTCGAGCACACGCTGCTTTATCCCAACCAGCCACTGGCCGCGCCGCCCGGCAGTTCTCTTACTCCCGCCGAGGCTGCGGAGCTGGTGGCCTACGCCCGCCAGTATCACGTCACGATCATCCCCGAGCAGGAATCTTTCGGCCATCTGCATCACGTGCTCAAATACGAGCTCTACCAGGATCTTGCGGAAACTCCGCACGGCCATGTGCTCGCGCCCGGCCAGGACGGCACGCTTCCGCTCATCAAAGATTGGTTCACCGAGATCGCGCAGGAGTTTCCATCTCCCTTCATCCACATCGGCGCCGACGAAACCTTCGACCTCGGCTTAGGCCGCACCCGCGAGGCGGTGGAGCAGAAGGGCTACGGGCCGGTATACGTCGACTTCCTCAAGCAGATTCACGACCAGCTCGCGCCTCTCAACCGCCGCCTGCTTTTCTGGGGCGATATCGGCGACGCCAATCCCGACGCCGTCTCCGGCCTGCCCAAAGATATGATCGCGGTGCCCTGGAATTACTGGAGCACGAGCGGCTTCGACAAAATGATCGAGCCCTTTGCCAAGAACGGCATCGAAACCTGGGTTGCGCCCGGCGACGCGAATTGGAACGAGGTCTATCCCGTGGCCAAGACCGCGCTCTGGAATATTCAGGGATTCATTCGCGACGGGCAGCGGCTGGGATCGACCGGCGCGCTCACCACCGTGTGGAACGACGACGGTGAAGGCCTCTTCAACATGGATTGGTACGGCGTGCTTTTCGGTGCGGTGGCGGCGTGGCAGCCCGGCGAGAGTTCCATCGCAAATTACCAGGACGCCTACGGCGCTATCTTCCATCTCGATCCCACAGGAAAAATCAACGAAGCCGAAAAAGAACTGATGGCCGCCACGGAGGCTCTCAGCGCCGCCAAGACCCACATGAACAGCGACGAGCTTTTCTGGCTCGATCCCTGGAGCGCGCAGGGGCAGGAGGTTTCTGCGAAGCTGCTGCCGCAGGCACACAATCTGCGCCTTCATGCCGAGCACGCCATCGTCTTGCTGGCGCAGGCCCGCGCCGGCAATCCCCGACTTCTCCAGACTGACGCGCTTACCGCCATGGACCTCGGCGCGCGCCGTCTGGATTTCATCGGCCTCAAGTTCCAGCTTGCCCAGGAGATCGCTTCGGACTACGCACAGGCCGTGGCGCAACAGCACGACAAGACGCAGCGCAGGTCTGCGAACCAAATGCTCGAGGAGATCAGCAGCAACAATGGCCGTTGCCAGGACCTGCGCGACGGCTATTCGGCGCTCAAGGCCGAGTACAGCCAGGTTTGGCTCGGTGAAAATCGTCCTTACTGGCTCAACAACGTCACCGTCCGCTACGACCTGGAAATCGAGCGGTGGCAGCGCCGCGGCAATGAGTTTGAGACGGCGGTTCGCGCGTGGCATAGCGGCCAGGATCTGCCTGCGGCCTCGTCGCTAGGCTTGCCTGCGGCGGCTGATGCTTCGCACAATTGATTCGGCAATGAATTGCTGCGTCGGTGCCCCATCCTTTTCTGCGCTTTTTTAGGGATATGAGTGGGATGGTGCGCCCACGCATCAGAACCAACTCGATTACCAGGGCAAGATTTTCTACCGCACCGCCGCGCGCAAGATGCACACTAGATGTATGTTCGAGCGCACCTCTCAGAACGCGCTCCCCCTGGTACTGCTCATCGACGATGACTTGGTTAGCCGTGAAGTGACAGCCACGGTTCTGACCATGAATGGCTACACCGTTCACACCGCCGAGGATGGCGCCGCTGCCCTTGCGTTGCTGACCGCCGCGGAAGGCCGGCCACAGGCGCTTCGGCCCGATGTCATCCTGATGGATTCGCAGATGCCGGGCCTTAGCGGAACGCAGTTAATCGGCGCGTTGCGCGCGTGCAGCCACGCGCGCGTCTATGTTGTCAGCGGCAGTAACCCGCCGCAGGAATTGACGGCATCCGCCGACGGCTTTCTGCTGAAGCCCTTCAGCGCTGATGGCTTCCGCAAGCTCCTCGATGGCGGCAAGCCGGAGCGTGGTGACTCGCCGGTCAATACAGACGGCCTCGATCCCAATGAACCTGCAGTCAGCCGGGAAACTCTCGCCCAGTTGCGCACACTCATGTCCGAGGCCGCGGTGCGCGAGGTGTATCAGGCCGTTGTCACCGATCTCGGCCTGCGCGTTGAGGCGCTCGCGGCTGCTATGGCCAAAGGCGACGGCGCCGAGGTCCGGCGCATCGGCCACGCCATCAAAGGCGGCTGCGGCATGGCCGGAGCTCTGCAGGCCGCACGGCTGGGCGCGCGGCTCGAGTCTTGGGAAGGCCAGTCCGGGGATAACCAGTTGGATAACAGCGCAGCTTTACTCAACGATTTACGCGCCGCCGCCCGCCGGTTACAGAATATGCTGGATGCTGAGATGCCTGCCTGACCTGTCGCGTCTCATTATGCGAGGGCTGGCTTGCGCGGAGGCACGTAGCCAACATGGATCGACCGATTCGAATTGTCTTGGCGGATGACCACCCAGTCGTCCGCATTGGCGTGCGCAACATGCTCACGGAATCCGAGGGCTTTGAAGTCGTGGGCGACGCCACCGATGGCGACGAGGCCATTACAGAAACCCTCGAAAAGCAACCCGATATTCTTCTTCTCGATGTTTCCATGCCGCGCATGCCGGGGCTAGAGGCCATGCGCGCGATCATGAACGGCCCTTCGACGGCCAAAATTCTGCTGCTAACCTCTACCATCACCACGCAGCAGATCATTGAGGCGCTGCACATCGGGGCGCGCGGCATCGTGCTCAAAGACGCGCTCGCAAGCCATTTGCAAACTGCCATCCGCACCGTACACGCCGGCGACTACTGGATCGGCGGCAAGCGCGTGGTCAATCTCGTCACCGCCCTGCACGATCTGATGCAGCAGGCCGCGGTGCCGCAACGCAAAACCTACGGCCTCACGCCGCGTGAGCTTGAGGTTGTCGGTTGCATCGTAGAGGGCTGCTCCAACCGCGACATCGCCAAGCAGTTCACACTGAGCGAAGAAACCGTCAAGCGCCATCTCTCGAATATTTTCGACAAGACCGGCGTGTCAACTCGGCTCGAGTTGGCTTTGTTTGCGATTGCGCATCATCTGGTCAATCCGCAGTAAGAGATCGAAACGGGTCTTGTAATCCTTGAGGCCTCAACCTTCGGGTGGATTCTCAATCGCCGCAGAGCGAGTCGGAATCCACCCGTTCTATTTGGGCGGGGCAAATCCCGGGCTGAATGAATAGGTCCACTTTCCCTTGGAGACAGTTTGCGGCTGGGGCGGGAGAACTAGCTGGCGGAGGCCCCCAGAAGATTTGAGCAGGATTCGGTAGACCTCCGCGCCCCAGCACTCGCGAAGCCCAGAATCGGTAAGCTGGATGGTTTCGAAGTCGGGGTCCGTTTCGACCGGGAACTCCAGGATTGCACCTCGTCCACCGCTGGTCAGAGGCTGCAAGCCTATTGCCCCGTATCGGTCCGTCCTTGGTTTGCAGGGCGTAATAATTGAGAGCGTCACCTCTTCCGGTCGCTCCAACTCAAAATCCTCCTCAATCACCACGCGATGCCCCACGCGATCCAGCGTCACCGTGCGCACCCACTTCTTAATGCCCGCTTCCTTCGGATACGCTCTGGAGATGTCGAACGAAACCGTGGCGTGCCGATCGTCGGTCTCGTACTCCCGATTCGTCGCCTCGAACTCCACGCCGTTCTGCTGCATCACGCCGCCCACCGTGGGCAGATTGTGATACGCCGACTGCATCGTCCAAATGGCATAACGGTCGCGCCCGAAGGTCTTGGCCGTGTACTGCTCCACGCCTACGTCAATCGCCACCGGCTGCCCGTCGAGATAAATCACGAAATTCCCGGTGTCGTTGTGGCTGTGGCTGCGACCGTTGTTCGAAGCTAGTACAGCCACGTACATGCCTTCGGTCGAGCCGGCTTTCTCGCGCGCCGTCATTAAACCAAAGTCGGGATACCACGCGTCGCGCACCAGCACATCGTGCCTTTTTGCGCCGCGAACCTCCTCGGCCTCGAGCACCGCGGGCAGCGAGCGCGACAGACTTGTGAGGCTCTCATGCAACGCGCTCTCCAGACCGGGCCCCTGCGCATTCCATCCGCTCTTCTCCGCATAAAAAGCGCCGAAAGCCTCCAATTCGTCGTCGTGCACCGCCTTGCCGAAGCGGTAGAGCACGTCACCCGAGGGCGCGGCCCTGCGATGCGCGTCGCCATAAGCCACATAATCGTCGCCGGCGATGTGCGCGCTGAGAAT